>JBKDRW010000001.1:0-3085 GCA_046341255.1 Planctomycetota bacterium
CACGCCTTCAGGTGGCACACCCCGTCACCGAACTCGTCACGGGAATCGACCTGATCAAACAGCAGATTCGCATCGCTGCCGGTGAACCGCTCCCGTTCACGCAGGCCGACATCCCGCACACAGGTTGCGCAATCGAACTGCGAGTGAATGCGGAAGATCCGGACAATGGCTTCCGACCCAGCCCAGGCACGATCACAAAGCTTCGGCTGCCGGGCGGGCCGGGAGTGCGTTTCGATTCACACGTGTATGAAGGATACACGGTCAGCCCGTACTATGACTCCATGATCGGCAAGCTGATCGTCCACAAACCGACTCGCGAAGAAGCCATTCAGTGCATGCGTCGCTGTCTGAAAGAGTTTGTGATTGAAGGCATCGCCACCACGCTGCCTCTCGCCAAGAAGATGTTCAATCATGCAGACTTCGTGGACTTCAACGTCGACACGACCTTCGTGGAACGAACGTTCTGATTTCACTCTCTGCACTTTTCGAATCGAAAATTCTGAGTTTTTTCAGTTGAGGATGCTGTTCCATGTCCCACGGAATCAAACGAGTTGCTCTTCTTTTCGCCGGCGGCCCGGCACCCGGAGCCAATGCAGTAATTTCCACGTGCGCGATTTCCTTTATCCGTGCCGGAATTGAAGTTGTCGGAATCAAGTATGGCTACTCAAACCTGATGGAGTACAGTCCTTCGAACCCTCTGATTGAAGGCGTTCACTACAAGAATCTGACGGAAATGTCTCTGCGAAGAACTCGCAGCAAGGAAGGGATCATCATCGGGACCGCTCGAGCGAATCCAGGCAAGCAGGTAACAGCACCGGAGCATCTGGAAGATCCGGATAAGTCAGCTCCTCTGAAGCGATCTTACGAGGCGCTTCGTTCCATCGGTGTCGATGCACTGGTCTCGATTGGTGGTGACGACACGCTGAAGACCGCAAACAAGATGAAAATGTTTCAGGATCGTCTGCCAGCCGATCAGAAACGCATGCCTGTTGTGCATGTTCCCAAGACGATCGATAACGACTATATGGGCATCGACTTCACCTTCGGTTACTTCACAGCTGTGGAGACACTGGGAACCGAGATCCGGAATCTGCACGCGGATGCTGAGGCAGCTCGAGCCTACTTTGTCGTTGAAAGTATGGGCCGGAGTGCCGGATGGCTCGCGTACGGCGCTGCCATCGCCGGTGAAGCCAATATGGTGCTGAGCGTCGAGGACATGACTCCGGACTATCTGATGCCGGAATCCACTCCGAAACGCAAGGTGATGGACATTGATAAGGTGGTCGGACGCATCGTCAGAATGATGCGATATCGTCAGGAAAAAGAAGGCAAGGAATACGGCGTCGTGGTTCTGGCCGAAGGGTTGGCGGAATTCCTTTCCGACGAAGTGCTCAAGGACGTGCCTCGCGACGACCATGGCCACATCTCAGTAGCAAACGTTGATCTTGGTAAAATGTTTGCAAAACGAATCGCAGCGGAGTTCACGAAACAGACGGGCGTCAAGCGAAAAGTGACCGGTCTGCAGCTCGGATACGAATGCCGATGTGCTCGACCTCACGCATTTGACGTGCTGCTGGGCAGCCAGCTCGGCGTGGGTGCTTACCGAGCGCTGTGCGAGGAAAAGATGAACGGTGCGATGGTCTCCGTATCCGGTCAGCTGGACCTGCATTTCGTCCCATTCGAAAAGCTTGTCGATCCCAAGACGCTGGTCACCGTCGTGCGATACATCAGACCGGAAAGCGACTTCTATCGACTCGCTCGATTCCTCGAAAGCGGTGAACCTCACAAGGCCTGAGTTGTTTCACACCATCCATCCTGCATGAAAATCCTTCGATCGTCACACATCGGAGGATTTTTTTATGCGCGATCGTTCCGAGGAATCTGATTCAATCGCTGCTGAACTCATCACCTGACGACTCCACTGTTCGACGCGTCAGTTGCTGCAGCAGTTCGGTCTGAATCTGCTGGATCTCCAGAAGACGCTGCCACTGATGAGTCAGCAGCAGGTCCATCTTGGAATGCAGATGGCGGATCTCCAGTTCGGCCTTCAGATTCACTCGGTAGTCATGTTCTGCACGAACACGATCCTTGGCTTCCTGCCTGTTCTGGCTCATCATGATCACTGGAGCCTGAATCGCCGCGAGACACGATAACAACAGATTCAGCAGGATGAACGGATAAGGATCAAAAGCCCGAGTCGCCAGTAACACAGAGTTGATGATGATCCAGATTCCCATACCAATCGAGAAGAAGATCAGAAATGTCCAGCTGCCGCCAAAGGAGGCAAGCGAATCGGACAGTCTCTCACCCAGTGTGCGCGACGACGAGATCTCGGCATTTGTGTTGGCCGAAATGAGTTCCTGTTCTTTCAGGCTGCGAACAACATCCTCTTCCAGCTGAGACAGTTCACCGCGTTCCACTTCAAGGACTTTTTCCACAAATCGACTTCTGTAGTCATTCAGATCATCAAGACAGATAAAGTGATCATCAGACCAGTCCGGATAATCCTGTCGAATCATCTCTGCAATGGTGGACCGCACCATGCGTCCCTGCATCAACGACCGGGCAGCTTTGCCGCAGACACGACAGTGATTTGCGTGCAGGGACGCGTTCATCCTGAATCCTCAGAAGTTGCGGGGCTGACGAACCAACGAGATCACTATGACTGCTGTTTGCCGAATCAAACGGAGGTGTTTCCTGTCGGCATGACTCAGGGCTGATCCTGAGACTCTGATGCAGGTTCGGCCGGACGCAGGAGTTCAAAATAACGACGGATGGTCTGGCGATGACCGAGCGGGATCGATTCCGATTCGATGGCTGACTCGCTCAGTGCTTCGAACTTTTCTGCATTCTGACGATACTCCCGCATCGCCTGAGAATCGTCCTCTGTGGATTGCTCATTCTCTTTTTGTGATTCTCCGACGAGTGAATCCTGGCCCTTCAGCTTCATTTCTTTGGTTCCCTTCGCTGAATCCGTCGCGGCACCTTTCTGGTTGCCCTGTGTTCCCTTGCCTGCTTTCTTCCCGGCATTTCCAGGCGCGGGCGTATTTCCATCTTTGCTGTTACTGGATGGTACCTGCATTGC
>JBKDRW010000002.1:0-4206 GCA_046341255.1 Planctomycetota bacterium
TCCCAGTCCTGTCCCTTCGTACTCGCGTTTGACATGGTCACGTCCACCCGGCACCGTGGAACCCTGTCGAAACTTCTCGAAGATATGCTCCTGTTCCTGAAGCGGAATACCAATGCCGGTATCCTCAACACTGAACTCAACGAACTCCGGATCGATCAATCGCGAAAAGACGCGAACTCGACCGCCTTCCGGAGTAAACTTGATCGCATTCGAAAGCAGGTTCTGAAGGATTTGTGAGATTTTGCTGCGGTCCTGATTCAGGGACGGCAGGGAAGAGGTTGGCTGGTCGATTCGCAGATCGATATTCTTTCGGTCTGCCAGCGGCATGATCTGCTGCACCTGCAGATCCAGAATGTCCGCGAGCTGAACTTCGCCAGGATTCAGCTGCATCTTGCCGCTTTCAATCTTGGCAAGGTCCAGAAGGTCGTTGATCTGAACCATCAAAGACTGACCTGACGTCTGGATATTTTGCACGTACCGCTTCTGACGATCATCAAGATTGGCCGCGTTCTGCAGAATATCGCTGAATCCAAGGATGCTGTTGAGCGGTGTTCGCAGTTCGTGGCTGATCGTTGCGAGAAAGTCGTCCTTCAGCTTATTGTTGTTGAACAACTCCATGTTCGCCTGTGCGAGCTGGTCGATTTTTGCATCGAGACTGTCATTCAGCTGACGCAGTTCGTCATTCACAGTCATCATATGACGCAGCATGCGATTGAAAGCATGACTCAGCTCTTCAAATTCATCACCCGTGCTGATTTCCGCGCGGTGATTCAGATTGCCACGGGCAATCTCGTCGCTCACATCTTTCAGGTGCTGAACGGGTTTGACAATGATGTAACGCACAATTGCGTAGGCGGCGAGCATCGCGAGAAACGAAGTGACAATCGCCGTTGCCATCAGAATCGCGCGGTTACGACTTAACTGAGCGTCGACCGTTTCCAGTGAGACGTTGATCTTGGCGAGGCTGTGCAGCGGTTTTGCCAACTCTGGAGCAGATCCGTTCGCTGGAACTGCCTTACTCCGAGGAGCTGCAGCGTCCGAAACGGCTGATGCCTCTCCAGCCGGATCGGCACCCGACTGCTCTCCAGAAGCGTTCTTCGCAGAATTGGAGATCACTCCTGCGGTCTCAAGATCGGGCCGACGAAAGACTGCGGAGCCATCATCCCGGTGGCAGACGCGACACGCATTTTCGATTCGAATGGCAGCAAAGTACACAAGCGTTCGAGGTTTCCCATCCTCTTCTTCGATGCTCCAATACTCATCTTCCGGGTTTTCGGGGTCCAGAAACCGACGGCGCGCCTCAAAACCACCATCGGTCTCGGGCAGCTCATTTGCCGCTGACAGAAGGCTCCATTTCCCTCGTTCAGCCATCTGAGGCGACTGATCAAGCACGGTACTCAGCAGATCCATCGCATCACCCGACGGAACCGGAGCGACCGAAACGGGATTTGTCTGGTTTCCAGACGTGACCTCTGCTGGTTGAGTCGAATCGATCGTCCCGGATGCGGCATCAACAGACGCAGATCCGTTTGTCACCTCAGGCTTTTCCACGAACTTTCGCTGATGCTGAATCTGCAGCAGCCGCGGAACCAGCATGCGGGCAGCAAACACCTGCTGGTTCTCAACCAGCTTTTGAGTTCGATACGCGTACCACCAGAAACTTGTGGTAATGAGAAACAACAGCGCGAAGCCGAACAGGAAGCGGCACTTCCGTTCAAGGCTGCTTTCTCCAATCAGCTTTTTCAGTGATCGATAGGAAATCACGCGTCGGTTCCTGAGTGACTCTGTTCGGACGAATCATCTCAGAATACGACAGCAGTTCAACACGAACTGATCATCCGGGAAATACTGCGAAATCAGGAAAATTGAGGCTGATCACCGCGTGTTTTCAACTTCAGGCATGATGCGGAAGGCAAATCGCAGATGCTGACAAGGTCCGGCAGATGCTGATGACCTGCAGTGTCACCCTGATGTACAGACTGTCTGCAGCATGCTCGCAGACAATCAGAACTGCCCGCGAAACCGGCGATTCCGAGGCTGTTCACGGTTCCGGGCGGTGGTCCTTCTGAGTGTGACTTTGAACATCATGCCGCCCGAACAGAAGGCATCTTTGCTGCACACAAAAGCGGATGGCCTGGACAGAAGCGTTCAGACTATCAGTGGGAAAGGGCGCTGGACATTTCCATTGAGAAACCTGGATTCTTAATGAAGGACAAACACTCCATTGGCAAGCTGTTTGCCACAGTCATGATTCATCGCGGTATCAACGACTGAACCGCTGCCACCATGCACTACACTCCAGCGACGGCCTGCAGAAAGGATGAATGCCATGAGCCAATTCTTTGATCGTTCTGGATTGAGGCGTTACTGGTTTCCGTTCGCTCTGTTCGTCATTACGGCCGTTTCACTCTATGACACATGGCTGATCGCAAGGTATCGCGAAGTCATCCAATCGACAGAGCAGAACCCCGTTGGCATCTATCTGATCCAGCTGGGCCACGGCGGGATTGAAGTGTTTATTCGCACAAAGCTGGCAGGTACCGTAATCGTTGTCAGCGTTCTATGCCTTCTGCGGAAGACTCAAAGTCGAGTGGTGATTCCTGTCACGACATCCGTTGCTTCGTGGCAGACGGGTCTTTTTGTTTACCTGACATCCGTCGACACCACGCTGCTGTTTCTTTGATCCGACTATCCTCGAATTCGGTGCTCAAGGCGGAACTCTCGCGGCGTTTGTCCGGTTTCACGTTTGAATGTGACTGACAGATATTCCGCGTGCGGGAAACCGGCGGCCCGAGCAATTTCGGTCAGCGGCAGATCAGTTTCTGCCAGCAGTTGACGACATCGATCAATGCGAATCCGGACAATTTCGGCATGTGGTGTTCGACCAAGCAGATTCTGAAATCGCCGCTCAAAGATTCGGCGAGACATCGGTACCTGTCGCATCAGTTGATGCACTGTCAGTCCTTTGCATGACTGATCACGGATGATGCGAATGGCAGCGACAATGTCGGCATCGTCAATCGCCAGCACATCCGTCGAATGTCGCGTCTTCACACCCAGCGGTGGAATCAGCCGACCCTCGGTGCTGACACGCTCGCCCCGCATCATGCGATCCAGCAATGACGCCGATTCATATCCGGTCTTCCATGAGTTTGGCACAACACTGGACAGTGGAGGGTCACAGAGTTCACACAGGCGGCGATCGTTGTCGACACCAATCACGGCCACTTCGTCCGGTACCGCAATGTCTTCCTCACGACAGATCGCCAGAAGCTGCTGAGCCTTGATATCATAACATGCCATGATGCCGATGGGCCGAGGCAGCTTCCTGAGCCACTGAATTAAACCGCGGCGATCACGATTCCATGAGTAGTCTGCATCCGTTCGTGGGGCGGAATGATGACAGAAGTAGGCCGCACCGATGCTGCGGACGCAGGCTTCGAAACTCTGCTCCCGCAGCTTTGACCAATTGAACCCCGGATCACCGCAAAACGCCAGATTTCTAAAACCGCGTTCCAGCAGATGTTCGGCCGCCACTTCAGCTATTCGCCTGTCGTCCGTTTCCAGCCACGGGATATTCTCAAGAAATCTTCCGGCACTGAGATCTACGACAGGAAGTTTCGTCGCCGATACCGCACGCGCAATTTCATGAGTTTCAATGCGGGCGATGATACCATCGCCCTTCCAGCGTCTCAGCCATTCCGGTGGATCAGCACCGCGTTCCTGTTCGGGGAGATATACAGACCAGCCTCGATGCTGCTGAACGAAGCCGATAATTCCATCCAATAGCCCACGCGAATAGGCGTTGGATGTCTCAAGGAGCAATGCGACGGAGCGGTTTTTCACGAACGGCCTTTCAGTCGCGAGGCAATTCCACGCAAACCAGCCTGCCATCCGCATTACGACCATAAACGAGTCCATTGCTGAGAACCGGCATGGTCCAGCATCGCCCGTCCAGAAACTGCGTCCGTGCGAGTTCCTCATACTTTCCGGAATCAGCTCTCGCGAGAACCAGTTCGCCTTTCTCAGCCAGCGCGAGGATCATGCCATCGACAATCAGCAGGGAACCGCAACCAAGTCCTCTTTGCTTCCACGCCAGTTGGCCTGTTTCAAAGTTGATACAATTAAGTGTGACGTTTCGACCATTGTGCGAGTCACCATCGAAGCCGTATAACCAGCCGTTGTACAACACAGAATTGTTGAAGT
>JBKDRW010000003.1:0-20335 GCA_046341255.1 Planctomycetota bacterium
AAACAAGATTCTGCGTCAGTGATGAGCGGCTGATCAGGATTACACCAGATCCACATCCGCCTCGTCTACGACGACTGATGCTCCTCGCTGCATGAAATGGACCAGCACTGTGAGGCGGTGTTGGTTGTCGACTTTGGTAATTGTCCCTTTCAGGCCTGCCATCGCACCGCGTTTGACGACAGCCGCTCGGCCGACCAGCGGTTTCGGTTCGGGACGGACGTCCGAACCCTTCTCCAGCATCATCCGAATTCGCCGCAGGTCTTCGATCAGTTCCTCTGATTCCGTGACCGGCAGACATCGCGAAATGCACCCGGTAGACACGGCGTTGTGTCGGTCGACTTCGTCGCCGCGAATAAAGACGTAGCCCGTGAATAACGGCACGTAACTGGTGCGAATCCTCCCGGCTGGCGATCGCTTCCGCTGCTGCACCATGGGACCGTAGTGACCAATATTCAACGGTCTCAGCATCCGCATGAATTCCTTCTCATGCCGTGCGAGTGTGTACATTGCAAACCACTTTGAGTCCGTGTCCGGGGCCCCCTGATCCAGCAGGTTGTCGGGGAAAATGTCGGGTTCTTTTTCAAGAATTGGCATGGCAGCAGGCTGTTGTCAGTTGTCAGTTGTCAGTTGTCAGTTGTCAGTTGTCAGTTGTCAGTTGTCAGTGGCTCGGATCCCAAACACGCGTAAAAATGGCTTGGCGGGAGTCTCGCCCTCCCGAGCCCGTGCGGCACTCAGATGGCCATTCAATGAATTCCGCGACTGCACACGACAATCGTGAATGGTCATCGGGCATGCTCTCGACTATTCTGTCTGATCGTCTATTCAGTCTGGCGTGCTGCAGATGTTCGTTCGTCTGCAGAAAATGCTTCGTGAGAGTTGCTCCGGTCGTGTGGAATGATTCTGTTACTCGGTGGACAGGGATACGTCGGCCAGGCCATTTATCGCAGCCTTACCGAGGCACGGCTTTCGTGTCAGGTAATTTCGAGAAGGTCTGTCGATTATTCGCAGCATGACGAACTGGTCAAGTTGCTCAAAAATTCACGGGCGTCTTTTGTCATCAACGCGGCGGGCTACACCGGCAAACCCAATGTTGATGCGTGCGAAATTCATCGCACCGAGTGCCTTGCCGGGAATGCGGTCCTGCCCGGCGTGATTCGATCCGCCTGCGAACAGACCGCAACGCCTTGGGGACACGTTTCTTCGGGCTGCATCTTCACGGGAGCCAAACCGGACAGCCGGGGATTCAGCGAGGAGGACGCGCCGAATTTCACATTTCGCCAGAACAACTGCAGTTTCTATTCCGGCTGCAAGGCATTGGGTGAAGAAGTTCTGGAGGGTGCCGACAACTGCTTTATCTGGCGGCTGCGGATCCCTTTCGAACACATCGACGGGCCTCGCAACTACATCAGCAAGATGATGCGATATGAGCGATTGCTGATGGCCACGAACAGCTTGTCCCATCTGGATGAGTTTGCAAACTGCTGCGTGCAGAGCTGGGTGCAGCGAGTTCCCTTCGGCACCTACAATCTGACGAATCCGGGGAGCGTGACGACACGAGATGTGGTCCGACTGATCCAGAAGCACGGCTTGTCGAATCAGTCGTTCCAGTTTTTTGATTCCGAAGACCAGTTCCTGAACGTCGCCGCAAAGACGCCTCGGTCCAATTGCGTGCTGGACAGCAGCAAGGCTGTTGCTGCCGGGTTGCCCCTGAGCCCGATTGAAGTGGCTCTCGAGAACGCCATGAAAAATTTTACGTTCGCCTGATGGTGCGAGGATCGAGGCGATCGGCCAGACCCTCCCGGAACAGGCCCTCTCGGAACAGGCCCTCCCGGAACACTGCCAACCGGCAAAGAGCCTTACGGAAATGAGGGGTTGGTTTGTCGCTGTCTGGCCGACGACGTATTCTACAGCCGTTCGAGGTCTTTCTTGCACAGCGTGTCGTCATGTCATCTGCCGAAACATCTGAAGTTCCCGCGTTTCTTCAGTCACTGAACCCGCAACAGCGGGCGGCCGTGATGCATGGCGAGCAGCCTTTGCTGATCATTGCCGGCGCCGGAACCGGAAAGACAACGACACTGGCTCATCGAGTGGCCTGGCAGATCGTCCGCGGGACCGATCCGGCTCGCATTCTGCTGCTGACGTTTACTCGTCGAGCCGCCGCGGAGATGCTGCGACGCGTCGAACAGATCCTCGTCCAGCTGGATCCTGCAACGCTGAAGGATCCGACGATTGCATCACGCCATTCCATTCGTCGATTGTCCGGCGGCACATTTCACTCTGTCGCGACAAACGTACTGCGACGCTACGGCCACCTGATTGGTCTGCATCCCGATTTTACGATTCTGGATCGCAGTGATTCGGAAGATCTGATCAACGTCGTCCGATCAAAACTGAACCTGCCGAAGACGGAGAATCGATTTCCCCTCAAAGCCACATGCCTCGACATCTACGGCCGCTGCGTGAACACTCAGAAGTCGCTGGATGTTGTTCTGAAGAAATATTTTCCGTGGTGCCTCGAACATCAGGAGCGACTGGCCGAGCTGTTCAATGGCTACACGGTCACGAAGGAGCAGCAGAGAGTGCTCGACTTCGACGATCTGCTGTTGTTCTGGAACGCCCTCGCGGAACATCCGGACGGCGGGCAGATGCTCAGGCAGCAGTTTCAGCATATTCTGGTTGATGAGTACCAGGACACGAACATCCTGCAGGCTCAGATTCTAAAGAACATTTGTCCCGATGGCAAAGGCCTGACAGCGGTCGGTGATGATGCCCAGTCGATCTATTCCTTCCGTGCGGCAACCATCCGAAACATCCTCGATTTTCCGGAGCAGTATCCCGGGACCGTGCTGATTCCTCTGGAACAGAATTACCGCAGTACGCAAAAGATCCTCGATGTCACCAATAAAGTCATCGCTGAAGCGGCCGAGCGACATGCGAAGGAACTCTGGACGTCTCGCGGCGACGGGTCAGCTCCGGTGCTGCTGACGTGCAGTGACGAAGATGCTCAGACGACGTGGGTTGTGAATCAGATCCTCGAACGCCGTGAGAAAGGAATCGCGCTCAAACAGCAGGCCGTTCTGTTCCGTGCGTCACATCATAGCATGGCACTGGAAGCGGAGCTGGGGCGTCGCAATGTGCCGTTTGTGAAGTATGGTGGCCTGCGATTTCTTGAGACAGCTCATGTGCGGGATCTGCTGTCGTTTCTGCGTCTGGCAGAGAATCCACTGGATTCCGTCGCCGGCTTCCGAGTGCTGGTGCTGCTACCTGGGATCGGTCAGGCCAAAGCTGCCACGCTGCTGGATGCACTTCGCGATGCCGGTGGACATTTTGATTCGTGGCTGTCCTGGAATCCACCGGCAACGCTGAAGGATCGATGGACAAAGCTCATTCGTCTGCTGCAGGACATGGAGGAACGAGCGGAATCGGACGCGGGCGTTTCCACAGACATCCATGCCACTCGTCTGTTTTATTCGCCTCTGCTGGAAGCGAAGTACGATAACGTGCAGGCACGACTGAATGATCTGATCCAACTGGAAGCAATTGCCGCTCGATATCAAAGTCGAACAGAATTTCTGGCCGAGATGACTCTGGACCCGCCCAGCTCCACTCAGGAGCTTCCGGCCGATCCATTTCTGGATGAGGATTATCTGATCCTCAGCACGATCCATTCGGCAAAAGGTCTTGAGTGGGATTCTGTTTACGTGATCCACGCGGCCGACGGAAACATTCCGTCCGACATGGCGACAGGCTCACCCGAAGAGATTGAAGAGGAACGCCGCCTGTTTTACGTGGCGATGACACGAGCGAAGAATCAGCTGAGTATTGTCCGCCCCGAGCGTTACTACTTCCACAATCGCCGCAAAAGCGATCAGCATTCGCTGAGCAAGATCACTCGCTTTCTTCCGCCTCCCATTCAGTCGCTCTTCGACCGACAATCACTCGGCCACTCATTTGGATCTGGAAGCGGAGCAGGGCAGAGCGGACTGATCCAGGGTGACACATCCGAGATTCGCCGAAAGATCTCGAAGCTGTGGGGCTGACGTTTCCCCTCTCGAGCGCCCTGTTCTGGTTCCCTCTCCTTCGCGGCGAAAGGGTGAAGGTGCGGAGAACCTGCGGTTGTCATCGCGTCAATTTCCAGAAGACCTCTCATCCGGCCTGTCGGCCACCTTCTCCCCTGCGAAGGGAGAAGGGACCCTGGAAAGCCGTCTTACTTCGCCCGGACGTCGTAGACCAGCAGCTTGTCCATATCGCGAAGATAAAGCTTTCCGTCAGCGACGACGGGATAGGCCCAGGCAGGGCGATTGCTGCGTTGAGGTTGGTCGAAGCGACCGAGTTCTTTGTATTCTCTTGTGTCAGCGGCGAAGAGCACCACCGGGCCTTGTTCGTGACGGAAGATAAACTTGCCATCGGCCATGATGATGGACCCCTTCATGCTGCGTTCACGCCACGTTGGTTCGCCCGTTTTGAGATTGACGCACGACAACATATCGCCGTTCGAGGCGAACACATGGCCATCATGCAACACCATGCCGCCGTGATGGTTCTTCATGTCTTTGGTGAAGTAGACCTGCTTCGCTTTCACAGCATTCCCCTGTGTCGTCAACTCCACGAGTTCCGCCCCGGTGCCATAATCCGATGAGCTGAATACGTACTTATCAACGATCAGCGGCGTCGCGCAATTGGCAGTTCCGTTTGATGATGCGTTCTGGCCCCACAGAGGCTCTCCATTGTCGGCACGAACTCCGCAAATGCCTTTCGATGTGAAGACAACATACTGTTTGACCTTGCCAATCGTCATGGGCATTGGTGAGGCATATGACGCGGCGGGCTGCTCGGGCACCTGACTCTTCCAGACCACTTTGCCGGTGTTGGCATCCAGCGCAACGATCGTGGCGTCTCGGCCACCGGGAGAGCAGATCACTTTACCGTCGTCGACGAGCACCGACTCGCTGATGCCCCATGTGATGTTTCCACCACCGAATTCCTTCAGGATATTGCCCTGCCAGACAACGTCACCACTGTCGGCCTTGAGGCAACTCAGGTCGCCATTGCCCCCGAGTGAGTAAACCATCCCATCGATCACCGTCGGGGTTCCACGCGGCCCGTTGCCCATGCCTTCGCGATACTCATCACCATTGCGCGTCTTCCAGACAAGATCGCCGGTCTTACGACTCAGTGCGATGACATGTTCGCCACCGTCAATGTTGCCCATCGTGTAGATCAGATCGCCGACCAGCGAGACGGCTGAGTATCCTTCGCCGATGCCCGTCATTGTCTGGACGAGTTCCGGGCCGCCTTCCGACCATGATTCCATCAGCCCTGTTTCTCGACTGATGTTGTCTCGGTTCGGACCTCGAAACTGATTCCAGTCGCCCGGACTCAGTTCGGCGGAAGATTTTACTGCAGAACTGGTCGACGATTTGCGATCCTTTCGCGCTCGCGCGGACTGACCATTCACGTCGCCGCTGATGATCAGCAGTGCCAGCAGCAAAGGAGATACGACCAATCGCAAACTCTTCATCACATGCTCCCGGGTTAAATTCGCACAACCGAACGGTTCGAATCTTTATTTATCGTCGACGTCGTTCGAAGGATCGAACGCCCATACCTGACGTCACTGGTCTACTTTTTGTGGTCGAATTCGGCAGGATTCCGAGTTCAACACGAGTTTTTATGAACTCGGCTGCAAAACACCACGGACCTGTCACTCGAATTGCGATCACCATCGGCTGGATGAGAAGTCGCGAGGTCTTCCGCAACGACAGAGTCTTACCATCGGCTGGATAGAAATGTCCAGTCCGCATCGGGTCCTGCACACGTCCCGTGCGATGCAGAAACAGTTGCCGTTTTGCTATTTTCCGTGAAAAGACGCGAGCTTGGCAGCAATCTGTGAATGTGCCATCATGCCGTGACCGGGATTCCCGACACGACGCGGCGGATCTGTCTCCAACAATTCATGGTTCCGCGCCGGTCATCGCGTTGTTCGGTGATGTCGCGATAAGCTCCCCGCAACTGTTGAAAGGATCGCAATGAAACCGATTGTTCAGATCTCACTCGACCTGACCGACCTGAATCAGGCGATCGAAACTGCTGAACTGGCTCTTCGCGCTGGAGTGGATTGGCTGGAAGCCGGGACTCCGCTGATTCTGGCCGAGGGTCTGCATGCGGTCCGAGGACTCCGCGAACGCTTTCCGAACACACCCATCGTTGCCGACTTGAAGACAATGGACGGTGGATACCTTGAAGCGGAAATGATGGCGAAAGCCGGTGCGACGCACGTCGTCGTGATGGCTCGCGCGCACGTCGAAACACTGAAATGCGTCGTGAAGGCTGGCCATGATTATGGCATCGGCGTGATGGGTGATAATCTCGGTTTTCCGGACATGGTCGCAGGCGCAAAAATCCTGGAAGATCACGGGTGTGACTATGTGATTCATCACATCGGGTACGATGAACGTCGAGGCATCGCGGCTCGTGGTGAGCGAGCTCCGAATCCGATGGATCAGCTGGCGGAAATCGTGAACGCCGTTTCCGTGCCCGTTCAGGCCGTCGGAGGTCTGACGATCGAGCAGGCCATCAGCACTCCGAAGTTTGGTGCTCCGCTGGTCGTGATCGGAGCCCCACTGGCGATTGACTCGGACCGATTCGCTCAGGCCGCCGGAGATCTGGAATCGGTCCTGCGTAAAATCTGCGATGCAGTGCATTCTCATGGTGACGTGCCGGTCAAGCGGCTTCCTGTCAGGGGCCTGTAACGCGGCGTTACGTCATCATGAAATTCGCTCGTCGCGGAATTCGTCAGGGATTCTGAGTCCTGACGATGCCATACACGGAATCAGATCCGAGTTCTGGTGAACTCGGCTACGGAGAGATCAATAGTTACAGGCGACACTTTGTCTGATGTCGAACACGATTTCGAAGGTTGATACCAATGAAACAAATGGGTGTCGTGAATTTTTCTTCTGCTCCTCATAGTGTAGAGCTGCAGGAACTTGATGTTCCGGAGATCGGCCGTGAAGACGTCTTACTGGAAGTCGGTGCCGTCGGTGTCTGCGGAAGCGATCTGCATCAATGGACCGGAGAGCATTCGTGGCCGGTGAATTATCCTGTCGTCCTCGGTCACGAGTTTGCAGGTTACATCCATACGCTGGGCAAGGACGTGACAGGCTGGAAGGAAGGCGATCGCGTCTGCAGTGAAACGGCCGCTGTGATTGATCCGAACAGCCCGATGACTCGATCGGGGCGTTACAACCTTGATCCCAATCGCAAAGGATTTGGATACGGTGTCAACGGCGCGATGACTCAATATGTCAAAGTTCCGGCGCGGTGCCTGCATCGCGTTCCCGATGGACTGGATCTAAAGTGGGCCGCACTGACCGAACCGTGTTGCGTGGCATATTCCGCCGTGGCTGCTCAGGTCAACATCTATCCCGGAGATCGCATCGTCGTTCTTGGTCCCGGTCCGATCGGCCTGTTGTGCGGAGCCATTGCCAGACTGCGTGGCGCTGAGGTGGCTGTTGTGGGATTGCCACGTGACGCACATCGACTGGAGCTGGCCAAAGAACTGGGCTGTGAGGCGCTGACGGAAGGCGTAGACGCGTGGGCTCGCAGGCGTGATGGACTCGGAGCCGAGGGCGTTGTTGACGCAGCGGGTATCTCGGCAACGCTTCGAACGGCGATCGACATTGTTCGTCCCGGTGGCTGGATCAGCAAAGTTGGCTGGGGACGTGCACCGCTGAACTTTTCATTGGACCCTCTGGTGCAGAAAAATGTCACCTTGCAGGGCTCATTCAGTCACAACTGGCCCATGTGGGAGCGCGTTCTCTGGTTGCTGGCTTCCGGCGCACTTCCAGTTCAGAAAATCGTGGGCGGAACGTGGGGGCTGTCTCAGTGGCACGAAGCCTTCGAAACGATGCATGCGGGTGAAGTCGCCAAATCCGTTCTTGTTGTGAAGGAATGAAGATCCATGGCCGTCAGGATTTCCGCGTTTCCCAAGTGTTACCTCGACGATATCTCTCACCATCGTACGATGAGCGTCTTCGACTGGATCGAGATGGCGAAGCAGCTCGATGCGGATGGCCTTGAGATGTATGAAGGTTTCCTCTGGGAAACCCGACCTGAGTATCTGGACCAGGTCCGCGATGCGATCCGTGATGCAGGCTTTGAAATGCCGATGCTCTGCTGCTCACCCGATTTTACGAATGCCGATCCGGCGAAACGCCATAAGGCCGTTGAACATCAGTTGAAGATGATTCAGGTCTGTCACCATCTCGGCGGCGCTGGAACGGTGTGCCGTGTCCTGAGCGGCCAGCGTTATCCGGACGTGTCTCGTGAGGACGGACTGAAGTGGGTTCGGGACTGCATTCTGCAATGCCTTCCGACCGCAAAGACGCTGGGCGTGAAGCTTGGGATCGAGAACCATTACAAAGACGGACACTGGAAGTATCCGGAGTTCGCCCAGAAGATGGACGTTTTTCTCGACCTTGTTGCCAGCATCGATGAACGTGAATACTTTGGCGTGCAGTATGATCCCAGTAACGCGATCGTTGCCGGTGATGACCCGATCGCACTTCTCGAACGCGTTGCACCCAGAGTGATTTCGATGCACGCCAGCGACCGGTATCTGGAAGTCGGGCATACACTGGACGAGCTGAAGCAGTCGGATGGAACCCTTGGCTACAGTCCGTTCCTGAAACATGGAGTGACAGGCAAGGGCCTGAATGACTACGATCGAATTTTCACCATCCTCAGATCGGTGAACTACAGCGGCTGGATCAGCATTGAGGACGGCATGAACGGAATGGGTGAGATGGCTGAATCTCTGGCATTCCTGCGTCAAAAAGTCGCACAGTATTTCACAGGTTGACTCGCGGCTGATGCCAGACGAAATCCCTGACGCTTTCTGAGTCGCCTCACGGCAGGTTCAGAAGGCGTCGCTTTTTTGTGTGGCCGACACCGGCGCTGGATGAAGGAAGTGGGGGCCTTCCAGAATCGCATGAGTTGCTGGAGTCGTCGCGGCATGGCGTTCATAACCAAACCATTCGAAGAACGCCGAACATTGCTCTTCCACCTGCTGAATCTCCGATTCGGTCAGAATTGTTCGGAACGAACCGACCTTCGACTCTGACACGGCCTTGCCACTCAGTTCGGTGACCCATGGAGAGTACAACTTTGAACGCCGGTTCCAGTCTTCATCAACGACGCTGTTCATCGTCCCCTGAACAGCGTGCCGTCCCCGAGACAGAAAATCGATGCCCGTAACCTCCGAGATCTGCTGCAACGTCGTCTCTGGCTGACTGACAAGTTGTTCATAAAGCACGATCGACAGGCGTTCGCGAAATCCCGCGTCGGTGACTGACAACGCGGGTTCATAAAAGCTGAGCAGATGCTGGCACAGGACCGGAATGTTTCGCTCGGCAAAGAAATAGGACTGGCCAAGCATTTTCTGTTTTTCGCCCACCGTCACCATGGACGCCACGATGTCTCGAGGATCTCTCACGATCATCAAAAAAACGGATTCCGGGACCAGTTCGTACAGCGAAGGCCATAAGCAAGTCAGATGCGGCTCTTTCAGTACCAGATGGGAATCGGCCCTGAGATGCTGTCTGGCATGTTCCAGAAAGGCCCTCACGAGGAGTGCATGAAAACTGCGAAACCCATCCTCGCCATTGAAATAGCATTGATGATTTCGACTGAAGCTGGATCGGACTCCGTCGTACACAGACACCAGCTGAGACAAATATGCACATTCGTAGATGTAAGGATTTGTGAAAGGCGGCTGACACAGCAACTGCTGCAGCAACGACGTTCCGCTTCTTTGACTTCCACCAACAAAAATCCATGCCATTGGAGTCTTCCTGTTTCAAATGAACTGCATTATTCATCGACGGGAATCCCTTCAGACGGGCAGTGCTTCCTGTGCCCGACTCACTTTGTGGCACGGATCGGCGGGCAAACGCATGGATCCCTTCCATGGCAAGTGTTTTCCTGCAACAGGCGCCCTGTGATCGAAGGAGGCATCACATGCCAGACCCGGCAGCATCATTCAGCCGGCTGATTTCCGCGATCTGCTGGTCAATCATTTTCTGACTCAGCTTCTGGAACTCTCCGTCCAGAAGCGAATCCGTAATCTGTCCGGGTCGACCATCCTGCACTCGGTCAAGTTCGCTCGCCAGTCGCTGCATCCAGTCGGGAGGCTCAATCCCGGAACCGATTCGAGCACCCATAAAGTCGGCGATTTCCTGACGCAGCGTCGCGAAGTTTGCCTCAATCTCATCCGCTGCAAGACCTGGCGCCCCGGGACACGATCGAGGAACAAGGGCCGCCATGCGATTCTGCGCGAGTGCTCCGACGATTTGTTCATTCACATGGTCGTGCAGGGCGGGAAGTCGAACACCATACTCGTTTTCGAGCTGAGCCAGCTCATCAACGAACGAGCGGGCGATCTCGCGAGATTCATCACTGACATACTCTTCCACGGCCGCTGCCACTTCAAGTTCGCCACGTCGAACCATGGTCTCATGAGCCACCTGCCACGGAATCGTGTTCCACTCGAATCGGTCATACAACGCTTCAAGGCGAAGGAAGTCCAGCAGACAGTAAAGTCGATTGCCGTAATCCGAATGTGTTGTCGTGGTATTGTATTCGAGAAATCGATCGAAATTATCGACGACGCACTCATAGACGAACTCGGCAAGTTCCGCTGCGTCTTCGCGATCGATTTCTCCGGCCTCAAGATCATCCAGAATCTTCACGTTCTGAGTCAGTGCGAGTGTTTCCCGCAATTCGTCAAAGAGCGACTCCGCGCCGTGATGAAGAATGGCTCTCGCATTACCCAGCGTCAGCATTCGCGTGTGGAACAGATCCTCACCATAAGATTCGATGAATTCCTTAACCTCCTGCGCGTATTCGTCGTCGTGAAGATCTTCCACAATCGACAACCGCATCGAGCCGCTGTGCCGAGTCCAAAGGTCGGAGTACGAATCCAGCAGACGCTGGACTCGCTTCATCACATTCTTCACTTTCTGATGCGGTTCACCTCTCCACTTCGCCGCCGACTGCAGAATCGCCTCGACAGAGTTGCTCAGCCCGATTCGAAACAGTCGGTCGAACTCGGTCACGGCCTGTCCGGCCGGACGCGATGTACGCTCCATCTGCAGCGCCACCTGCAGAAGTTCATAGGTTTCCGGAAGCAGCCCCAGAGCAGGCAGCTGACTCAGGAGAACTCGAATGACCGACTGCAGGGTTCGCGCCTTCAGGATTGCGGCAGGCTGACCGCCGCTTTCGAAGGGAATATACAGCAGCGGACGACGCCTGAGTTCCCTGCAGAGATTCGGGAAGCACTTGCGTGCGGCATCCGGCTCGCGTGCGAATACGGCAGCCAGCATCCGGGACAACTGACGATCCAGCGAAGCCGTATCTTTGGAGATCGCTTCGGTCGAAATGACCGCACCAATCAATCGCTCCGCCATCAGAAATTCGACCGTTGTCGAAAGAGCATTCTGCATCAGCAGAAAGCGGCACTGCATCTGAATGTCATACTCGATGTTTCCTTCCAGTCCGGAACCCAGCGTTGTAATCTCGTAATCACGCACCTCGCGAACGAGTTCACCAAGTCCGCTTAATCGACCGCGAATCGCCGTCAACCAGTCTCGCAGATGCTCTTTCTGATCATCCGCGGTTTCGGCCGCAGCGGCCGATCGAGACACCCACACGGCGGCGATGCCCCACAGCGATCCCACGGTGTGCAGGAACTTCAGTCGCGGTTCAATCTGACGATACAGCAATTCGAATTCCGTCGTTCCCGGACCGGAACCACCGTCCATCGTGTCCGACTGATTGCCATCATCGGTCGAATCGCGATAGGTGACATCATCCCACGCGGCTTCAAACAGCTTGTCTTCAGATTCTTCACCATCAAACAAATGTTCGATGTCGAGATCGTCAGTGTCCTTGCTTCCCTTGCGACCTCGTTTTCGCTGTTCAGCAAACTCTCCCAGCCGCGGTACTTCCCAGAACAATCCGGCATTCGCTTCCATGAATGCAAAAAAACGTCGCAGATTGTTCCATCGTTTGTCCGGTTCGGGCTGATCACAAATGCATTGCAACAGGCGATGCAGCATCCGATGAATAGAATGCGGCCCGCTTTCGAGTGGAATCGATTCGGCACGACTGAGCCACTGCATGAGCAGTCCCATGGCGGCCACATGATCTCTGCGATCCAGCAGAGCTGTGACGACCTGAGCAAAGCTGCTGGTTGCATCAAAATCTTCAACGTGCTGTCGCCAGAATGAGATATCACCAGCAGACTCACCTGCCGTGCGCCACTCCGCCAGCACTCGAGCCACCTGAGTGGCCGCTTCAACTGACTTCAGACCTTCGACATGAGTCAGATCGTTAACCGCGGTCGTCGCATAACGGTCCCACTGCTCAGCGAGTACGCGAAAGTCGCGAAGTACCCCATCGTGAACATCCCTGCGACCAGCCGCGGCCGCTTCACTGATGGTCAATGCGCAGGCATCAAAGATCTGCCCCATCATTTCGAGAAGCACTTCAACACGCGAATCGGGGATGGAATCTTCCCGGGTGAAAAACAGCGGAAACAAACCTTGAAAGCCGAGAATGTTCCATGGATCCACAAGACCGCCGCACTCAATGCCGCGGTGCAGGAGTTCGATCACTTCTATGATCAGACGGCGTGCCTCATCGAGCTCCCCCCTTCGAACAATTCGGGGAATCATGACCAGACGTGACTGGATTTCCGATTCGAAACGAGCTGACAAACACGGAATGACGGACGCTTCTTCACAACTGGCTTTTTCAAAGCCCATCCGAGCGAACATCCACGACAAATGACGATGCTGAACCTGATCAGCGCCGTATTTGGACAGGTACATATTCAGTTCATGACGCACATGTCCGAAAGGTTGTCGCGATTCCTTCGCAAGCTTCTTCAGACGCTTCGCCCGTTCACCAGTCGATGTTTCCAGAAGCCGTTGATAGAAGTTGTCCCGCTGACGCGCAACCACTGGCAGCAACGACGTGAGTGACACACTTGAATCATACGTCTGAGGCCCTGACCCGCTGATCGCCGAGGCCATCAGAATGGTGCCTGCGAGCACTGCCGACGCATCAAACAGGCGTTCTGGATCCAGCGGATCTTCGGGCATTCCCTGTTGAACCCAGTCCAGCAACGATGTCAGAATTAAGTGACGAACGACGAATCGTCGATAAAAGCCTTTGGTATCGATCTCATCAGGATCCCATTCCCCGAACACATAATTCGTTCGCTTGTTCACGGGATGCAGATGGTCGTGAGATCGAACGTCCAGACTCAGTTCGCTCAGACGATCCAGAGAGAAGTGAGACGATACCACAAGATCCGCCGGCAGTTGCTTCATGAACAAAATGGTCGCGCTGACAATCTGCTCATATGGCCCGACAGCGACGCCCACGTCTGAAAAATAGAGCGGCACCGGACAGAATCGCTCGTGTGAGTACACTTCTGATCGGCGATCGTTTTCGAGAACCGCAACCGGGCGATAACCAGCAAAGTAATTCAGACGGCGCAATGCGGAATCCACGATCCGGTCCTCCTCGGAGTCGCCTGCTTCCGCACGAACCGCCAGAGTGGCTTCAAACATACGGGCCATCAGAAACGGCGCGAAAAAATCGCCGATAGAAAGATGTCCCAGCAGATCCGCATGATGAGCCTGATACGCTGGCAGCACTGCGTCGATCGTCAGCCGAATCACCGACTCGGCCTGCGCCGGGTCAGCACAGGCAACGTCTCCGGATTGGGACAATCTCTGCAGTTCCGCCAGCAGAAAATCTCGCAGGCTGGCTGGTGTTGATCCTCGCGACGCATTGCGAAACAGCTCATTCAGCCCCGTTCGAAACCGTGAGCTGATCGAGCCCTGTGAAAAATTCAGATATCCGAGGAGGTCACGCAGCAGTTCCGGATCACGGGCTGCAGCCCACTCAGTCGATTCTTTGCTGGTACTCACGCTGACAAAATTCTGATGAACCTGGGAACGAACGTGATCGAACACGAAACACGGACGGATGAAAGCAACCGATCGGCCCGCATACTATTTGGCATATTCCACGGTACGCGTCTCGCGCAGCACGGTCACCTTGATTTCTCCTGGATACGTCAACGTCTGCTCGATGGCATTCGCAATATCCCGACTCATCCGAGCCGCCTGACGGTCATTCACTCGGGATGAATCCACGATCACGCGAATTTCACGCCCCGCCTGAACCGCAAACGCATGGTCGACGCCGGGAAATCCGCACGCCAGCGCTTCGAGTTCTTCGAGACGTCGAACGTATTTTTCGAGCGTTTCACGACGAGCACCGGGACGAGCCGCGGAGATGGCATCCGCTGCAGCGACAAGAACTGTGTAAATGTGCTCCGGTCGGATGTCGTCATGATGCCCGGCCGCTGCATGCACGACTTCTGAACCCTCACCGTATCGCTTGAGCAGCTCCGCACCAACGGCCGGATGCCCGCCTTCCATCTCATGATCTGCAGCCTTGCCGATGTCATGCAGAAAACCGCATCGACGAGCAAGCGTGCCGTCCAGTCCCAATTGTTCGGCCATCAAACCGGTCAGATGAGCCACCTCGATCGAATGCTGTCGAACGTTCTGGCTGTAACTGACTCGGAAGTGCAGTCGTCCCATCAGGTCGACAATCTTCGGATGCAATCCGCGAACGCTGGCTTCTTCACACGCTTGCATACCCAGCTTGCGGATGTGATCTTCCATTTCCTTCGTTGTCTCGGCAACAATCTCTTCGATTCGCGACGGATGAATGCGGCCATCCTGAATCAGCTTCACAAGCGACATCTTGCCGATTTCACGCCGGACATTGTCGAATGCCGACACAATCACAACACCCGGCGTATCGTCCACGATGACGTCCACTCCGGTTGCTTTTTCAAACGCCCGGATGTTGCGACCTTCGCGACCGATGATACGACCCTTGACCTCGTCGCTTGGGATGTCGACCGTTGACACTGTGGTTTCGGACGTATGAGCAGACGCATACCGCTGCACAGCCATACCGATGATTTCACGAGCCTGTCGTTCGGCGTCGGCTTTGATTTCCGCTTCATGCTTCAGAATCATCGCACCGGTCTGATCTGAAAGCTCCCGATCGAGTCGCTTCAGCAGCATCTCGGCGGCCTGATCCTTCGACAGCTCGCTGATCTTGTAGAGCACTTCCTGCTCGTCTTTCAGCAGTCGATTCAGCTCACCTTCCTTGACGTCCAGCGCCTTGGTGCGGTCGGCCAGCTTCTGCTGAGTCTGCTGCAGCATGCGTTCCTTTTTGCGGAAAGACTCCTGCTGCTCTTCCAGTGTGGCCTGTTGCTTGTCGAGTTCTCGTTCGCGAGTTCGCAATTGCCCGCGCGATTCTTCGATCTTCGCATCCAGCTCTTCGCGCCGGCGAAGCATGTCTTCTTTCAGCTTCAGTTCTTCGTTCTTGCGAACGTTCTCCGCGTCACGCTGAGCCTGCTGGACAATTTCATCACGGGTCTTGTATGCGCCACCTTTGATCACTCGATCAATCAGGTAGCCAATGGCAAGTCCCACGATCCCGGCAATCACGCCGACGATCAGTTCCGTCATCGTTCACGCCCCTCAATTACGAACCGATTCCGCTCGCCAGTCGATGGCAGGAAACCGAACGTCGCTTTCGAACTCAATTCGCCAGAAACGCGAATGAGGACAGCACCAGAGGCCACGGAGATCGAACAGCTGACAGATTCATCAGCCGACACAAGACACGATGACTCGGAACGCAGACAACAGCATGCCGCATTGGGCTTCCGGGAGGCCCCGTGGCTGAAGGCTGCAAACAGTCTGAAACAGACAGCAGCGAACGGATCATGCAGTCAGCCTGCCGACCAAAGTCCGCGCTGCGCACACTGACCTTGCCGGAACGCCACGAAACCGCAGCACCCAGAAGGCAGGTGATCAGACAAAAAAGGAATCCGAGGAAAATCATGGTTGTGTCAGAGGTCTAGAGAGCGAGCATCGCAGACGCGAAGCCCATCCACAGACAAATCAGGCTGTTCAACGCCAGCACCCGGCGATGAACGAAGACGTTGTTCAGTTTCAGAGCAGGTCGGAAGACCAGATCTGTTCACCCTCTTAAGGTCGGCCGTCAAACTGAGTCTCAGCCTGAATTCCGCCCGAAAAAGACCGCCGGATCGTACCAAAGCCCCCCCATGATTCAACCGGCCGCGCAAAAAGAAACGGTTCGTTTGTTCAATGAACCGTTCAGTGGTGGTGAAATCGCCTTGGAATCGACAAACTGAATGTCGAACCGTGTGACGAGTCACGTGTCGACTCCAGCAGATTCAGGAAGGCCAGCAGATGAAATCGCAGCCCAGAAGCTGAACAGTCGCGTTTTGTTTCAAAATTCAGGCGTCGATAGCCTCGTGGCTTCCACAACTCGAAATCACCGCGCGAGTCCGGCGGCCGCAAAGTCTGCGATTCATCCTGAAAGGATGCCAGAGATTAGCCGGTGGTCGCCGACTGGCGCACCACCGGAGATTGAGAACAGGTGCAGTTCATCCTGACGGGATGACAGAAGCAACTGGTTTGCTCCCCAAAATCCGGTCCATGTGCTGTGAGAGTCTATCTCCTCAGTTCGAGGTGAGAGGACTTTCCAGTGAGCAAAAAGCGTCACAGCCCGGAGCAGATTGTTGCGAAGCTTCGGGATGCCGAGATGATGTTGAATTCTGGCAAGGACTTGGCGGCCGTGTTACAGACCCTTGAGGTCTGCGAAGCGACCTGTCATCGTTGGCGAAATCAGTTTGGTGGTATGAAGAGCGAAGAGGCCAAAAGACTCAAGGAGCTGGACATCGAGAATGCTCGCCTGAAGCGTCTGCTTGCCGAGGCGGAGCTTGATCAAGCGATCCTGAAAGAGGCGCTTCGGGGAAACGGCTAAGCCCGCCGCAGGAGCGAGAAGCAGTTGCCCGTGTTCAGCAATCGTTTTCGGTTTCCGAACGTCGGGCGTGTGAGGCTTTGGGGTTCAGGCGAAGCAAGCTTCGTTACCAGCGAAAGATTCGAGCTGATGAATTATTAATCCGAGGTCGGTGCTGGAGCTGGCCCGTCAGCGTCTTCGATTTCATGGTCGCCGGATTGCGGTCTTACGTCAGCGTAAGGCTACCGTGTGAATGTGAAACGGGTGTATCGTCAGTGGTTAAGCGAAGGTCTGAGGGTACCGAAAAGAGTAAGAACAAGGCGAGCCTTGGACCACAGCAGCCATGCGTGCCACGTACGTCACGCCGCCGGGCCGAACGACGTCTTGTGCTGGGATTTCATCTTGGATCGCACGGTTCATGGTCAGTCGCTGAAATGGCTGTCGATCGTCGATGAATAAACCCGCCGTTGTATCTGTCTGGATGTCTCTCAGAGCATTCGCTCAGAGGACCTGATCAATCGGATGTCCGAGTTATTTCTGATGTATGGAGCCCCGAAGCAGATTCGGAGCGACAACGGCCGGGAGTTCATCTCGAAGTCGCATCAATCGTGGGCGTCGAAGCTCGATGCGGAAACGCTTTACGTTGAGCCCGGTCGTCCGTGGGAGAATGGCTTCGAGGAGAGCTTCCACAGCCGTTTACGTGACGAGATGCTGCGCGTGACGGAATTTGAGAACCTGAGTCATGCCCGAGCGTGCGGGTCGGCATGGCGAGAAGATTACAACGACTATCGCCCGCACAGTTCTCTGGGCGGTCTATCTCCATCGGAATTCGCGCGTCGCTGTGCTGCTGGAGGGGAGGCGCAGCCGGACCGGAAGCGGCACAGAGACTCCTTATTACTTCCTTACCCATTACTCGCATAACACATGGACAGAATTTGGGGGCAGGTCAGAAGTCCTAGTGTCGACTGAACTTGATGAATCTCAACTGGAGATCGTGTATGTGACATTTGAGTCAGTCTGGAATCTGGCTGAGTCGATTTATCAAGTGTCGAATCTTCCAGAAAAACCATAGCCTTCTCCTGCGACTCTGAGGAACGCTGGCGCTCTTGCAGCTGGCGAACATGAAGTGGATTCGACTATTTCATCACTCCCTGAATCACATGCCCATGCACATCGGTCAAACGCCGATTGATGCCGTTGTGGTAGAACGTCAGCTTCTCATGATTCAGGCCGAGCAGGTGCAGAATCGTCGCGTGGAAGTCCGGGATCGTGACTTTGTTTTCAGCAATTGAGTATCCAATCTCATCGGTCAGACCGTAGGACGTTCCCGCCTTGACTCCGGCGCCGGCGAGAAAACATGTGAATGCCGTCGGATGATGATCGCGCCCCGGTGCGTCGATGCCCTGAGTCACCGGGCTGCGACCGAACTCCGTGGACCAAACGAACAACGTGTCTTCAAACAACCCGCGAGCCTTCAAGTCCCTGATCAACGCGGCCACAGGCTTATCCATGACAGCCGCTTGAGTGTCATGATTCTGTTTGACGTTTTCATGACCATCCCAATTGATGCGAGGCTGCCCAAACGCGCCGCCGTTCAAAATCTGCACAAACCGCACGCCTCGTTCCAGCAATCGTCGAGCGGTCAGACAGTTGCGAGCGAAGCCTTTGTTGACGGGATCATTCAGGCCATACATGTCCTGAGTCGCCTGAGTCTCGCTTTCAAGGTTTGTCGCTTCCGGGATGCTCGACTGCATCTTTGCGGCAAGTTCGTACGACTTGAGTCGCGCGGCAAATGCATTGTCCCCCGGATGGTTGTTCGCAAAATCACGATTCATCGTGGCCAGCAGTTCCATATCCGCCAGACGATGTTCGTTGGAGATCGATTCGGGGGTCTTCAAGTCCGGCACCGGTTCGTTCGACTGAGTTCGAAACGCAACGCCCTGATGATTGGCGGGAAGAAATCCGGACGTCCAGTTGATCGAACCTCCCGCTGGCATGCCTCGAGGGTCCGGCAGGACCACGAACGTCGGCAGATTTTCATTCAGCGTCCCCAGCCCGTAACTCAGCCACGCTCCCATGCACGGAAAGCCATTCAGCGTGAAACCGCTGTTCATCTGAAACGTCGCGGGCGTGTGGTTGTTGCTCTTCGCGAACATGGACTTAATAAAGCAGAGATCATCCGCGCACGAAGCGATGTTCGGCAACACGCTGCTCACCCAGGCTCCGGATTGCCCGTGTTGCTTGAACTCATAGACGCTCTTCATCAGCTTCCCGGGCTGGCCGAAGAATCCAAGATTCTCGCCGCGTCCCTCGAGCGTCTTGCCGTCCAGCTTTTCCAGTTCTGGCTTGTAGTCAAAGACGTCCAGATGACTGACTCCACCGGCTGCAAAGACATGAATGACCCTCTTCGCCCTCGCCGGAAAATGAGTCCCCGCTGTTGCATCCCGACCACCATTCTCTTCCGCCCGCGCTGCGTCTCGATTCATCATCCATGCCAACGCGATGGAACCCAGGCCATTCGCCGACGTCAGCAACGCATGCCGACGTGAGAGCAGGGCAGGGGAGTGATTGAACGATCGAATCTGATGGTCCGAATTCATGAATTGACTTCCCGTACTCACAAGTTGTCATCAGCGGCGAATGCCGCGCCAGCATGTAGCCGTTGGCGTGACGGTTTGTTGACTGAGTCGTGGTGTAATGATGAAACCGATACTAACCCGAAGCGCGAGCGAGGAATTTTGCGATGTTTGCCTCGCTCGCGTTTCGGGTTGGTATTGAGCCCATGAGCTGACGCTCACGGCTAAATGCTGTCTCCGCGTCGCGGATGAATACAAGAACGCAATCCACATTCCCGTCGGCGGAGCTGTCCCTCAAACCTCAAGAGCCTTCCTCAACACAGGTTCCATCCCATCCGCATGTTGTACGAAGCCCAGATCTGATGGATGCGAGCCGTCTGTTGTGCCTTCGCGGTCCTGATTCAGAAGAGATTCGCCGTCGATATAGAAGAGCTTCGAAGTTCCCGCGTCCAGCAGCTTCTGGTACTCCGCCTTCAGGGCGTCTCGACTGGTTCGATTGCGGTCAGCCCTCGACTTCCTGATCCAGCCGGCTGGGTACGTTCGATCTTCGACCAGGACAATCGGCACCTCGGGCCGAGCCGCTCGCAGTTGCTTCACCAGCGGAATCGTATTGGACGTCACCAAATCGGCCGTCATATTTGGAAGGCAGTCGATCACAAACACAGCTGGATCCAATTCCACCAGAAACCGACCGACCGTTTCTTCCATCATGCCGTTGCCTGAAAATCCGAGGTTGATGATCGGCCGATTGAGTCGTCGGCCAAGGATCGAAGGATGAGCCATCCCAGGCCGCGACGCGCAGGCACCGTGAGTGATTGACGTTCCAT
>JBKDRW010000004.1:0-16081 GCA_046341255.1 Planctomycetota bacterium
CGTGTTCACGGGCGGCTGGTGACTCTTCTGGTTGTGGCGGTAGAGCGTGATCACTGGCAGACATTTTAGGAGTCGTTTAATGCCGCTTTCTGTTCTGACGGTGATGCGTCTGAGATAGTCGAGCCAGCTGCTCCGGAGCAAACACCATGCATGATCGATATCAGACGCATCATTGCTGCGCGAGCGTGCGATGAATTGAAGCCGGGAGCCATCGTAAACCTTGGCATTGGCATGCCGGAAGGTATTGCGACTGTTGCCGCTGAGCGCGATCTGCTGTCCGTTGTGACGCTGACGCTCGAAAGCGGGCCGATTGGTGGAATTCCTTCAGGCGGTCTGAACTTCGGCGCGGCGCGATATCCGGAAGCTATCATCGATCAGCCATCTCAGTTCGACTTCTACGACGGCGGCGGGCTGGACTTTGCGGCTCTCGGCGCGGCTCAGGTGGATCAGTACGGCAACGTGAATGTTTCACGCTTCGGGGCGAGGTTCGCCGGAGTCGGTGGGTTCGTCAATATCTCACAGAACGCTCGTCAACTGGTCTTTTGCGGTACGTTCACAGCGGACGGGCTGGAAGTCAGGATCGAAGCCGGCGAACTGCGCATCGTGCAGGAAGGACGATTTTCCAAGTTTGTAAAACAGGTCGAACAGGTCTCTTTCAGCGGACATGTGGCTCGTGATGCTGGCAAAGACGTTCTGTTTGTTACCGAGCGCGCGGTGTTTCGGCTTCATCCCGCAGGACTGGAACTGATCGAAAAGGCTCGAGGTATTGATCTGCAGAGAGATATCCTCGATCACATGGAATTTACACCCATCATCTGCGAGGTTCGGGAGATGCGGATTTGATTGAACCGTAACTTGTGATTCTAGTCGCGAAGTTCATGGTCCCCTTGCCCGGTCATCACTCAGTCAGGCGGTTCCCGCCCTGTCGAAAAAGAGTGTCGGGATGAGAGGGCTCAGGTGGCAATCAAAAATGATATCTCAACTCAAGGACGCTTCATGAAACGCATCGTGATCGTTGCTGCGCGAAGGACTCCGTTCGGTCGGTTTCGAGGAGCCCTTGCCGATTTTTCACCCGTGCAACTAGCCGTCATTGCAGGCGACGCTGCTCTGACAGGCATAGATCGAACACTCATTGATCAGGTGATTCTGGGAAATGTTTTATCTGCCGGTCACGGAATGAATATCGCTCGGCAGGTGGCGGTGAGTCTTGGTCTGCGATTGGAGACTGCCGCGACGACGGTCAATATGATGTGCGGATCCGGAATGCAATCCTCGCTGATGGCGGTCAGCGCGATCCGCGCCGGTGAAGCCAAAGTGATCCTTGCCGGTGGCACGGAATCAATGTCTCAGTCGGCGCTGTTGATGGCGCGACCGCCGAAGGGGCAGCAGCCCGATCCCGCCAATGCGATCGATTCGATGCAGCGCGATGGCTTAGTTGATAGTTTCAGTCATCGTCATATGGGTGAGCAGGCTGAAGAACTTGCAGGCAATTACAAGATTACTCGCCTGCAACAGGATATTTTTGCGGCCCGCAGTCAGTATCTTTTCGGTGCTGCGCAGGAACTTGGTGAGTTTTCGGATGAACTCGTCTCGGTCGCATCACTCGCCACGGATCAGCATCCTCGACCGATGATCTCACAGGTCGAATTAGGAATTCTGCCGACTGCATTTCCAGCGTCGAATGGCAGCGCGACCGTTACAGCAGGCAATGCATCGGGCATCAATGATGGTGCAGCAATGCTGTTGCTTGCGGAACGAGAGTTTGCAGTGTCCAACGGATGGCCGATGCTGGCGGAATGGGTTGATGGAGTTGTCGTTGGATGTGATCCAAACCGAATGGGACTCGGTCCCGTTCATGCGATCAGATCGTTGATGGCTCGTTGTGGTATTGATTGGACATGCATCGATACTCTGGAGATCAACGAAGCCTTTGCGGCACAGGTGCTTGCATGTCTGAAGGAGTTGCATCTGTCATTACCGGATGAACGTAGCCAAAGCGTGGTTGCGACATCCGGACATCCGATCGGCTTCAATCGAGCCGGCGGAGCCATCGCCATTGGTCATCCACTGGCCGCAAGCGGGGCTCGCTTGTTGACTCATCTGACATGGGATATTTCACGGGGCCGGTCTCGTGCCGCCATCGGTTCGCTCTGCATCGGCGGTGGCATGGGCATCGCGGCGCTGATGAGGGCGATGGAGTAATGGCAACCATAGAGAACGATTGTTCCAAACGTTCATGAGCATAAGTGTAGCCGAATTCGTATGAATTCAGACGGACTTTGGAATTCCGGCACATTCCTCGCCAGCCTCAAAACGAACCAAATTTCGCACCCAGCGCCAACACGACAACCGTGGCAATCAATGGGCAGACAATCGTCACCACCGCGACATCTTTGTAGCTTTGACGATGAGTGACTCCACAGATCAGCAGCAATGTGATCAGCGCGCCGTTATGCGGGAGACTGTCGAGGCATCCGCAGGACATGGAGGCGATACGATGCATCAGTTGCGGATTGATTCCTGCAGCAAGTGCTCGTTCGAAGTAGGTTTGCCCGAGCGTATTCATCGCGATGCTTAGCCCGCCCGATGCGGATCCGGTGATTCCCGCGAGCACGTTGACAGCGACGGCCTCTGAAACCACTGGGTTCTGAGGTGCGATTCCGATTACCAACTTCTGCACGATCGCAAATCCCGCGAGCGACTTGATCGTCGCACCATAGCCAACTTCGGATGCCGTATTGAAGATCGGCATCAGCGATGATCGCGCTCCCTGAGCGAGCGAGGATTTCACCGTCTGCCATGTGCGAAAATGAAGAGCCATGGTGACAAAAATCGTGGCCGACATCGAAAGAATCGTCGCCCACGGACCGCGGACTTTGTTGAGATCGGTTTTGCCGAATTGCTGGGTCGACAGATAGTCCGTTTCCCAGAGCGGTATGACATACTGCGAGAAGACATAGTTGAGCGTCACGACACAGATTACCGGAGTGAACGCAGCCCACGCCGATGGCATGTTTTTCGATGGTGAAGTGGACTCTGCTGCGTTGACCTCATCGGACGGGAGAATGGGACCAAAGTCTTCACCGTTTCGACGAGCCTTCGTAGCCTGGGCGTTCAGCCAGAGCATTCCGGTGGCGAACATCACAAACCCTCCGATGCAACCAAGACCGGGTGCGGCGAACGCGGTGGTACGAAACGATTGCATCGGAATGAGATTCTGAATCTGTGGCGTGCCTGGTAAGGCGGTCATCGTAAAAGTGAAAGATCCCAGGGCGATGGTGGCCGGGATCAGTCGTCGAGGCAACTTCGCTTCGCGAAACAGAGATCGCGACAGAGGAAACACAGCGAAAACAACGACAAACAGAGACACACCTCCATAGGTCAGTACTGCGCAACTCAAGACGATCGCCAGAATTGTTCTCTCGACTCCGACCGCACGGACAATGACATCCGATATCTTCGCAGCACAGCTCGAGTCTTCCATCAATCTGCCGAAGATGGCTCCCAGCAGAAACAGCGGAAAGAAATCACGAATGAAGTCTCCTACGCCAGCCATAAAGATCTGCGTGTACGACGCCAGCACCGGCAGATTGCCATCAAAAACCACCGCCAACAGCGCACATACAGGCGCCAGCACGATCACACTGACGTCCCGATACGCGAGATACATCAGGAGGATGAGTGACAGGAATATCCCGATGATTCCGGAGGCTTCGGACATGGAAGACAGTCTTGATTTCGCGGAAGTCGCGTCAACGTCGATTGACAGTTACAACTCTTCGACCGGATAGAGTAACAAGGCGGCAGAAAGATGCACTTTCAACGGTCTTTCTTTGAGTTGGTCGATCGGCTATGTGCGGATGGAGGCCAAAGGATTCATTAGGCACGACAAGCAACTGTTCCGCAGCTTCTACGGATACATTTCCCATGGCGACTTCGACCGCCAACCGCCCTTCCCCGCTTTTACATATGGGCACGTGAGATTCAATTATGCGAAGCGGTTCTGAAGAGCCATCGCGAACGTTGCTGGGTAGATGTGGCGGACCCGTTGACGTGGTGGGTATCTTTTGTCATCGGCTCGGACCGAGCGAAGCGAGCTCCGGCGACTGCCAAGGTTTACGTGACAGACGACCGAGAAAGCATTTTCCAGCAGATTCAGGGAGGCCAGCAGATTGCGGATGCAGTGAGCGATTGAGGACAATCACTCTACAATGGGACCCTTGTTCGCCACCGACTTTATGTCGGTGGTTTACGGGCGTCTGCACTACGCAGGTCGCACCTGAAACGCGGAGTCACGGTAGTGCAAAGGCCTGTGTCCACCGGGATAAACCCGGTGGCGGAGCTTGATTGAAGACCGAACTTCACACGGAACCATTCCGATTCGTCGTTATGGCCCCCTTGCGATCAGTTCCCTCCCAGCAGCGGTTCGTCCATCGCTCGCAGATCGCTGTTGGGCAGGCCGGCGAAGTAGTCGTTTCGGACCATCATCAGTGCCTCGCGAGCGACTTCAAGATGCTGGCGGCGAGTTTCCTCGTAGAATGCCTGAGCCGCGCCGGGCAGTTTGGGCTGGCCGTGGAGAGGCTTGTCGGAGATACACAGTAATGTTGCGGAAGGAATACGATAGCGGAAGCCGTTTGCAGCGACAGTCGCCGATTCCATATCAACTCCGATACTGCGGCTGGCTCGAAGATCCCTGAGTTTCAGCTTGAGTGTTAACTCCCAGTTACGATCAGCCGTGGTGTAGACGACGCCGTATCGATAAGGCAGTTTGCGGTCGTCGAGCACTCGAGCAAGGTATCGGTTCAACAGGAAGCTGGGCGTGAGAGGAACCGATCGCGGCAGAGCTTCGTCCAGCACGTGATCGTCTCTCATGTAGCCGGACGCGAGTACAAAGTCGCCAGGTTCCTGATGATTGCGAATGCCTGCACAGTGGCCAACCATCAACATCGCATCAGGACGAAGCACGGCCAGATGATCAGTCAGATTCTTCGCATTCGAGGGGCCAACGCCGATGTTCACAATCGACAGCCCGTCACTGTTCTGTGTTCGCTGATGAAATGCCGGCATCTGAATCCGAGCGCGGTCCGGTCGAATACAATCCGGATACATCTGCTCAAACGCATCCATGTGCATCTGGTAGTTCGTCAGCAGCACGTAACGCTGAAAATCTTCGGCTCGAGTTCCCGTGTAATGTTCCAGGCGCTGAAGTGACAGCTCAACACGTTCCGGCCCGAACAGGAAGACCTTCTTTTTGGTGTGATCGAACTCCGATTCGTCAATCAGTTCGAGGAGTTTTGGTGAGTTGAGATCGACTCGATTCTGCGCGGCCGTGATTTCAATCTCCGCGCCCATCTCGAGCAGTCGCAGGAGTTCTCGTCGAAGATACCAGCGGCAGGCCGATGGTCTCGCCGTCTTGCCGGAGATGACCGGGTTATGTTTTGACCAGTTTCGTGTCACCGTGATCTTTGAATATCGCCCGGCCGCATACGTCTGCTCCATAAGATCGCAGGCATCTTCGATGCGTTGTCTGAGACCAGAATCCGTTGCTGGTGAAATCTTCAAGTTGGACTCTTTCAATAGTTTGTTGCAGACCGGTGCGTGAGGGACTATTTGAGACCAGGCGACACACAGTGAGTTTCAGCATCAAACAGTCGTCCGTGCACGGGTTTTGTCGCCGAATATCGAAACATCCGTCCTGACAATGATTGTACATTCGTTCGTACTGGGTCGAAAAGCATTCACCATCAGGTGAATCGCCCGAGCTGCACGGCAACACATGCTGATGGGGACTTCGTCCGTCGAATCTTATCCGGCTGACAGGATCAGGCGGCAGTCACCACGAAAGCTCGTCTACGAACCTCTGCCGGACATCACCCGTCTGAAGTGATCGGGCAGCGGAGTCGTCAGCCAGTTTCATCCTTTTGTGGCCGCTCCTGCACGGGTTGCGAGTCGTTTTCTGACGACTTTTGACAGAAGGCGCTTTTCCATGTCGCCATGCTCAATGTCATACAGTGCTCGTTGGGCCCGCCCTTACTCGGCACGATTCCCGGACAGAGCACGTGAAGGAATGGCATCATCCATGAATTCGGCAAGTCGACTCTTCATCGAGCTCACACGTTCGAATTCTGTCGCGGCAAGATTTGTCGTTTCGGAAATGTCGATTGCGAGGTTGTAGAGTTCCACAGAAGCAGTCAAGGTTTTGCGCTTTCCGGCAACTGATTTTTCCTCTAGTCCGTTCTCAGTTGTCGCTTCAGATGGTTCGCGATCGTCAATATCCATGACGCGTCGGCTGATCAGTTTCCAGTCACCCATGCGAATCGCGGCTTCGTTGGGAGATCGGACGCAAAGGATGGCGTCGTGTGGGGATTGGGAATTTTGAGTGAGCATTGGCCAGACATCCAATCCATCGAGTGGCAGAGGTTGCTCCAAAGTTCCTCCGGCGAGACGGAGCAGCGTCGGATACCAGTCGATCACATGCATCGGCTCCGTGATACGCTGCCCTGCGTGGATTCTGCCGGGCCAGTTGGCGAATGCGCAGCCTCGAACGCCGCCCTCGTAAATTGTCCCTTTGAAATCCCGCAAAGGTTTGTTTGTTCCGGGTTTTGGTCCTCCATTGTCCGACGAAAAGACGATCAGGGTATTTTCACGAAGTCCGGCTTTCTCAAGCGAAGAGACAACCTGCCCGACTGCTTCATCGACGGCCGCCAGCATTCCGGCCAGTTTCTGACGAGGCCCGATCAACGCTCCGTACGGTTCCAGATACCTGTCGGGAACCTGCATCGGACTGTGGACTCCGTTGAACGGAACATAGAGAAAAAGCGGCTTCGAGGGGTTCTTCTCCGCGATCAGACGACATGCCTCTCTTGCGATCAGATGCGTGCTGTAACCCTCTTCCTGAACCTCCTGATCGTCTCGATACCAGTCGTGCGAACCGTCTCGCAGATGAGTGAAATAGTCGATCGCACCGAAGTAGTGTCCGTACTGATGATCAAATCCTCGCGATGTCGGCACGTAGGCTTGTTCGAATTCACCAAGATGCCATTTGCCGGTGATCGCCGTCTCGTAACCAGCATCGCGAAGAGCGTTGGCAAGTGTACGTTCCTGCAGCGGCAGTCCCCATTTCGCGTTCGGACGGACGATCGTGTAAACGCCGGTCCGAGTCGCATAACGTCCCGTCATCAGGGCCGCTCGAGTCGGAGAACACACTGGCTGAACATAATGAGACTCCAGAATTGCTCCGCCATATGCAAGCTTGTCAATGTTGGGTGTTCTGAGGACTTCACCACCCATAAAGCCACAGTCAGCATAGCCGAGATCATCGATCAAAAAGAACACGATGTTCGGCTTTTGCTCTGATGAGTAATCGTCCGCAGGAACTGCCGCAGGTGTCAGAAAAATCATCACAAGAACCATATGGAGACGAGGTCGCATTTCGTTCACCTTTGCAATCAATCAGAAGTATTGCAGCGTAACGCATCAGGCATTTTGGACGATCTACGATTACGATTCGTTTCGATCACACTGACGGCCTGACTTGCCAATTAATCACTCTGCCTTCTTTTTTTCTTTGCCCTTGCCTTTAGGCTTGTCGTTGGCCTTCGACTTTGCGGGTTCTCCTTGGTTCTTGATTGGCATCGGCGCTTTCACTTCTGATCGCCAGGCGATCAGACGATTGTGCATCTCTTTGGCCTTGTCCGGCATGTCTTTGGCCAGGTTGCTCTTTTCACCGATGTCATCCTTGAGGTTGTAAAGCTCGAGGCGGCCATCTTCGAGGAATTCCATCAGCTTCCAGTCGCCAGACTGAATAAGACTTACAGGAGTTGTTCGCCAAAGTCCGGGGCCGGATCCAAGGTAACCTGGAAAGTGCTGGAATATGGCGTCGCGTTTCAATCGTCCTGATGGATTGCCAAACAAGGCTGTCAGACTTTCTCCATCCAGAACCTGTCGAGGCATTGGGGCACTTGCGATCTCGAGAAACGTGGGAAAGATATCCACATGGATCGTCGGAACGTTGGATGAAGAACCGGGTTGGGTGACTCCCGGCCATCGCACGATAAACGGTTCACGCGTGCCGCCTTCGTAGAGACTGCCTTTGCCGCTGCGAAGTGGCGCATTGTCCGTAATACCGCCGCCATCTTCGTCCGCGCCTTTAGCCTTCTTGATCGTTTTCTCGGAACCTGTTTCACGTTCCAGTCCATCCGGTCGGTTGTATCCTCCCACGCCGCCATTATCGCTTGTAAAGATCAACACCGTATTATCAGTCAGTTTCAACTCGTCAAGCGTCTGCATCACGCGGCCAACGCTTTCATCGATGGATGCAATCATCGCGGCATACGTTGGACTGTTGTGACCGCCAATGCCCGGTTTAAGCCGAAATCTCTCGGTCAGTTCAGGCTTCGCGTCGTGAGGCGAATGAACTCCGAAGTGGGGCAGGTAGAGAAAGAATGGCTCATCCTTGTGCCGCGTGATGAAGTCGACGGCTTTGTCCGTGAGGAAGTCTGCCAGATACTGACCGTCGGGGTACTCCGTTTTGGGGTCTGTTGAGAAATTAAAGTGCTGGCCCATGCTGATAATGGCTTCGTCGAAGCCACGTTTCCCGGGCATGTAGTCACCTTTTTGCCCGATATGCCACTTGCCAAACATACCAGTCGCGTAGCCAGCGGCCTTGAGTTGTTTGGCAATAATGTCGCGATCCAGCGGCAGGTTTGTCACGTTGTCGACCGGGCGCAATGGCCGCTTGCTCCAGTCGAAGCGATCGATATCGCCGACCGTGTAAACACCCGTTCGAGCCCCATATTGTCCGCTCATCAAGGCGGCTCGGGTTGGCGTGCAGTTCTGGCAGTGATGATGATTCAGCAACCTCATTCCCTGAGATGCAAGACGATCGAGATTGGGAGTTTCGTAGTACTTGCTGCCGAAACAGCCGACATCCGTGTAGCCCAGATCATCCGCCATGATGAACACGATATTTGGCTTCGAAGCCGGAGGTGCCGCTGTTGCCGACGTGGGAAAGATGGACACGAGAACGGCCAGGGACAGGGTCAATGCGTTTCTTGTCATCGTAATGGAACCTCCGTGGGATCGGGGAGCTGCGGATGTGATCAGTCACTCTATGCGTTTACGGCCGAATAGGCCAGCGCCGAGCCAACGCCAGACAAGTCGCTCATGCGTGCAGGTTCCGGTCGGCGGAGCGACCGGTGTACGGTCGCCCCGTTGATGGGAATGCTGTTGCCGTTCACTTAGCCTTCGCCCGGGATACCAGTCGATCAACCAGCCAAACGGACCAAAGTCGAAAAAGGACCTGCAGTTTCTACGGCGCAACCTGCTCCGCTTTGGCCCACTGCTTCATGATGGCGATGTTCTGTTCGACTTCAGCGTTGCCCTTACCGACATAGACGGCCATGTCACTATCGTACATAGCGTCAGTCTCTGCGCCGTGATCGTTGGTGTCCACCATCCATTGGTCAAGCTGCGTGCGAAGTTGCTGGAGCGTCTCCTGATGCGAAGCATCTTCCGCAAGATTCTTCACTTGCCATGTGTCCGTCGTCCATGCGTACAGTTCTTCGGCGGGTCGAGCGGGACTGAAAAGCAACGACTCCGTGAGCGAATTCAGTTGACCGCGGTCGTGCAGAGATCTCAACGTCTGGACAATGGATTTTCCATCCTTGTACGCATTGGGTTGAAGGTGCGGGCGTTTTGGATAGAAGTTCCGGATGTAAAGGAATTGGTCCGTGCGAACGCTGCGAAGTCGTTCCACCGTCTCATCGCAGCGATCACGAGCGGCGAAGACAGCGGTCCGTGAATTGTAGCCCTTCGCAAACACATCGCATCCCTGCATCCGCGCCGGGATTTCGATCCCGGCGGCTCCCAATGAAATCGCAGCCATGTCGATGTGTTCAATCAGATCGCTGCGAACTTCGCCGCGAGCGATCCCTGGTCCGCGAACAATGAACGGGACATGAGTTCCCTCGTTGTAGAGAAACTGCTTGCCTCGGGCGTGGCTGATACCATGATCGGTCATGAAGATAATGACAGTGTTGTCGAGAATCCCTTCGTTCTCAAGCCGTGCAAGAACATCTCCAACGTGCTTGTCGGTGAAACGAACAGAATCCAGATACGCTGCCCAGTCCCGCAGCAACACCGGATCACGCGGATAGTACGGAGGCAGAATGACCGATTTCGGGTCAGTCGAATTACCGAATTCCTGCTCTGCGCGAGCCAGAAGTTTCTGCGCACTGTCGTCCGTTCCGCCGCGCAGTTTACCGCCGAGAAGTTGAACCTGCATAAAGAATGGCTGTTTGGGCTGGCGGCCTGCCCAGTCGGCAGAGTCATAGATACTGGCGTCCCATTCGAAGTTGTAATCCGTCTTTCCGAAGGCAGACGCGTTTCGCTTTCCCTTTTTTCCAGCAGCCCCGGATGCTTCCAGCAGTCCATCGCCGATACACGTGTAATATCCCGCCTGTTGAAACAGTTTTGGCACAGGAACGACACCGTCAGGCAGGTAGATCTTCAGTTCACCTCGGCCACTCCGATGATGATGAGCCCCGATGCTGGTCTGATACATACCGGTGATCATTGCAGATCGACATGGTGAACATACCGGCGCCGTGATGAACGCTGTCGCAAATCGAGTTCCTTCGCGAGCCAGACGATCCACGTTTGGCGTCTGAATCAGCTTTTCGCCGTAACATGAGAAGTTTGCGGACATGTCATCGACCACAAACCACAACACATTCGGCCGTTCCTTTGTCTCTGCCGCGCTGGGCGATGGCCAGATGGAGATCAGGAAAACGAACTGAGTCAGGTATTTCATCGGCAGACTTTCGAAGCTCGCGACTCTGAGCATTTCATTGGAAATGCGTCCAACGGAATCAACGTAGTCAGAATTCGACAGAGGGCCGTTTTACGGAATCGCTGAGAAAACCTCAATTCACAAACTCTTAACAAAACTCGACAATCCGTTCAGGCCAGCGGTTCGTTTGCGTGAATGAGGCAACGGACTTTGAAAACCGACCGATCAACCGTAGCCGAAGTTTCGAGACTTCCAACAGCGGAACGGTCACGACTTCAGCGACAGGGAGAATTTCTTCGAGGCCGCTGTCTGAGAGTGCATTCCCTGAGTGAATTTCGAGGCGCCATGACTCATGAGTGAATCTTCGTCACGACAAACGACTCCATCGGTAACGAGCCCGCCATCATTGATTCACGGCAATGATTGGCAACATGAACTCTGGCGACGTCTGTCGTCATGGCATCCTGACAACGTGGACGATGCCTTGCCATTCAGTGTGCGGCTGCAAAGGGAACACGGCTGGACGGTGAGTTACACTGCGAAGGTGATTGATGAGTATCGCCGATTCTTGTTTCTGTCGCAGGTCGCCGGACATGTCGTTTGTCCGTCGGAGGATGTCGATCAGGTTTGGCATCAGCATTTGACATATACGCGATCGTACTGGGATGACCTCTGCGCCCAAGTCCTCAGGAAGAAACTGCATCATCAGCCAACCAAAGGCGGACCATCCGAACACCAACTTTACATGGACTTGTATTCGAAAACACTAGCCAGCTATGAATTGTGGTTTGTCGAACAACCCGACGAACGCGTATGGCCATGTCAAAGGGAACGCTTTTTTTCGAAAGACATGCAGCGAGTTGATCGACGGAAGTACTTTGTGATCCCTCGTCCAGACCTCGCGTTGCCTGCGGAGATTCTGGCAGCCATTTCAGATCGTCTCCGCGAAACTCAACTGTGGCATCGTGGACGGAAGATCATGGGGTTTGGACTGGGCGTTCTGCTTGCCCCGGCAGCGATTCCACTCGGACCGCTCGATTGGGCTGGTCCGGATTTTCTGAAGTGGTACGCAGTCATCCTCAGTGGTGCAATCGTTGCCGCATTTGCCCTGCGACATATTCTTTGGCCGAATGAGCCCGAGCTTCAGGACAACCTTGACTATTGCGAAGTGGCATGTCTGACCGGAAAATGGAAACTCGCCGTGAACGCTGTGCTCGCAAAGTCCGTGGCATCGAAACATGTGACCACCGTTGTCCACGGAACGACGATTCAGTTTCTGCTGGACGGAACGGAACGACTTGCAGAATCAGACTTTGAAGGTCGTGTAATTCAGTCCCTCGATCAGTCAGCAGGTCGCACACTGAGTGAGGTTCATCACGACATGCGCGAGTTCGGTGAGAATCTGGAAGAATCGCTTCGCGAGCGAGGGTTTCTCACCGGTAACGCATTCTACGGACTTGCGGCGAGGCTCTTTTCGTCGCTCTTGATGGCCATCGTGGCGTTGATTGGATTTGTGAAAGTGGGGATGGGTATTGTTCGCGGAAGGCCGGTGGGATTTCTTGTCCTGATGCTGATCGTGCCCTGTGTCCTCGCCGTGTGGTTTCTGCTTCGACCTCGTCTGACCGCATCAGCGCGACGCTGGTTGCGACGGCAACAATCAGACCTCGCTGAACTCAAACAGGATCGCGGCGAAGAGTCTCGCTCGCCCGAACAGATCGCCCTTGGCACGGCACTCTTTGGAGTTGCCGCTCTGGCCAGCACACAGCTCATGCCATTGAAGACAGCCTGGCAAGGCGACCGGGGCACACCAGGCTCCTCCGGCTGCGCTACAGTGGGCTGCGGCGGCGCAGGCGGAGGTTGTGGAGGAGACGGCGGTGGTGGCTGCGGCGGCTGTGGAGGCGGTGGTGATTGAGCTCCGAAAGTGGGGTGAATCACCCATCGATGTCCTGGCGATCGGAGCGTGTCATTGCTCCGGCATGCGATTAAGTATCGAGTTGGCCGGTGGGAACGAAGCTGAATTGCAAGTGTATTTTCCGGCCGGTTAACACCACACCGCTCGAATGGATCAAACGCCGTCCGGCCTGTATCCACTAGTCTTCGGCCTTCTTCTTGCCCTTGTTGGCTCGTTTGTTTCCTTTTTCCTTTGCGCCATCCTGCTGCCGTCGAGTCTCCGCAGGTTCGACATTCACCGCAGGAAAGTGGGTAGCGAGCCTTCGTTTGACGTCTGAATGAACGGGATCAGCAGCAAGATTCTTCCATTCGTAAGGATCTGCGTTGTGATCATACAGTTCTTCACTGCCGTCGGCGTAACGAATGTACCGCCAGTGAGCGTCTCGAACGGCGTGATTGCCTTTGCCGTACGTCGTCACTGCGACAAGATCCCAAGTGGATTTGGGTGAAGCGAGAAGCGGGCGAAGTGACGTTCCCTCCACATGAGTTGGTATCGGGATATGTGCCAGATCACACAGCGTCGGATAGATCGACATAAAGTCTACTGGTGCACTGCAGACTCCCCCGGGTTGCGAGATATGCGGAGCAACCCAGATCATCGGTGCTCTTGTCGCTTCCTCCCAGAGGGCAAACTTGCGCCAGTGTTCCTTCTCACCAAGATGCCATCCATGATCGCCCCAGAGACAGATGATCGTGTTGTTGCGATGTGGCGAGGCTTCCAGGGCATCGAGGACTCGTCCGACTTGTCCATCCAGATAGCTGATCGCTGCAAGATAGGCCTGCACGGCTTCTTTCCAGCGGCCCGATTCCAGTACTTTCGCGTGATCCCCGAAAGCTTTTGCCATCTTTTGGCCGGCTGCAGGAATGTCGCTCAGATCATTCTCCAGCGTCGTTGGAAGCTGAATTGAATCCAGAGGATGCAGGTCATAGTACTTCCGTGGAACGTTCCATGGCATGTGTGGCTTATGAAAGCCAACGGTCAGGAAGAACGGTTTCTCATGCGCCTTCTGAAGCTGTTCAATGCCATAGTCAGCGATGGCGGTATCCGGAACACCTCGATCGTCACCTTCCATGATTCCAAAAGCAATGCCATCAATGCTGCGGTCATCGACTTTCGCTTGTTCGCCTCGCTCCTTGCCACCGGTTCCCGTCCACTGATCTGGAAACCCGAGCCCTCCGTGCCACAACTTGCCCATGCCCAGAGTTTCATAACCCGCCTTTCGAAACTGAGTTACCAGCGACTGCTCTGATGTCACGACTTGTTCAAACGGATGCGTGTTGTCATAAATTCCTGACGTCGACGGCCGTAGACCCGACAACAACGCGGTTCGCGACGGATTGCAGATTGGCGCTGCGCAGTGAGCGTTGGAAAATGTTACGCCCATTCTGGCAAGTCGATCGAGGTTGGGAGTTTGCGTCTGCGGATTCCGCCCCAGATGCCCGACCCAGTGATTCAAATCGTCGACAGCAATAAACAACACATTCAGCCGCTGCAGATCGTCTGCCCGAAGTGAAGAGCCCAACAGCGCCATCACGACCAAAACGGTTGACAAAATTATTCGCATGATAAATTCCTGAAGTTCCGGAAATGGGACGGCGTGAAGAGTCGAAGTTGGATCACGCCACACCTTCTCCTCGGAAGTTCTACACGGAGACTGCCTGTCTGGCGAACCATGACGTGGTGTCGAATGAGCCATCAATCTGGTCGTGGGCGATTCACGGGGGATCGCGTGATGGCGACCACCGACGAATCTCTGGGATGTTTTCGGGATGAAACGCCGCCTGAAATGCAGTTGCTCGGTTGGGTCTGCTTTCTGGGGTTTTGAATCCCGATCACATGGTGTCACTGATCGATGCGATCTTTCACGTCGAGGGCTATTTCAGGATCCGGATTCCGGAACGTTGCAATGGTCTCTGTACATTCCGAGCGTGACGATCTTGCCATTCGATACCCAATGGCGAGTGCTTCCTCCGGTGCGTGCCACTCAGTGCGTAGCGGGCTGTCTGGATCGAAGTCATGGAAGCAATGCGACGAAGTAAAACGCCTCGTCGATCGTTGATTCCCGAGCGAATCGACAACGCTTCCACCTCGTACACATACGGAGATGTCTGAGCTCCAAACAGTGCCACGGGGCTGGATTTCGAGCCAGCGGAAGACCATTGCTGGTGGCATCGGCGTGGTATTGATCGATCACCCACTCGGCCACATTTCCATGCATTTCATGTAAGCACCCATGCTTTGGGTGCCAGTGAGCCGATTGGAAAAAGCCATTCGTTGGGTTCTCCTTCACTCAATGCATCACAAGCGAACTTCAAGAATTGCATGACGTCGTCTCTGCCGTGGCTGCTCTGGCTTGGCAGGCGTTTTCCATTCCGCTTATGTGGGGTGTCGATACTGGTTGCCCGTGGTCAACGTCAGCGACTTCGAATACTGCACCGCTCCGAAATGAGTCATCGAGACGGCCGGATGAGAGTCTCCGCCTGACTCCGGCGTGAAATCCGGTTCATGCAACTGCGCAGGAGTTGTGACAGCATCAACTCGGGTCATCTCGACGGGGGATCGTCTGGCTTTCGATGGCTTGTTTGTTCCAGAAAGATCTTGTGGGTGGCTTCGTCTATGAAATACTCCTTCCACGACACTTCCATCACCCCGATTCAGTGCGGCACGATTGTGACCCTTGCTGGTGGTCCTTCATCATCGTTCCGTCCTGCCTCATCATCAGGACCAATCGTGGAGACTCCACCTGCAATGGAACCATCTGAAACGACAGCCCATCCGCGATTGTTGCCCGATACGGCACCATCCATGTGCCATCTCCCAGATCCATGAACCGACCTCGGGCCGGTTTGGCATCGATGAAGCCCAACGGCAACGGGCGACTGGCTGCCTCTTCAGCACGAGCCGAAAAGTTGCAGCAACCTGCTATCACAATCATGGCCATCAAGTGAAAACAAGAAAGAACGATAAAAGCTAGCCAGCGCATGATTGTATCCCATTTGGCCCGGAATCGTTATTGCCCCATCAGATACTTCAGCAATTCAATTCGTTCGCGGTCGTTGAGTTCCTTCAGCAGGCCCTGAGGCATAAAGGAGTTGGGAGAGATCTGAGTTTCATCGATCTCGGATTTCGCCACGGTCACGCTGTCGTTGAGCGTCCGAATCGTCAGTGACGTTTCGGATTCCTTTTCGACCAGACCGGTGATGACTCGCCCTTCCGTCGTGACGATGACTCGAGCCTGATAGTCGCGGCCGATCACGGCGTTGGGGTCGAGGATGTTCTCAACGAGGTATTCGACGCCCTTCGCTCCGGAGCCAGCGAGTTTCGGTGCGAGTGCATCC
>JBKDRW010000005.1:0-6759 GCA_046341255.1 Planctomycetota bacterium
CTTCCTCGTCTTCAGATTCTGTCGCATTCTCCTCCCAGTCCTGGCTGCCCGGTGTGGAGAGTGTGTTTTCGATATCAACGGCTCGGTCAAGGAGTTCGTGGAGTTGCGTTTCGAGCCTGGCCTTGACGGTGGAATATTCACTCACTTGAGGCTTCCTTCATCTGTTGCTGGAGAAAAGAGACGGCATGCGCGAACGATTGCTGTCTGTCACTCAGGAGGTCGCGGTGCTATGGTGCGGCCCATGCGGCGGCATCAAAACGCCGACGTACCCAACCCACTGGATGTTGTCCCAGGATGCAAAACGTGTGCCGCATCCTGAGAGACCGAAAGCGTGTCGATCAGTCACACGATCCAACGCAGGGCGCTCCACTTCGCACAGGCTGAGTCCGCAAGGCGCAGCCTGGACTGAGTCGCTGGGATGGAGCGGTTCGTCAGGAGGCCAGCGTCAGATTGTGCCCGCAAGACAGGAAACGAGCTGACGACGCAGGTCTTCTGGTGCGGGGGAATCCAGCCAAATCCTGAAAGATTCGCGCTGCGCAGCGATCTTCGCAGTCCGGGCTTCGATCAGACTGGCGATCGCCTGCTTGTCTGACGGTGTGTCCAGTGACGTGGCAGATCGCTTCAGGTATCTCAAAGTCACCACGTGATCGTTGAGTGTTCCGAGAACATCCTGCAATTCTGAGAGCAAGGTTTTCAACGACTCGGCTTCGGCCGTGTTGAGTGCCGGGCGAACGATCTCCAGAGTATAACGCAGTCGCTTCGTTTCAATCCTGAGTTGATGCATCGATTCAACGTCTGAAGCGTCCGCAAGGTGTTTCAGAAATCCCTGGGAACACTTCGAAAGACGATGACGGATCCATCGACGCATGTTGGACCACTGCGGAACAGTGTCTGTCGGAATGGGATCAGCACAGGGCAATTTGCTGACGGCAACGCTGTGTTTCTTCAGTTTGCCTCGCTTCGTTCGATTCAGACTGTGAAGGGATTCCTGGCACGTTCTTCGGTTCTTTTTCCAGAACGCCTGCAGTGATGGCAGCGCTGCTGAAGACTTTGGAATGCCGTTCTTCAGCAGAACATCAAGATCCCTTGCTTTGCCCGCTGCGCGAAGAATGTGTTTGAGATTTCTGTTCAGCCAGCGGCATTCTTTGTCTGGCAGCAGCGGTTCGAACAGGTCCACAGCAGCGAGGGCTCGACGTGTTGCGACCCGCAGCTGATGCACGTGCTCGTCATCTTCCTTCCAGCGCGTTGCTGCCTTGTTCAGGAGTTTTCGCACCAGCTTCACAGATGCTGATACGATCAATGCCGTTGCACAGGAAGCGGCATGTTGCTCGTTTTGTTCACTGGGCTCGGGTGCTGGCAACGACTGGGACATTGGCTGTCATCCGGCTTGCGAGGGCATGCGAAGCAATCTAAGCAGTCGTCGGGGCGGCCTCGGCAGGCTGCTTTCAGAGCGACATCCATCCGATTCGTGAAGGCTTCAAGGCCCCGTGATCAATTCCTGCTGACCATGTGATGGGAGAGATGCCGTACCGGCAACCGAAGTGGAAAAAGGTTTATACAGCTGCATTCTGAAGACGGACAGGGAAATCGAAAGTGATGGCGTCAGGAGCGTTGAGGCGGCCTCTGGATGGCCTGTTGCGAGTCATCGACATCGACCGGACATTGAAAATCATCAGGTTTGACAACGAGGAGTGAGCACTGCAGCCTTCGAATCAGGCGCTCGGCCGTATTTCCGATGATCATGTTTCGAATGCCTGATCGACTCATCGTTCCTGTAACGACCAGATCGATCGATTTTTCGTTCACAAGGGAGACGATTGACGACTCTGGTCGACCACTCATGATTCGAATCTCCGGAGATCGAGCCAGTCCTGTACCCTCGAGATCCAGTTGAATTCGCTCCCTCGCCTGTCGGTGCAGGAGATCAGCCTCGGGCATGTGAAGGCCGAATCCGGTTGGGTCACCGATGGGCAGTTGCTCAATCCCATGTACGACATGAAGCTGCAGATTCTCCGACTTGGCCAGTGCCACTCCCATGCGCAGGGATTTTCGACCGACAGGTCCCAGGTCATGTGCCACGAGAACCGACGAGAGTGGACGACCTCCGGACGGCCTTGCCACCCAGACCGGGCACGGGCATTGGCGCAGCAGTTTCAAAGCCGTGCTTCCGTAGATCACCCGGTCGACCATGCCTTCGTGTCGAGTGCCGATCACGACGAGATCATGACGTTCTTTCAGGACATCCTGAAGGAGTTTCAGCCAGCTTCTGCCCACATGAACGCGAGCGTTCGCAGAAATCCCGTGTTGCTGTGCCTGCTGGACGATTTGTCCGAGCAATGCGCGCGCTTCATCGAACACGTTGGGATCATCCGTGCGTGCGTCGCGGATCAGTCGTTCGGTCATGCCTTCAGCATCGAGGACAGTTGCAAATGTGAGTTCTGCTCCATGATGCTCAGCCAACAGCGTACCGCGAGCAACGGCTTCCGCCGTCGGCGGGCTCAGTACACCGGACATGGAATGGCCTCGAACTCCGAGATCGACACCCACCAGGATTCTTTGGAATTCGTGCATTGGTGCATCCAGTGTCCGCGTTGGCGACAAGAAAATGACTGGTGAAACGACGAGTGGTTTCGCGCAACGCTGCGCAGCGAGCCGTGTGGATTGAAACCATCCGTGGCGCGAGTCGCACATTCGACTGACGACTCTTTGCAACCCAATCGATTGCAAAGAACGTGCCGTTTGACGTTCAGAAACCTCGTCCATGGTTCCGTTTGGTACTGATTGGCACCGGAACGCTGGACGGCCGTGCAATCGCGCAGGAGAAAGACATAAGTCGAATCTGTCATCCGGCGTTGAGTGAACCTGTTCAGAGTCCGGATCCTGGATGGGCCAAAGCATCGCGCCTCTGGTGTCGTACTTCACGAATTGCCGGTCCGCGAAGCGGAGAAGCCGTGGTATCGAATGCGAAAGAGATGGTCCTTCTAGGCGCGGCCTTCAGCAGAAAGAGCGTCCCAGAGTCTTCGCACCGCAGGGCCGATCCCTCAGAAGCACGGAGCAGCCGCAGATTGCGAAGCCAGCGTGGTTCGAGTAGCATCAAGCGCGTCATGAGTCTCGAGAATGGATGTGAATGATATTGATGGAACCACTCTGCCGCCGGAGCATTTTCAGAACATGCTGAAACGAACATTTGTCTTGTCACTGGTTGTGTGTCTTATGTGTTTCGGACGATGGCCCGATGCGAACGGCTGTTCCAGGGCAACCTGGATTGGCCGAGACGGGTCTGTGATTACGGGCCGAACTATGGACTGGCCATATGACTTCAACACCCATTTTTTCCTGATTCCGCAGGGTGAAAAAAATGAAGGGCTGCCCGGTGGATTCAGCTGGTCCAGCAAATACGGCGTTGTTGTTGCGGCAGGGGCAGCGAATCCTGGAGGACCGATCAGCGGTGTATTTGACGGGATGAATGAACAGGGACTGGGTGGCAACATGCTGTATCTCGCCGAGACCGACTTTGGTCCGGAGCCGTCTGGCGACAAGCCTCGGATTTCGTGGACTGCGTGGCTGCAGTATGTGCTGTCGAATTTTGGGACTGTGAAAGAAGCGGTGGAGGGTATGCGATCGGAGCCTGTGTACCTTGTTCCCGTCAGCTTCGGTCCGGGCGGCGCGGGACATCCGACGGTCCATCTGTCGCTTAGCGATCCCAGCGGTGATTCTGCGATCATGGAATATCTGGATGGGAAACTGGTGATCCATCATGGTCGGGAGTATCAGGTCATGACGAATAGTCCGACCTATGATCAGCAGTTGACTCTGAACAGTTATTGGGCCCGGCAGGACGGCAGCAGATTTCTGCCGGGTTCACATGCATCCGAAGACCGTTTTGTTCGCGCGTCTTACTATCTCTCGAAGTTGCCGGAAACGGACAGTGTCCGCCAGCAGGTGGCGGGCGTATTCAGTGTCATGCGGAATGTATCTGTTCCATGGGGAACGATTGATCCGAAGCATCCGAATCTCGCGCCGACCTACTGGCGTACCGTGCTCGACCATACTCGTAAAGTCTATTATTTTGAATCGGCGCTGAGTGCGTCGGTTGTGGCTGTTGATCTCACACAACTGGATTTTGCTCCGGGATCCGGTGTGCGCAGCGTTGCTCTTGAGGGCGAATCTGGATGGCAGTTGCAGGGCCATATCAATCGGGAATTCAAACCGGCCAGTTCGATTTCGTATCTTGCCCCTCCGAAGTCGGGGGGATGATACGTCCATTTCACCGAGAGAGACTGATGATGCTTCGAGTCTGCATGTGTGTGGTTTTGTGTTGTGCCTCGTGGTCCGCAGGACACGCGCAGGAAGCGGACGTGGTGTATTCGGGGGGCGAGATCCTCACCATGCGCGGGGAGACTCCGGAATATATTGAGGTACTGGCGATCAGGGATGGCAGAATCCTGTTTGCCGGGACACGCAGCGAAGGAGCATCTCACATCGGGCCGGGGACGCAAATGGTCGATCTCGCGGGTCGAACGCTGCTTCCGGGCTTTATTGACGGGCACGGTCACCTGCTGACACATGCGGATTCCTATCTGCAGGCGCCACTGAGCCCACCTCCGATTGGCCGCGTGGAATCGATCGGCGACATCATCAGGGAGCTCAGACAGCTTCAGGATCGATTGCAGTCCGGATCGGGTGAGTGGCTGATCGGCTCCGGATATGATCAGGACTTTCTTCGAGAGCGGCGACATCCGACGGCAGCGGACCTTGATACTGCATTTCCGGAGAATCCGGTGGTGCTGCTGCATGCTTCCGGACATATGCTCGTCGCCAATTCGGCCGCCTTTCGGGCTGCCGGAATCGACAGCAGAACGCCCGATCCGGAGGGAGGAACCATCCTTCGAAAGGAGGGGACGCGTGAGCCGGAAGGGCTTGTTCAGGAAATGGGCATGGCGGCCTTTGCCAATTACACCAATCCCCAACGACCGTTGGATGTCGAGCTCGATCTGATTCGCCGCGCGGTCGAACATTACGCCAGTCTGGGAATCACCACGGCAGCGGAACATCTGGTGATGCCTCAGAAGATGGCCGTCATTCAGGAGGCTGCTGAGAAGGGGTTGTTCAAGATCGATGTTGCGGCAACGCCCGCGTTTCTGATTGCCCGTGAGGTTGTCGAAAACAAAGAGTTCCCGTGGCGCAAGGATCAGCATGGACTGAAGTTTGTCGGGCTCAAGGTGGCGGTTGACGGTTCGCCTCAGGGAAAAACGGCTTTTCTGTCGAAGCCTTACCTCACTCCAGTACCGGGTTGCTCGGTTGACTGCAGGGGGTTTTCGAATGTGACTCAGAAGGATCTGAACACCTTATTCCTTCTGACTTACCGGAACGGAGTTCAGATGTATGCTCACTGCAATGGTGATGCCGCGATTGATATGGTTCTTGAAGCGCATCGCGTTGCCATGGCAGACCTTGGTCAGCCAGCCTACGACCATCGAACAGTCGTTGTTCACTCTCAGATTGTCCGCCCGGAGCAATTGGACGCATACGTTGAAACGGGACTGTATCCGACCTTTTTTACCAACCATGTTTTTTACTGGGGTGAGACTCATCGCACGAATCTTGGTGAAGATCGAGCGGCGTTTATCAGTCCGCTCAAAACCGCTCGTGCGAAGGGAATTCGATTTTCCAACCACACTGACAACCCTGTCACGCCGGTCGATCCGCTGTTCCTGCTATGGACATCGGTCAATCGGATCACTCGCAGCGGCAAGGTTCTCGGTCCGGAAGAACGCGTCAGTTCGTGGGACGGTCTGCGAGCACTCACGTCGGATGCCGCGTATGAGTATTTTGAAGAATCGAGCAAAGGAACGCTTGAGGCTGGAAAACTGGCGGACCTTGTGATTCTCGATGCCAATCCGGTCAACGTCCTGCCAGAGAAGATCCGGGAGATTCGTGTGCTCGAGACGATCAAGGCAGGGCAGTCCGTATACCAGCGTTCGTCAGACCGATGAGCACCATTCGACAGTCATCGCGGTCTGTCATGACGGGATGCAGCCTGTTCATTGCAGGTTTTCTTGCACTTTGGCCAATGGTTGTATTTTCGTGCCCTGCATGTCTCGGGCCGGGCGTGCCCCAACTGACGCTTGTTCAGCGTCTGGTGGACAGTGACGAAATCGTAATTGTCAACGCCTCGACCAGACGATTGGGCCTGGTCGTGATTGACACTGTGATTCAGGGTGACCTGCAGCAGGGGATGATGTTCGAGATTCCTCGCGAGGAACTGCCGGCTCTGGGGTTTGCAGAAACGGACCGCTTTCTGCTCGGCCGTCAGAAGCTGGGACATCGCTGGAAACAACTGGGGATTGTCGCTCGAGGAAATGAAGCGTGGATCGGGCAGCTTGCGGGCATGAAGCGAACCAGCGAGCTGACGGAAGCAGACTGGGTCGAGCGGGTACTATTATTTCAACGAGACCTTGATCATTCCGATCCGATGATCGGTGCAACGGCGTTTGGCGAGGTTGCCCGGGCTCCTTATTCGGCGATGCGGGCCAATCGCGAACTGCTTGACGAAGAGCGACTTCTGCAGTCGTGGAGATCAGTGGATCTGCCGCTGGAGCGTCGATCTTTGTATGTGCTGCTCCTCGGTATCTGCGGCGGCGCGACATGCTGCGGGCAAAACGTACCCCGATTATCGTGGGTTGCTGGAGCAGCCCGCTCTTGAGGGGGTGGTGAGTGGGAGGGCCGCTCAGCACCACGCCCCTGCTGGCGGTCGTG
>JBKDRW010000006.1:0-10106 GCA_046341255.1 Planctomycetota bacterium
TTCAGCTCTATTCAGCACCACGCGATCTCCAAGGGGCACGATGCGAGTGCCAGCCGCGGAAGCCTTCTTTGCCATGTCTCTACTCCTGACCTGTCGATCTTTTGTGCTTGACTGATAAAAATGTTCGTCGAACAGCCAATCCGGTTTGTTATGCTCGGTCGGCCAGTTCTGCAGAATTCCAACACGTTGTGGGCAGAGCAGCGAATTACGTGCCACGGCGAAAATCTGAATGCAAGTTGCTTGCCTGAATAGACTTGCGAAACACGCCATACTGGGCTGCAGCTTCAGGCAGTCTCCGTGACCTGCCTTTTTGACAAGGAATTCTTGCCTACCCCGCCCCCCTGGCTGCGTCTTAACACCCGACCGAATTGCTCGTCGAATCCGAAGCAAGACCGATCAATTCAGAATTCTCCGACTCATATTCCGGATTGTGGCATAGACTTTGCGACTCCTCACTGGGGCCCCGGCGGGCCTCACGATTGAACAATCGCCTGTGATTGATAGCAGGGTGGGGAAATGTTGCGAGAGTCAGATGATTTCATGATGTCCATCGGAACGTCAACGACAATCTCCGGTCCGGGCGGTGAGGAAGATCACCGGGCTCTGCCGGATATTTGGGCGAATCCTGGCGAGCAACATGGCAATGATTGTGATCCAGCCCACGCGAACTCATTCACCTCAACGCTTCCGGAAGTACCGCAGACCACCCACTTTCGCTTGACCGAGTCGCAATGGCAACTGCTGGAGCGTGGACTTCGTCAGCGGTTCGAAGCCGTCTCCGTCTGTATGGAAGAACTGACTCGACATCAGCGGGTGCCTCAGTTCCTTGAGCGGGCTTCCGGCTGGAAGCCACTGTGGCAGATGTTGTCGCCTGCGATTTCCGGGATCGAACGTCAGAATGTGCCGTGGGGCTGGTTTGCATCATCCGATATCCAGCTGACCGCCACCGGTGAACTCTCAGTCTTCGATCACAATTTTTCGCTGCCGACAGGTCTCGATCGATTGGCTTCAATTCTCACCGCAGCCAGTGCGCCATTTTTCTCTGAGTTCACTCGCCAGATTCGACGCGGCGATGGGGTTGTATTCGTGCTTGATCCCGGTCCGTTTTCTGCGACCTATCGAGGCAACGAATTCCTGGCCCGCGTTCTCAATGCCAAGATCGGCAAAGCCGCAGATCTCGTTGTGCGATCGGATGGAGTCTACGTGCAGTCGCCGTCTGTGCTCACACGAGTCTCCACGATTATTCGGCGAGTTGATGATGACCTGCTGGATCCCAATTCACTCCGCCCCGACTCATTGGTTGGCCTGCCCGGACTCATTCGCGCGTGGCGGAACGGAGTTGTGAATGTCGCCAGTCCACCCGGAGCGGCACTGGCCAACATCCGATCGTTCGGTCGGCTGATCCCGACCATGATTCGCGAATTTCTTGGTGAAGAGCCTGTTTTGCGCGCTGGTCAGATCATTGAACTGAGTGATTCTGACGAACGGCAGCGCGTGCTGGACAACATCGAGCACTTTGCCATCCGAACGAATGATCCACTTCATCCCGCTCGCCCTTACTTCGGTCGCACCGGTTCCAGGACGGATTTGGTCGACCTGATGACCCGTATCCTCCGGAACCCGGAGGGTTACATTGCTCGTCCGCTGATGACTGATCACGAAGCAGTCGGAATGAATCTTCGACTTTACGCCAGCCTCGGAAGGAGCTTCCGTCTGTTGCGGGTCGGACTTGCTCGAATGTGCCAGCCCGATGGCGGTGCGCCGCTGATCATCAACTCCGATGCCCCGATGGTTCTCGTTGAATAAGCACGTGCGACAAGGGATGTCCGTCAGTCTGAGCAAACGGCAAACGTCGTTGATTGATCGTGCTCGGCTCGAGACAGAGCATTGAAGGTGCCGGAATCCCTGAGCAGCACCGAAGCAATGAATGCAATCTTCTCATCATGCAATCGCGAGGGAAATCCTCGGACGCAACGCCTGCGGGACGGTGCGGATGTTCCGCCGTGCCGCTTGCCAAATGGGCACGGCCGTCGAGCATCATGTTCCCTGCACCGACGGTTGCCTGAGATGTCTCACCGAGACGCATCAAGCGGGCGCCGCTTTGGGTGTCTCAGACAAACCCGAGGTCCTGATAGATGGCCTCGTTGATCAGACGATTGCGGCGCTGATGCTGTGGCTCTCCGCAAAACGTGTTGGCCGCCCACGCGACGACGAGCTTTCGTTCCGGGTCGACGAATCCGGTTGAGCACTGAGAACCTCCGTGCCCGAAAGACGTTTCGCTGCAGTATCTTCCATATCCATAGGGCACAGTACTGATACCATACCGCCCGGAATCCCGCATTATGCCGAGTCCCAGATCGATCGTATGCTGCAGTGTCTGATCAAACTGGCCAGCGCGGTGAACAGAAGTCATCTGCTGCACCACGGTCGAGCTCATCACCTGACGCCCATCGTGCAGAACTCCCTGACGAAGAAGCACTTCGAGAAACCTGCCGAGTCTGCTCACAGGACCACGAAGATTGCCGCCGGGAGAGGGTGCTGTCAGCCACAGCGAGGTTCCGTAATTCGATGGCCGCAACTGCCCTCCGACTCGCTCGTACAAGACGGGCAGACGCGACGCCAGTTGGTCATGAACCAAAGATGGAATGCCACACCAGACATCAACCATTCCCAGCAGATCAAACACATCACGTCTGAGAATGAAGTCAAAAGACACTTCGTTTGATTCAGATTCCAGTCGTCTCAGGATTTCACCAAGAATGAACCAACTGGACTGCGGATGATAGGCTGCGGACCCGACCGGCAACTGACAGGCTGTTTGCAGGCTGCGTGCCACACTGTCATCCCAGTCGACATGCGGCCAGCCGGTGTCGGTCTGCGGAAAACCAGATTGATGAGTCAGCAGATCGAAGATCGTGATGTCCGCTTTGTCGGTCATTCTCGCTTCTGACAGCACGTCGCCGATTTTTGTCTGCAGACAAAGGCGTCCTTCCTCGACTCGCTTCATCACAAGAAACGCCGTGACAGGTTTACCCGCACTTCGCCATGGCATGATGGTCGTTTCAGTCAACGGAACTCCGGATCGAGAATCTCCCATTCCGACACTAAGTAAGGGTTGAGCGTCCACGGAGATGTAGACCTGAAGACCGCTATGAAGCCCTCGCTGCACGCCATCGTCGAATGCATTCCTCAGGTTTGCGAAATCCTTCAGTTGCAGCACGTCGCAATCTTTCTTGATGAAACCTATCCAGTTTGAACATCTGGATTCACACTTGAGCCAATGATTCGGCCTGTAATGAATCTTCATATTAACCGAGAGATCCATCGGCAAGAATGACCTATCGTTCTGCAATGTCCGGCTTCCGGATTGTTAAGAAATGTTTGCTTCGTTCCTGTTCAGATCTCAACGCGAGTGAAAAACCCGATACCGATGCTACTGGAAAATTGCCGAACGACTGGTTGGTGCATTAACACTCGGAAGAATGAGTAGAACAGGAAAAACCAGCACAATCGAACGTGGAGGTCATGCTGCGACGGTCCCGGTGAATCTTGAGTGACGTACGTTTCAGTTGTCTCGGTCACTCGAATTCGAATGGAACAAAGCAAGACAGGATTGTTGCTGTGCCGGATTCGTCAGTTGACGGCAGATCCATGTCTGAAAGGTTTTCAGATGGGTCCGGCGAAGGAGCAAGGTATGGCTCGTTTCAAGTGGCAAATCTGCGCGACAGCACTTCTGGCTGCTGCAGTCTCATCTCCCATCGAGGCAGATGACCTTGCAGATCTGAAGGCACGCCTTGATGCAATTGAGCGGGAAAACAATCAGCTCCGAGAAGACCTCAACGCGATGAAGCAGTTCGACGAAGAGATCGTCGGCAGAATGTCGGAACTCGGAAACACCGTCGACGGGAAAGCAGACGGACAGGCAGAAGATCCGTCGTCAATGTCGTCCAGGTGGAATCATGGATTCGAAGCAGCGACGAAGGATAAGCGATTCCGATTTCATCTTGGCGGACGCGTGCAGTTTGACACTGTGTTCCTTGAAGAAGATCCCGCCTTCTACGCGGGCACCGGGCCTGGTGGCGCCACAATCACCGACCAGGACGCCTTTTACTTTCGACGCGCCAGACTGCGTGCTGACGGCACGATGTACGAGACCATCGACTGGTGCGTGGAATTCGATTTCGTCAATTCGATCAACGACGATCCCGGAGCCCCTGCTCCCGGCAACGTGCCTTCAGAGCGAAACATCATCGGCATTCCTGCACCGACAGACTTGTGGCTTACCTTTCGAGAAGTACCACTCGTTGGCAACGTCAGGGTTGGAAACTGCAAGGAACCGATCGGGCTGGAGCATCTCCACGGCAGCCGTTATCTCGATTTCCTGGAACGATCTTTCAACCAGGATCTCTTCTACGGCTCCTTCAACAGCGGTTTCGCCCCCGGGGTTCTGTTTTTTGACAACTGGAGCGAAGAGCACGGCACCTGGTCGACAGGCTTCTTCAAGAATACTTCAAACGTCTTCGCGTATGGACTTGGTGACGGCGAATACGCATGGACCAGCCGCGTGTCATACTTGGCCTGGTATGAAGACGACGGCAGATACCTTGCTCATGTCGGACTGTCAGGGAGCCTTCGGGACCCGAATAACGGAACTCAGCGATATCGAACGCGCGGATCACTCCGCAATGGTCCGGGAGGACTGAATCCTCTGCTGGCCGACACCGGGACTTTTGTATCTTCACAGACTGACATCCTGAACTTCGAAACAGCACTTCAATTCGATTCGCTGATGGTCGAGGCGGAATACTGCATCACACAGGACCATGATACGCCGTCCGGGGACGTGTCGATGTGTGGCTGGTATGCTCAGGCCCTGTACTTCCTGACGAGTGAACATCGTGAATACGAAAGGAAGACCGGCGTTTTTGGACGCGTCATACCACATCAGAACTTTGGCGAATGCGGAAGTCTCGGCGCCTGGCAGGCAGGAGCCCGTTATTCGAGAGCAAACCTGATCGATGGATCGATCGACGGGGGTGAACTGGAAGATATGACGCTCGGTCTGAACTGGTTCCTGAATCCAAATCTCAAAATCCAAAACAACTACATCTACACAATCCGCGACGCTCAACTGGGCCCCGGCAGCAATAATTCTTACGGGTACGGCATGCGACTGGCATGGGACTTCTGATGTCCTGAAACAGAGTTTTCAGGTTTCCGCAAAACACATCAATTCGCAGGTGGCAGGAAAGCCGCCTGAAGAAGGACAAGGAATGTTCTGCAAACACTTTAAGTTTCTTCTGGTTTGCATGCTGGCTGTCGTGGCATCCACCGCTGCAGCAGCCGAGGATGAAGAGCGAGATTCACTGGAGGCTGACGCCGAGTATTTGTTCAGCCAGCCTGCGGAGGATGCCCCTTCGGACGCATTTGCATCGGAACTGTCCGGTCTCCAGCGCCGAATTGAAATGCTGGAAGCCAGAAACTCACGACTCGAAGCGCAACTGCAGGCGCGGGATGAGTTCTGTCGTCTGGAAACGGATTCCGAACCACGGAATGGTGACGAATCCGGGAATAGCGAAGGCGACGACAAACCGAAGTCATTCGAGGAACTGCTGAAGTTCTCTACCGAGACTGAAAAGCGACTGAAAACGCTTGAGGACGGAATCGAGAAGGAGAAAGAGGCGGCGAGGAAGAAAAAAGAGGAGGATGCAAAGAAGGCAAAGAAGTGGTTCGAAAAATATACCGTGCGTGGCTACGCGCAATTCCGCGTCAACGACGTGCTGAAGAATGACGGTCCGGCCCCGGCGTATCTTGTGGGTGACAGTTCTGTTGGGAACAATCAGAGTTTTCTGATCCGACGGGCACGCCTGATTCTGCAGGGCGATGTTTCAGACCATCTGTCGCTCTACTTCCAGCCAGATTTTGCTGTGACACCTCCAGGTTCGCCGGATGCAAATCAGTTTGCTCAGATTCGCGACCTGTACGCCGACATTTATCTTGACGATGAAAAAGAGCTTCGATTTCGAGTTGGCCAGTCAAAGATTCCCTACGGCTGGGAAAACCTGCAATCGAGTTCAAACCGCCTGCCTCTCGATCGAAACGATGCTTTGAACAGCGCTGCGAGAAATGAACGCGATCTTGGTGTTTTTGTTTATTGGACTCCAAAGGACGTTCAGGAGGTCTTTGATTACATTAACGAGAACAACCTCAAGGGCTCGGGCAACTATGGGATGGCAGGATTTGGAGTTTACAACGGCCAGGGGGGATCGTTTCGGGAACAGAATGACAATCTTCACTCAATTGCCCGGCTGACGTTGCCGTTCTGGCTGAACGATTGCCAGATCGTTGAAGTCAGCATGCAGGGCTACACCGGAAAATACGCCGTGCTGTCGTCGGGAATACCGGCTCCGGCAAATAAAGGCCCGGGAACGGGTATTCAGGACGAACGACTTGCCTGGACGTTTGTGTATTATCCGATGCCCATCGGCTTTCAGTCTGAATGGACAGTCGGTCGCGGGCCATCGCTCAATGACGCTCGGACAGCTGTGGAAGAATCTCATCTCTATGGCGGATACGTGATGATGATGTATCGCCAGCAACTCGAAAAAGGCGAATTGCTGCCGTTCGCTCGCTGGAACTACTACGAAGGTGGCTACAAGACCGAACGAAATGCCCCTCGAACTCACATTGAAGAATGGGAGTTTGGTACCGAGTGGCAGTTTTCGAAGTCACTGGAACTCGTCACGATGTACACCATCACCGACCGCACAAACACGGCCGTCAGTCCGTACCAACAGTTCAACGGCCAACTGCTGAGGTTCCAGGTGCAGGTCACTTATTGATCGCTTCCGTTCTTCGATTCTCCTGCACAGGCGTGTTTCACATCGTCGTGATGTCTGGCGTTCCGAGTCAGGAATGTTCCGTTTGTATCGATTCTTCCCTGGACGTTGTCTTCGCGGCACATTCTGGAACCGAAGTCAGCACCTCGGAAAAATCGCGCCATCGATCCCGGTATTTCGGTCTATCTTCCTTCAGGGTGAGTCCCTAAGCAATGAATTCGGGGCCAGGTTCCCGTGTGGTCAGCTGAGAAACTCTGATGAGCATTCAGAATCGTGAATATGTTCGAGACCGTATCAGGGGCGGGACGTCCGGTTCATCACTTCCGACCGCGTCGCTGCTCAGCAAACTGATCGGACTGACCGTCTTTGTCTATATCCTTCAAATCGTGCTGAAGGCTCAGAACGGCGGATCGATCCTCACGGAGTGGATGTCGCTGAACAGCGACGATTTGTACTTCCGCGGTCAGATCTGGAGATTACTGACCTACGCGTTTGTGCACAACGTGCAGTCACCCATGCATCTTGTGATGAACATGATTACGCTGTACTCCGTTGGACGGATGCTGACAAACCTTGTGGGCGAACGAGAGCTGCTGTTCTTCTATCTCGCCAGTGCTGTGTTTGCCGGAATTTGCTCGGTCGCGTTCTACACACTGATGGGGATGCATCCCGGGATTCTTGGCGCGTCGGGTGCTGTATACGCGGTTTTCTGTGTCGTCGCTATGCACTATCCCCGTCAGCAGGTCCTGCTGTTTGGCACCTTTCCGATCGAAATGCGTTGGCTGCTGGCTGCCTTTGCAGCGATTGATGCTGTGCCGACGCTGATGAATCTTTCCGCAAGCACTCAAGTCGCTCACAGTGCTCATCTGGGCGGATTGCTTTTTGGCTTTCTGTATGTACGCATGGGAATGAATCTGTCTCTTGGCTGGGATCGCATCGCCGGCCGAGTTCGATCCAGAAAGAAGAAACCGTCAGGCCTTCGGATCTTCGCACCTCCCGACGTGCCGGAATCACGGCTTGCTGAGCAGATGGACGAGATTCTCGAAAAGATCAGCCGTGACGGCGAAAGGAGCCTGACACTGCGAGAGCGAAATCTGCTGACTCAGGCCAGCCGACAACTTCGTAAGGATCGAATGACCTGAAGGAGAGAAAGCACTTCGATCATCCAGCGTATGGTCGGTCGATCGCTTTTGCGGTCGTCCCGGAGATTTGATCTCCTCACGATGAGGCGATGCGTTCTTCAGTGATGCAGCGTGGCCGGCAGAGGGCGTACTCCGGATTCGAGGCTGAGGAGCAGTTGTTTGCGGTCGAGCCCCCCTCCGTAGCCGATGAGTCGCCCGGATTGGCCCACGATCCGATGGCAAGGAATCACAATAGCAACAGGATTCTGTCCGTTGGCCAGTCCCACGGCTCGAGACGCATTCGGATTTCCTATGGCAGCGGCAATATCGCTGTAAGAAGCCGTCATTCCGAAAGGGATCCGGGTGAGTGCACTCCAGACCTGTTTCTGGAATGCGGTGCCGGCGGGAGCAACTTTGAGGTCAAACTGTTTTCGCTTCCCCGAAAAGTATTCGCCCAGCTGTCGCACTGTGTCTTCCAGGAAACGACCGTCCTCGATCCAGTCCAATCCAATCTCGACTGCGTCACTGCTGAAGTGAGCTTCCTGAAACGAGACGTGATGAAGACCATCATCTGTTCCCGCGATCAGGAGACGCCCCACGGGCGTCTGGTCCATCCAGCAATATTTCATCACACAGCCCTTTCACCAGCTTTGTCATCAGACGAACCCTGAATCCGGCGGACCAGCGCCTCAACGACCTCCGCAATCGTAAGATCCGAAGTGTCAACAATCAGAGCATCTTCAGCCGGCTTCATCGGAGCAAGAGCTCGTGTTTCATCGCGAACATCTCGCTGACGAATCTGTTCCAACACAACAGCAAGAGGCTGGTGAACGCCTTTCTTTTCCAATTCTTTCTGACGCCGTCTCGCGCGGGCTTCGAGATTGGCTGTCACGAAAAACTTGTGTGCTGCATCGGGAAACACCACAGTCCCCTGATCGCGACCCTCCGTCACCATGCTTCCGGCAAGTCCGATCTCACGCTGAAGCTCCACAAGTCTGCCGCGGACACCCGGATTGGAGGCAATCATGGACGACACTTCGGCGACTTCTGGTGTTCGAATTTCGGACGTGACATCATGATCGTTGAGCAGAAGATGATCGTTCCGGAACTGGATCTGACAGGATTTGGCAATGGCTGTTACTGCTCCCTCGTCATTCTCGTCTGCTTCCGCTCGGAGTACCGCCAGCGCAACGGCCCGATACATCGCGCCTGTGTCGAGAAATCGGACTTTCAGCCGCTCGGCCAGAAGTCTGGCAACCGTGCTTTTTCCCGATCCGGCGGGCCCGTCAATGGTAATGATCATGGCATTTGAATCCTTATTCCTCATTCCGCCGAACTCATCCTCGTATTTCAACGCAGTCTCGTGGATTCAGGAACGCCATCCCTCTTCAGCCCGTCGTGCCGTCGATCCGCCGGGACTCAACCGATAGCGGATCTGATCTCAGGAGACCAGTTGCAACTGCAGCCATGTGGACGGATCGAAACCTGTTGGAAAATCACCTCCAACAGACAGCGGAAGTTCCCCGAATTCCGAATCAAGGATCTGGCAGGAAAATCCCAGATGACCGATGTTCGGAAGTTCTTCAAAGCCTGCAAGCTGGCTGCCGGGAATCCAGAGTTCGCAGCGATAACCATTGTCGAACAAAGTGGTGTTGACCAGACATTTCCTGTCATCTCGATCCTTGCGAACCGTCCGCTGCTGAGCAATCTCAGTAAATGAAACGGACGGACGATCGTCAGCATCTTCATCGATGGGGAGGACAAGGATGGCCGTGCAGTACTCTGTGGCACGATGAACGTTGGCGGTGTGTCGCAGGTCCAGGAAAATTCGAATGCTGTCGGATGCCTTCAGATCTTTTCTAGTCCCGCATACCGGTAAAGTTCGTCCACGAATCTCGACTTGAAAACCGATACCTCGCTCGTTCCATACTCCTCGAAGGTCAAACTTCGCCTGCCCCTCGTTCAGGCTGCTGGGAACAAAAATCTGAGCCGACTCATTCAGCTGAAGCAGACCGCCCTTCCGGAGCGGTACGGCCTCATTCCTCTTGATGGGAAGAGCAAAATGAAACAGAAACGCGGCAGGCACAATTCCATCACGCATGGGAGCTCAAATCATCTCGAGGGGGATTTCCAGTTTACGCAGCAG
>JBKDRW010000007.1:0-11497 GCA_046341255.1 Planctomycetota bacterium
GTTCAACACCGATCTCTGTCACTCTGTCAGGAGTCTCCGGTGACGCCATCAGCGGAATCGATTTCCCGCTGATCAATCGCCGTATCACGATTCCGGCTGGAACCACTCAACTGTCTGTGAGTATCCCGACTCGTTATGACCTGCTGGATGAACCTGACGAGTCATTTTCTGTCTCATTGCTGATGCCTGTCGGAGCCACCATGGCTGATCACATGGCGAAAATCAGCATCACGGATGACGATCCTCCGGCCCTCAGGATTGCAGACTGTGTGGTGAGCGAAACTCAACCAGAATTCAATTCCGAGGGAAACTCGATCAACTCCACAGGGTCGTATCAATCCCTGATCACGATGTCCAGCACATCGCCGGTACCGGTCACCGTGAGAGTCACCAGTCGCGACAGGACGGCAGTTTCCGGACGTGACTATACGCGAATCCTGACAACCATCATCATTCCTGCCGGACAAACCGAGGCCGTCGTCAATCTGACCATCACCGATGACAATGTGTTTGAGCCCAGCGAGCGTTTTGAACTCGTCCTCTCAGCGACGGTCAATGCAACCATTGAACGGGGAGTCGCTTCTGTTTCAATTGGTGACAACGATCCGGAACCGGTTCTGACGATCGCTGACACCCTGATCGTCGAGGGAAATACCGGCGAATTGCTGGTTACGGTTCGCGTCAATATGAGCCGCCCGTCTGCCTTGCCTGTCACGTTTCAGTACCAAACACTCGACGGGACGGCCATCGCTGGTCGGGACTACCTTGCCGCAGCCGGGACACGCACAATCTACGCCGGCGCCACCCTGCAGACATTCACGATTCGACTGAGAAATGATCGGATCGACGAAGACGCGGAAACGCTGCGAGTGGTACTGCCCAGCGTGATCAATGGTTCCGCAGTTCCGAACGGGGCGACGATCACCATCGAAGACAATGATCCTCCACCTGAATTGGCGATTTCCAACGCGACCATCGTCGAGGGTGATTCGACAAATGTCACCTCGTCGCTGCTGCTGAGGCTCAGTACCGCGTCCGAAAGGAGCATCAGCGTCGATTTCCAGACAGCCAACCATACCGCCAAGGCTGGTATCGACTATCAGACCGCTTCCGGCACTGTGATTTTTCTGCCAGGGCAGATCAGCGCCAACCTCAACCTGACATCCGTTGCAGATCTGAACGATGAACCCAGCCGGGCCTTTCGAGTGATCCTGTCAAGTCCAGTCGCAACAGTGCTGACAAACACGACGGCAGTGGTCACGGTGCTGGATGACGACGGACCGTTGCTGCCGCTCTTCGAGATGAGCGACATGCAGTATCTCGGTGGCTTTCAGGTTCCGACAGGAGATCAGGGTTCTGCCTCGTTTGCATTCGGCGGAAACGGACTTGCCTTTAATCCGCAGAACAATTCGCTCTTCATTGGTTCCAATGTCAACGATGGGCTGAACCTTGCAGAGATTTCCATTCCCGATCAATTGTCCTCCACCGGCATCATCAGCTCGATGGCGACTGCTTCCATCCTGCAGCCTTTTGTGAATCCTGGCAATCTGATTTCATTCAACTCGGATGGTTCAGCGACGCCCCCGGTCTTCAACTACGAAAACCTGAACCTCGGCGGACTTCTGGTGGCCAATGGCGGCCTCACAGGTGCCATGTTCAACGGCTATACTGGCGCTGAACCGAGCAACTCCACAAATAGTCATTTTCGAACAAACACGCTGAATCTGGCATCACTGACGTCGACGAACTCTGCCGGGTTGCTTGATATCCGGGCGAACTCCAATGGCCTGTCCGGACGAGTGCGTGGCGGCTACATGGCCGAAGTTCCGCAACAGTGGCGAGACTACATCGGAGCGAACTATGTCACTGGCGCGGCCGGACAGAATCGCATCGAACACTCATCTGCCGGTCCGGCGCTGTTTGGATTTGATGCCGAAAGCCCGGCCGCAAGTTCCGACGATCCGCTGGTTTACTACCCCATCAGTCAGCCACTGCAATGGAGCGATCGATACGTTGTTCAGCCATTGTTCAACGGCACGACAAGAATGACCGGAGTCGCCTTCGTTCCCGGTACTCGATCTGTCATCTTTGTCGGGTCCAACGGCCTTTCGGAAATCGGGTACGGCGTCGGTTCGGCATTTAACGACAGGTCGCGACCTGATTCGGGGTTCCATTCGAGGAACGGCAACTACAAGTACCAGATCTGGGCCTATGATATTGAGGACTTCATGGCCGTCCGAAACGGATCGAGGGCTTCATGGGAGATCAAGCCAACCCGCGTTGTCAATTTTGATCTTCCGACCCCGGAAGCGTCGAAACACATCGGTGGTACAGCCTTCGACCCTGCAACCGGGCGACTTTATGTGGTTCAACAGTTTGCCGGATCTGATTCAACGCCCATTATTCATGTTTATCAGCTTGGACGATGATCTGAAACTCCCGCCAAACGCGTCGGCATTCCCGGCAGTCGCGGAAAAACTGATGTCCGATGAAAAATGTGGTGAGTCGGGTATGATAACCGGCGGTGGTCTGACGGTTCTGGCGGCTGCGGCGGCATCCGATCAGGCGATCTTCGGATCACTTGTGCCATTGCTGTTGCCAGCCGAATAAAGAGTTACCGCAATGTCGACGTTTTTTCAGGGCAACTTTCTTGTCGCATCGAAGCAACTGAAGGATCGGAACTTCTACCGATCGGTGGTTCTGATGCTGGACCACAACCCGCAAGGTGCGATGGGGCTGATTATCAATCGACCGGCTGCGATGAAGGTCGGCGAAGCATTATCGAGCCATGGTCAGGTCATGCACCCAGACGCTCCGGTGTTCGCCGGCGGCCCGGTGGAACCGAATTCCCTCTTTATCCTGCATAACTCGCCCATTCTTGGAAAAACCGATTCCGAGATCGCGCCTGGCATCTTTCTGACCAGCAGTGAAGCCTCGTTTGATGCTGTTGTTCGGGGAACCCCAGGCCATGATCACGCCATCCGCTTTCGGCTGATTTCAGGGTACGCCGGGTGGGGTGCTGATCAACTCGAAGGCGAAATTGCTCGCGGAGACTGGCAGGTCATTCCCGGAGACGGCCCGCTGGTTCTGGAAGAGGATCCCTACGGCATCTGGGAGGTCTGTACTCGCAGAATCAACCGCATCAATCGCCTGCTCCCGCACGATGTCCGCAATCCGGAATGGAACTGACTTGACGAAGTGTCTCGATCTCAACCGGACAAATGTTCTGAAATCGAGCCACACACCGACTCGCTCATCCGCCAGACAATGCACAATCCAGCCGGCGAACTCGCACGCCCGGTCAACGCTCTGTACTTTCACAGACGGACCGAATGATCCAGCAGCTTGCACGGTCCGCCACGATCGCAGTCTGTACTACTAATTTGCCGGATCAAGAATCGCTGGATCAAAGCCTCGTCCCAACCCGGTCAGATCGCGTTGGAAGGTCACTCTGGGAGGTGTTTGCGTCGCATCAATCATGGCTTCCAGTCGAGTGGTCGGGCCGCCCACATCAAAATGCCCCAGCACCTGCAGTGAATACACGTCGCCGCCGGTGGTCAGCCATGGGCCGAGACGCTTGAATGTCGGCAGATCGACTACGCCTTCCGTCAGCAGCCAGATCGGCGACAATCGAGTTGCCATCATCTGCTCGGAGGCACCGCCTGCCATGATGGGTGGCCTGAGTTCGATGATCTTGTCAGCGATGGCCTCTGTCATATCCGGCATAGCCATCAACACCTCCCTCGACGCCGTATTGATATTGATTCGCCCATCGATAAACTCATCATTCAGAACAGTCAGTTTCCGCTCCAGCGCGATCATCTGTTCCATCAGGGCCGCACCATCCGAGGAGGACCAGGGGCTGGTCAGTGTCGTTGGAACACCACCGATATCAACCTGAACCTGAGCGTCTATGAGATCATAGATTGATCGGAAAGATGCCGTCGGTGGCTGCGAAAGATCCATTCCGTTTCGTGTGACCTGCCCAAGCTCCCCGTTCGAAATGTTCTTGGCAATCCAGTCCACCAGCTGCTGCTGTTCAATCGTGAGTTTGCCCTGAGCCTGTGAGTCCGCATTCTGATCCCCCGTCAGCCGATATCCGGTGATGAATTTCGCGACTTCCGTGCCAAGGTCAGCATCGTCTTCAAGGAAATCGTGCATCTCTGCGACAATTCCATTGTTAATGTTGATTTTCTCTTCCCCCCCCGGCAACCGATTCCGTTCACGACTCGAGATGGTCAGGAAATCACGAAAACCAAAGTCCAGAATTCCGTCCGCGTTATCACCTGGCGGGCGATCTTCACCATCATCCTCATTGGGATCGAGGATCCCATTGCGATTCGCGTCTTCTCCATAAAACAGCAACGGCGTCACCCCCTGAACCTTCAGCAATTCATCGATCGATTCCATCGGACCATTCCGAGCGGAATACGGTACTGCCAGTGCTTCGTACACAGCAGATTCGGCACCGCCCGTGCGATCCGTCGAATCATCCGTGTCCAGCCAGTCGAGGATCGCGTTGGTAATTTCCTGCGTCATACCCGGGACGTACGAAATGGCCATGAACGGATCGGTGTCTTCATCCGTATCATTCTCGAATTCGATCAGCCGATTAATGTTGAACTTCGAGTTTTCCGTTGTCATCCCCGAACGAGGAATCCCTCCCTGATCACTCGTTCGATTCGGAACGAGGATGGAAAACCTGACCTGCCCGGCGGGGTTATCCACTTCGCCAAGTGGTCGCTTGTAGAACAACGTGGGATTATGGAATACGTCAATCGACGGATCTGATTCCTTGTTCGCGATCTGAGCGGCGGCGAACTCGATTCCGGATTCGGCTGCCATCCTCGCTTCAATATCCCGTCCGAACATGGAGGAGGCTTTGTACTCAGTCTGCATCTGCCCCATGTAGGCAATCGTCGCGGCAGCCAGCAGGACCAGAATGATGGTGATCACCATCAGCACGAAGCCCCGACGACCCTTCCCTGTCAACGCGTTGGCTGGACCTTGTTTTCTCACAGCTGGTCCTCCACGATGAACGGAGTCGCCACAGGCACCGGAATGACCATTCGGTGAGTTGATTCGGGCAGATCATCCGGCTTCGCTTCCTCTTCACCGGAACTCGATGCTTCCTTCCGAAGTGTCAGCACAACTTCAATCGCCTTGGGCATCTGATTCAGAGTCGTGCTGTTCCACTCGTCCTGCCACTGCAGACCATCGAAGTAACGAAAACGGACCTCTGAAACTTCCTCAGCGACCAGTTCAGATGCAGACACAAGGGGAATCTCTTCAACATCATCAACCGCTGTTGTCAGTCCAAACAGGTCCCCCTCCATCCGAGCCAGCCCGACGGCACCTACCTGATCGGCCGCCCCGAACTTATCTGCCAGCGAGGACGATAAGCCGCCACCGCCGGTTTCTGCCATCAGATAACGGATCAGGATCAGGTCGCTCGATCGACTGCTCACGGATGTAATCGACTGAGAATCCGAATAACCAAGCCCGGGGTCCGGTTTGCTGACAAACAACTGCAGGTCATTGCTGGTCCCGATGATCCCGCTTGTGCTGTTGGCAAGTGCTGTCGCCGGATCGATTGTGGCGTCACCGTAAGAATTACCGTCGAGCTGCGAAGCACTGGAACTAAAAGAGCTCGATCCGGTCGAGGATGTCCCCGTCGTGCTGCCTGGCGTTCCGTTGGTCCCTGATGATGTTCCCGTCGATGTCGAGCCCCCGGTCGACGCGGAACCTGACGCTTCGCCAGCCGTCGACGAGCCCCCGGACATGGAAGAGGCACTCGACGCTGATGATGCACCCGAGGCACCACCCGACTCTTCAACAACCGTGCGTTTCACAAAGACTGTGGACTGAATGTCTCTGGTCATCGACCGTAACAACGCGCGTGCCACCTGCTGACGGGTGACTTCTTCATGACTGTCGAGCTGCAGATCAAAGTAAATCTGCAAGGCAGCGTAAACGGCCATCATCAGCAGCGTGCAGAGCCCCACCGCGATCAGCATCTCGAACAGCGTGAATCCTTTCGGACTTCCACCACGCCGATGGAAAGCCTGAAGTCGAATCATTCCGTTCCCTCCAGTGCGGCATCGAGGAAGATCTGGGGATCACGCATATAGCGAACCAGAGAAAAGGATGCGTTCGGCGCCCCGCCACCCGGGATATGTTCAACAATCACTGTCACCTGCAGAAGACTTGTGGTCCCCGCGTCCGACACATTCGCGCTCCACTGCCAGTTTCCTGTTTCGTCGTCATCAAACCGATTGCCGGTTGCACTCGACACTTCCTGAACGCCACTCAGAATTTCACCCATCACGGCTTCACAACGCAGAACGGCTTCGGACTGCAGTCTCGCGCCAACCTCAGCCTGACGCCCGATCTCCAGAGCCGCCATCACTCCCGCAAATCCGAGCATGAAAATGGCGACCGACAGAACGATTTCCAGCAGCGAAAAGCCCTGACGTGTTCGCTGGCGACACGCAACGCAAGTGGCACATGATCTGCGCATCAACGGGATTCCTTTTCGAAGACCGGAGTCACTCGTACAGCCCCCGTTAAACCGCGAACAGAAATCTCTGACTGACGCCCCTCTGCATCCATGACACGAAACGTAGACGATCCGGAAGAGCCATCCGGACGAAACACAATCGGAGAAGACCATGTGCGCTGGGCAAAATCACCGGCTTCCTCGAGCGTCTGAAAACACTCAGGGTCCAGCGTTTCACCGCCCGGATTCTCACCCTCCAGACTATTGAACTTCAGATCATCATCAACGATCACTGCTTTCAATCGAAGCCGATTATCCTCAGCGTTCTCACTGTAACTGTTGCTCAACTGTGGACCGGATTCCGCCGGAATGGCCACCGCGGCACAACCTCCAACTTCATATCGGAAGTGATAGTCGACGCCGTACTCGATGGCATACAACCTCGCACTGGCCACAACATCGCGAGCATCCTCCGCCGCCTCCACCACGCGACCAACGCGAATGCTTTCCATGTAATTCGGGACCGCCATCGATGTCACAACAATCAACACTGCGAGTACGATCATCAGTTCAAACAGGGAAAATCCCTGTCGAACAGGTCGTGACTGGCAAGCCGCTGATCTGAGTCTCATCTGAAAAACACCCCGAATGCCCTGATTTGACCAAGGATTCTCAGCACCAACAGATACGCAAGAAGGACAGACCCTTCAGCCTGTCCTTCCCCAAAAGCCAGGAGTTTGTGTTCCAGCTTACTTCGCCGTATTGGCCGATGAGGTCCAATTGTTGAGCGGCAGCCCATTCGGATTGGATCCATCACCATCATTGTTTGGTCCCGCAGACCAGATCGCCGGCTTCAAAGCATTCTGCTTCTTGCTGTGACCTCCATCCTTGTTCCATTCATAATAAAGAACATTGCCCCACGCATCGGTCGGCGGCTCTTCGATGAATGGCTTCAGCTTGCGTCCCTTATATGGCTGCGGATTGATCAGAAGATCCCAGATCTCGGCACCACTGCCCGCTGGAAAGACCCCATCATGCTGGGAAGCATAGTTTTCCACAGCACTTTGCGCGTTTTTGATTCGTACCAGAGTCGACTGTTCATTCGCGGTTTGCTGACTGCCAATCAGGTTTGGTACCACCATCCCTGCAATCACCAGAATAATCGCCAGCACAATCAAAAGTTCCAGAAGCGTAAAACCGGCTCGCGCGAGCTTCACCGTTCGGCTTGTCAGTGTTCGCTTTTGCATCATGAAAGGTTCCTGTTCCTGTATTCTGGGATAAAATCGATCACAGTCCCTGAGGGACTCAAATCCAGTCCAACGGCCAAGTCATCCGGGGATGCCCGTCGAGATCCGCGGAATTCTGCATGCTCCAGATGCGAAATCCTGAAGAGTTTCCCGGCCGACCTGCATCGGCAGACTGACTGCCGAAATTGTCCGGACACCTGCCATCCCTCGCAACAGATCAATCCATCAACCCCGGACTTCGGACTGTAGACCGCTGAACCGAGAAATTTCGCTCGAGATTTTGAAGTCCTGGAACTTTATGGCGATTTTCCTGACAGTTTCAGGAATTTCCGGGCCCGCCGCTGTCAGGAAAACCAGAAATTCGAGGGGCAGCGCCAGAGGCTTGTGCCCTGGCAGGCAGTCATCTGCGTGGCCGTGATTCCTGATGCCACCCTGCAGTCGCTCGATCGGCCACGTACTGCCTGGCGTCACTCACCACACGTTTGAACAGCAGTAGAGAACAGCCTCCAGCGAGGCTGCATCGGACGCCTGCATGCAGTCCCGCCTCCGTCGATCGGCGGCGTACTGGACCTCAATTCACCACTCGCGGACTCTGATGAGCCCGGCAAAGTTTCATTCGCCCAAGGGATCAACCCGGCCGCGAATCCTGACCTTCAACTACTTCTTCTCGTTCTTTCCCGGGACAGCCTCCGCTGACGCCGTCGTGCTGCCCTTGGGATCTGCCGTTTCGACCACGATGATTTCAATTGTGTACGAGCTTCCGCCGGCCTGACCACCCGCGCCTGCAGGACCGCCAGGAATTCCGAATCCGCTGCCTCCGTCAGCTCCCCCGAAGCCTTGCCTGTTCGCACTCGCCTGAATGATCACATCCATCGTGCGACGAACGCCCGAAGTGCCTCCCTTCACACCGTCGATCCAAAGCAATTGCTTGCCCTGATCTTCCCGGACCGTACCGCTGGCTCGCGATTCATAGTGTTCTTTGATGTCGTCCTGATCCTTCGGCTTCTGAGGCGTAAAGCTGGTTCTTGCGTAATACACCTTCGTGTCCGAAGGTGCGGCATCTTTGAGGTTTGTGCCCATCGTGCCGGGAAGCGTCAACACCCCGGAGAACTCCGAAATCGCGTTCCGATGCAGTTTGACCGGAAAGCCGTCGTTGACCGCAGTCAGTTTCCCCGGCTGTGCCGACAGCGCCTTCATCTTGTCTCGAAGCGCAAGAACAACCTCTTCACTGGTCATTGTCCATGAATCCATCGTTTGTGCTTCGGTTCGACTGGCCTTTGGTCGAGGCAATGCCTTCAACACCACCAGCAATCCCGGATCATGAACCTCGCTGAACACGCCTGCCCCACGAAGCGAGTCTGCCCCCAGTGAGTGAATCTTTGAAAGAGCTGAATACACGGCTTCTCGACTTTTCTGGTTCGGGATCGTTGCGGCAAGCTTCAACAACTCGCCCGCGCCGACAGGATCTGCAGCAACCTTCAGTTGATCGACCATGGCATTGACATGCCTTGGTCCCCAAAGAAAAACGGCCGCTCGAGCTAACTCCGAATCATTGAAGTCCGTCACCATCACCGTCCCGGAAGGCGGAGCCATCAGGCTTCCACCATCCATTCCCGGTGCGCTCATCCCCGGACCACCGAAATCACCAGCCCCTTCGATTCCTGTCGCCGAACCATCGTTGTTCCCGCGACCACCCGACATCATCCCGGAAAGTCCTCCCGGCATTCCCCTTCCCGCACCCATTCCCATTCCCATTCCCATACCTGCGCCTATGCCTCCCGGCTGACTGGCTGCGGGAACAGTCGAGACGTTGTCAAAACCCGTTAATTGATCTGCGGCAGCCGACGAAACAGCCGCCATGGTCGCCAGGATCACGGACCGATTTTCCGGTGGCAACTGGGCTTTTCCCTCGACGATGGCGAGCAGCACCTGCTCCACCTGCGGTCCGCCCCCTTCCAGGTTCTTAAGGAGACTCTCTGCGACGATCTGTGTCGCCTCAGTCGGTGACATTGAAGTCTGTGTGGTCCCGGACGCGACCGCGAAAATTGTTTGCCAGGCGACCGGACTGCCATTCTTCACCAGATGTTCGAGAATCTTTCGGACGAGCACTCGAGAATCCAGTCGACCATTCTGAGTTCCGGCACCCGACATCCCCTGCATACCTCCGGGCATCCCCTGCAGGCCGCCCGGCATCCCGGGCATCCCACTTCCACTACGCATTCCAGCGGGGCCCGGAGCTCCCTGAGCTCCCATCGAAGGCGCCCCAAGCATCGCACCATCATCGCCACCCGATTGATTTCCGCCCACCAGTCCTGACGACTCATCGGCCCCATGCATTCCAGGTGCCGAACCGGAACTCAATGAATCGGCCGCACCTCGCCCTGCCATGACTCCGGGCTGCTGATAGGCCACGAGGGACTCCAGCAGCATCAGTTCAAGAGAGTCCACTGCGCGTCCCGCTGGGACTGCGCGCGAACGACGAATCGAAGATGACGGACCCGCTGGAGCTTCCATCTGCTGGTTTGATGAGTTCTGTTCGGCCGGTGCACCTGCCGCACCGGGAACACCACCCTGCAACATGCCAGAAAGCTTCTTGCGAGGTGGCCCACCGTTTGGAGGCATCGAGCCCGGCATTCCGCCCTGACCTGACATCATACCACCGACGCCGTCGCCGGATGAAAACGCGCCGTCACCGCCAGGAAATCCACCCGTCATTGTCTCTGCTGCAGGTGCTTCAGCGCTGGTCATGAGTAAGGCCGTGAGCAGAGTCGCAACGGCCGGATCATTCGGTTTTGCCTTTACGCGAGCGTCAATCGCCTTCAGCACGATCTCGTCACGTTCGCGAATTGCATCGTGGAAGTCTTTGTCCGACCACCGCGAAAAGTCGGTCGAACGCGGCGGCTTTGCCTGAGCCATTCCGCCTGGCATCTGCCCCGGCATTCCGCTCCCAAACTGCCCTCCCAGGGGACCTCCTTCACCGCCGGGACCGCCTGACATCGCAGCGTCACCACCGGGCATTCCACCTGGCGGCATCCCACCCGGCATCCCACCCGGCGGCATGGAACCGCCCGCCATGGCGCCCGAGGGCGCTTCCATGCTGGCTGATTCACCACTCTCCATACCGGAGGTCATCATCGCCGATGGTGTTTCCCCGGAAGTGCTGGCTGCGGCGCCACTGTCGGCCGCCGGAGCCGAACTTGTTGTCGCTTCGTCTCCGCCACCGCAACCGGCCAGTGCATACATGGTGATCGAGAGACCAAGGGAATGAAAGCGCGAGTGCCATTTCAACTGAGTCAGCAAGGAACGCACAAAATTCTCCATTCGATATACTCGCCTGCAAAAGCGGCGTGGGGCAGACAATAACGAACAATCACGGGACGATTGAAAGACGATTCGATGACCACATCGATGGGCCTTCACGAAACCCGACGCGGTCTTGCCCTGCAGCGACTTCGCTCAATCGTTGCAACCCCTGCGTTGCCGTCGAACTCTCTGCCAGAAAAATACACAGCAAAAGAACGTGCTGAGAGTAAGCATGCGGATTTCAGCTTGCAAGCTGGAGTCGCTCACAAAACACGACGAGTGATCGCCTCAGATGGCGTTGGATCGGCAACTTCCGAACACTCGTCGGTCGCCTCCCGCCTTCCGTCAGGCCGACCGCGATCCCCGCGTCCCCGACGAACTCGACCTGCAACGCAAAAAACGGGGATTTTTGCAACTTGCCCCCCGTGATGTCGCAGCGACGCAACCG
>JBKDRW010000008.1:0-12744 GCA_046341255.1 Planctomycetota bacterium
CGGCAAGATCTGGGTCGCGAATTTCGGAGTGGCAAAAGCAGATGAAGACAAGTCTGATCGAAGTCGCATCATCAGCGATAACGCAAAATCGAAATTCGTGGCTCTCGATCAAATGCGAAGTACTGGCGACGCCCGATCAGATGTTCAATCGCTCGGAATGACACTGTACGAAATGGCTTCAGGGAAGCAGGCGTGGGCGTCGCTCAACACCTCACAGCTTCTGAAAGTCAGAGCCGGCACCGAACCGCTGGATCTTACAGAGCAGTCGCCGTTTGTTCCCAAGCCTCTTGCCGAGATCATTATGAAGGCTTGTTCATCTCGGCCGGAAGATCGCTACCAATCGGCAAGGGAATTCGAGGTTGTCCTGAGTCGCTTTGCACAAGGTGAGAAGGTCCCGGACCGACGTCGTCGGCCCCGACACAAGTCAACGAAGTTTGACCGCCGTTGGATTGTTGCTTCGACAGCATTCGGAGTTCCGGCAGCAGTTTACCTTCTGATCGGGCTCTATTCCTTGCTTTGGAAGGCTACGGAAGATGTCGCGTCAACGGAGTTACCCGTCACTCGGGTCGTGCTCAACACGGGCGATGATAAAGCCGCCGCACAGCGGCCGAATGAGAAAACGAATCGAGAAACGTCCATCGTTTCACGGATTCAGCCTGGTGCTGACGAGGCATCTGACAGAGTCACTCAATTGATGAACAAAGTGATCGATGCACAGCGCCAGTCCGGGGACGGAGAAACGTCCGACAGAATCACAGATCTGATGAATCAAGTGATCGATGCACAGCGTCAGTCCGGGGATAGAGAAACGTCCGACAGAATCACAGAACTGATGAATCAAGTGATCGATGCACAGCGTCAGTCCGGGGATGGAGAAACGTCCGACAGAATCACAGAACTGATGGAGGCGATGATCAAGAAGTCCGAGGTCACTTCCAAGACACCGAAAACGGCCGCAAACGACCTCGGAAAAACCAACAATGGAGATGGATTCACCTATGATGAAATGGACCACCCATTGACGAATGCTGTCCGCAATCTCGATCTTTCCCGCCAGGTTTCCTCTCTTCGACTGTCAACGGCCGACAAGCTATCTTCTCAGGCAAAGATTGCTGCCCTCGGCGAAGCGATCCGTCGTACTCTGATCAATGAGAAACAGATCCACGATTTGCTTTCTTACCTGCCTCCTGAGGCTCAGACTCGGAAGATCAATGAAGAAATCTCCGACCCGATGCTCATCAGCTTTCTGCTCGCACTCCACCGAACCTTTGAAATTGCCCGATCCAATCTCGCGGACTCACAACAGTTCATGCAGCACGAGAAGCTGAAGGAAGCACTGCGGCCTGTGGACAATTTGAAAAAAGCCCGCCATCGAACTTCAGAATGAATCATGAAATGGCGGTCATCCGGCGCCGCCATTCAAAAGCACCAACAACCCGAGATATCCAACCGTCTGTCGAACCGGCTGATCAACGCAGGAGTGAGTCATTCTGTCTTTTCCACGCAGGCAGGAATCCAGTGGGGCTGAGTATCACCGATTCCGGATCGTACCCACGCCGGAATGACATGGCTTTTGACGGGCCGCGAGAACCGGCAGACACACCAACAAGCTTTCAAATTCTGTCAGGGAATCAGTGGGATCAGCGATGCCAGTGAACGAGCCGATGCAGCTTCTCTGCGACGCCCCGCCAGTTCGAGGGCTGCCGCAGCATGATTGAGGCTGGCTCTGCAAAGATCCGGACTCAGCGGTTCTACCAGCGGCATCCACATCAGACTGGTCGCCGCATGATCGTACTCATTCAGCAAAAGATGAGCGCGCCCGCACAGGAATTCAGGCCCCGATCGAGTCCGTCGGTCCAGCCGTTGCAGTTGTCGATGCCACATCTGGACGTCGCTGGAATCCAGCTGATCTGAGTCAAGCAACTTCACTCGCCAAAGCTGGCTTTCAGCCAGCACCTGCGTCGTGGAATTTGATGACTTCTGCAAAGTCCGCAACACGGCAATACAATTCTCACGGCTTGAAGCCTCATGCAGATTTGCCGACGCCGCAACAAATCGTCGGACTTCAGACCGAGCTTTCAATTCAGACAGATCCATTCGAATTCGAGCCGACTCAGGAAGTCGCTCATCCCAGACCAGCGGAAGTTCGGTAACATGACGGGTCCCTGGATCCGACTCCATCACAGTCTCGATCGTCTTCAAGGCTTCGTCAAACTTTTGAGCATGCACAAGTGCTCGAGCCAACTCGGCATTGATCTCTCGGATCACCCACTTCCTCGGTTCCATCAGAGAGGCTGTACGCAGGAGAGGAATTGCCTCAAGAACCTGATGGGCGTTGAGTTTCCGTGAACCCTCGTCGAACTCGGGTGACTTGTGAAATTCAACACGGGACACATCTCGCAGCGAAAAGACCTCGACTTCTCCGGGACCGCGCCGTAATACAAGGGTCTGTCCCGAAAGATCTTCTATTACTCCCGAAATGACCCGAGGCAATTCCCCGTTCTGACGCTTCGCGACAATCTGATCAGCGGATACGACCTCCTGAACAACCTCTTCATCACACGCATCCGCCGCCGCTGCCCCGCCACCATTCCACCACCCAGAGAGCATGGCCAGCGACACAGACCTGAAGACCGCGAAAGACTTCGATCGATTTGTAATCGCCTGTATCATCTTTATCCTCTGCACTTGTCGCGGGTCACTCTTTCTCCGAGAACTCAAAGCCGTCAAGGTCGGTTGATTTCTTCCGGACTGGCACCAAAGTTTCTTTCTGAGTAAGCCTGGCTTGAGATGATAACAACGAAGCCCCTGCTTTCTATCTGCATTCCAACATTCAATCGAGCAGACCTTCTTGAGGTATGCCTCGCAACCGTCGTGCCGCAACTCCTCCCATTTGCTCATGAAGTCGAGTGCATCGTTTCCGACAATGCCTCATCAGATCATACAACTGAAGTGATCGAACGCTTCTCAAAGACATTCGAGATTCGATACTTCCGCAACCAGTCCAACATCGGAATCATTGCTAATATCACTCGATGCACATCCGAGCTGGCTGAAGGCGACTATGTTCTGCTCATTGGCGATGACGATGCTCTGACCGAAGGAGCCGTTTCAAGGATTCTGGAGGACCTGAGAGCACAGGATCGTCCAGACATGATTGCTCTGAACGTCGGCTACCGTCCACGCCATCAGAGACCTGCACCTGATGCCGCGATGGGTGGTGTTCCAGCACGTTGTGACCGGACGCTGCGAAAGTCAACAGCAGAGGGGCGTATCGCTTTCGAACAGGTGCTTGAAGGCCCGACAGCCGACCTGACGGCATCCTACTCCGTTGTCCTGCGTCGCAAGTTATGGCGGCAACAGTTTCCGACGGCATGTTTTGACGAACCATTTCAGTCGGTCCGCACGACATATCCCAGCGCGTGGGTCATCGCGATGTCGATGCCAGGCAGACCAGTGTCCGTGATCGCAACACCTTCCGTCGTCATCTACGAATTACCAGGCGAAGAATACAGCTGGGCGCGTTTTCGCGCGCTCAGCAGCCTTGTATACGCCACGCAGCTTCTTCTGCACTATCAACAGGGCGGCGTAACGAAAGAAATCCTGCGGCCGTATTTCATTTACCAACTGGAGCACCGAAGCGCAGAACTCGGCGATCTTCTGTGGAATCCAGAAAGCGCCGGAGGATGGCAGGGTGCGCTTCAGTTTTCATGGATGATGCGAACCCACCCGCTCCGGTTGCTGAAGATGCTGGTGCTGGCGTGCAATCATCCGCTGGCGCCTCGGCTTTTGCGGTGGCCGGTCAGGGCAAGTCTTCAAATGAAACAACGACTCCACGGCAAGCAATGAACTGCGGTACAATCGCGCAGGAAATCTGATCGCGGCATCCATTTCACGATGGTTTCACACGGTCGGACGACGTCTTTACGCATTTTGAGTCTCGAGGGTGACTCACTGACTGCCGGGCAAACCAGATAAGTAAGACTGGCTATCTGCTCGAATCTGCCGGCTGTGCATCTTTGGTATTGATTGGCACAGAGAGAAGAAGTTCTTCAAACGTATCCTTCTCTTCATGCGGCCGAATACCGTTGTACCACTCCGACCACGCTTTCAGCGTTTTCTGTCGCCATGCGTTGGCGACTTCAAGCTTTTGTTCGGGTGTCGGATTCTCGAGGCCCTTGAGCGGATCCAGCGACTCCCCGAAACCACTGGGCTTGCGAGAGATGTATCTCAGGGCCTGAATCGCCTCGACATTGACGTCAATCGACGGGTCTCGCAGCATTTCGAGCATCATCGGAATCAGGCGAAAATCGCCAGTTCGACCAAGAGCCCAGCAGCACGCCTGCCGCACCTGCCAGTTGGGATGTTGAACCAGTTTTCGAAGCTTTTCTTCCTGACCCACAAGCGTCTGAGGATCATCAATGGAGATGACGCTTCGGACAAGCTCATCTGCAAAATTCGCCTGGGATTCATCGAGATCTTTGAAATCTACCTTTTCCAGGTCGGCGATCAAAAGATCCAGCTCTGTTGGCGGCTTATCCTTGTTTTTGTTACCGAAAGGATTCCCACGATTTCCCTGCTGTGAGCCTTTGCCGTAGGTCTTGTCAAAAATCTGCTTCGTCGATCGCATGTAATACAACAGGGCGAAACTTGTCCCGACGACCGGACCACTGTGAGTCTCGTTGAAACTGCCATCCTGTGCCTGCAACGTCAGAAGACCGTCGCCGTAGGTCACATACCAGTCAACTCCTCTCACCTTGTCAATCTCTGAAACAGACAATGCTCGCTCTGCAGAATAGTAGAAGTAAATCGGAAAGTTCGCATTGATGTTGACGGGATTGAAATTTGCGACTTCAAATGCGATGGAGCGATCGATCCCGGCCGTGATGGTTCCTTTTGAGTTCTGAGGTCTGTAGTCCGGAAACGCCAGCGCGACGTCTGCAGCCGTTCGGTCATCGTCCTTTTCGAGCACGCCAAACTTTGTTTCGGCAGGCTTTTCCTCGACGAGATTCTGCGGCCCGTAGAACAGAAGCCGTGTCACCCCCAGACTGCTGATCGCAGCCATGGTCATATTGCGAGAAGAACTGGCTCCCGTCGTTCCGATACTTGTCCCTGGACGGTAGGTGTAACCGCCATCCTGATTGCGATTACTGAGGTGGTAAATTACCGTGCGATCCAGAGCTTCAGGAGACACCGTACACTTGGCCCGATTGGCTGCCCATAGTGCGAGCACTGCATATTGACACATGCTGATGTCACCAGGAGCCTGGGACGTATCCGACCACGAACCATCTGGCCGCTGAACCGAAGCCACGTAATCCGCAATGATCTGCATGTGCGGCTTGTACTGCACCGGATCAACATCGGCCAAAAACATGCAGAACAAACCAGCTTCGTAAAGATGGTCGTAAGCATTATGGGGGCGAAAACTGCCAGTAGACACCGAATCCGCCACTGTCTTCAACGCAGCCTGAACGATAGGCGATTCCTTCGGTTCTCCCGATTTGAATAATGCATAAGCTGCGAGGACAAGCCGCCCGGCCTCCATATCGGGCTTTGCCTGAGCGCGAAGGAAGGTTGCCCCACGCTGAACGGCCGCATCAAACCGCGCAATACCAGTCGATTTTGGCTGCGCCATGGCCGCCGAAGTCCAAAGGCAGGTTGCAGCAGCTGCAATACCGAACCAGATTTTCATAGGAACGCCTCGGATCCGAAAGAACTTAGTCAGCCAGAGTTGCGATCGTAGAAGTGGTTGCGGAGCTTGTCAACGGGGCTGCGGCGACTGTTCCGCCCGACATACTTCATCCGCTGGAGTCCGTTGACGGAAATTTCGCCAAATCAGAACGTAGCACGGCAACAACGTGACAACAACACCAGCCAAATACCCAAACGCGACACCCGTAGCCTGAAATTTCCGCCCCAGAGTAAACTCCAGAACAGCGATCACAGCGCAGGAAAGAACGCTCGCCACAACGAACGGGTCTACTCGATGTGACCGCACGTAAATGCCGAGGCACATCACGAACTGATAGCAGATGAAGGCAACAGAAAGCAGAATCGTCGGAAGCAGAGGTAAAAGGCGTTCAGAAAACTTCACCGCCAGCCACTCTGAGCGAGTCTGAATCAAGGCGATCAACAGACAGTAGGCAGAAACCAACAACACAATAGCCACCATAGAACGAAGCGTCAGTCGGAAGAAAGTCTCGTCAAGCGACTTGAATTCTTTTCGCTCCACGAGACTTCCAAACAATGGTCGCCGGGTTTCAATCATAGCCATCCCGACCGACTGAAATGCAGACAGTATGGTCCATGTCATCCCCAGCCGTCCGGCCTCGCCAGACGCAGGAAAATAATTCAACAGAACCAGTACGGGCATCTGATTGGCTCCCCACACTGCAACTCCCTGGAGTGCCATTCGCCACTGAAGAGGCAGGATCTCGTGCTTCCAGACAAAAGATTGCTCATAGCCCTGCGTGCGAAACAGTTCATAAAACTGCGGGAAGCGAAGCCTCGCCAGATAGAACTCTCCACACAGCCGAATTGCTGACGAGGCAACCAGCGCCCAAAGGCCAAGGCCTGCCATCAGCGAAACCCAGACAGCGAGAGACCCAGCAATCCATTGCCACAGCCGGACTCGATGAATGGCGACGACCTGATGACATCCTTCCAGAATAGATGTGACCGGAAGAATTGAAAGCAGAGCGCCGTTGATCATGACCAGACAGATCCACGGAGAAATCCATACCAAAGATGATGACGCCGCTTCGCTCGCCAGTCGCTTCTCTTCAATACGACTGAAGTAGAGGAGCCCCATCGAAATCAGGCTCACGACAAACAGGACAGAGACGCCTCGATACCAGGAAACGGTCAGTCGCCCCAGTGTCGCCAGCCTTTTAAGAGACTCCGGGTGGCCGGAAATTTTCCCCTCGACCAGTTCCAGTCTGGCCCATTCTCGACTTGCCAGATTGATCAGCACCGCATGCAGACCAAGCTCCAGAAAAACCTGCATACCCAGCAGACTGTTGAAAGCGTAGTAGTAATCCTGCCCTGCAGCCGACATGCAAAGCGTGATCAGGATCTGTGTAATCGGCCCTGTCAGTAACTGCCAGAATCTGGCAAGAATCGCAAAACCGGACGCGCGATCAATACCAGCATCTCTGGCCAGCCGCATGAGTATTGACTCGGGCTTAAGACTCGCAGCCGCGTCTGGTGAGTCCTGCAGGTTTTGGTCAGCGGATTTCCCTGTCATGGTATGTCAGCGCTATGCAACTCACTTCAGACTGTCATTCCCGAATCAGCCAGCATGATGCAGACCGCCCGGGGGCCACGGGACCCGGGCGGTTGACCGTCAGGGCCGCTGATCTGCTTTTCAGCCTGAAACAATCGCACGGACTTAAAAACGCGTCGAACATTTCGTTCACCCCTCCGCCCGCAGGTCATCTCCGACTTCATCGCACGACGCGAGGTTGGGCCTTCTTTTCCGAGCGTTATCGCCCAAATCATTACGATCCAGGCGATATTTTGCTCAGATCCGCGCCGAAATCTACGTAAAACAACGACACCGCTCGATGTGTACGGCAGAGTCTGTCGATCTGAAAGGTAAAAATGGGGCCGTCCGTGAAAGTGACCGCCAGGGAGCAACTCAACCGTGAAAACAATGATCCTTTGCGGAGGCCAGGGAACCCGCCTGCGAGAAGAAACTGAGTATCGCCCCAAGCCGCTTGTTGAAATCGGCGGCCGGCCAATCCTTTGGCATATCATGAAAATCTACTCCGCATCTGGATTTCATGACTTTGTTCTGTGTCTCGGTTATCGCGGACAGATGATCAAGGACTATTTCCTGCGATATCATGCGATGAATCATGACTTCACGCTGACCCTCGGTCGCGAGGAAAACATTCACTTTCATGAGGTGACCGACGAAACGCCGTTTACGGTCACGCTTGCAGAAACAGGGCTGTCGACCATGACTGGAGGCCGCGTCCGCCGCGCAGCGAAGTACATCGATGATGACACCTTCATGCTGACCTACGGTGATGGCGTTGCCGACATCGACCTGAAAAGCCTCACTGAGTTCCACAAAGCCCATGGAAAACTGGCAACAATCACGGTTATGCGCCCCCTTTCACGCTTTGGAATGCTGGACCTCGCTCCGGATGGGACCGTAGAACGCTTCGTTGAAAAACCTCGGATTGACACCTGGGCCAGTGCCGGATTCTTTGTCATGAACCGTCGGGTGTTCGACTATCTTGACAGTGATACTAGTGTGCTTGAGCAGGAACCACTTGAAAGACTGTCGGCAGAAGGCGAGCTGGTCGCATACCGGCACGAAGGTTTTTTCTTCGCCATGGACACTTACCGCGAAGTGCTGCATCTCAACCAGCTTTGGGATCGGCAGCAGGCCCCCTGGAAAACATGGTAACCACCGATTACTGCTGATATGACGTCCATCTTCAGAAATCAAAATGTCCTGATCACTGGGCACACGGGCTTCAAAGGCGCGTGGCTGTCTCAGTGGTTACTTCGGCTTGGTGCCAATCTTTTTGGATGCTCACTCGAGCCGCCCACGTCAATTTCCCTGTACGACCAGTTACAACTCCGCACGAAAATGAAGTCTGCACACGCCGACGTGCGAGACGCGAATGTGCTGCGTCGAGAAGTGGTCTCTTTTCGGCCGCGATTCATCTTTCACCTGGCGGCCCAGTCGCTGGTCCGACGGTCATATCGAGAACCGGTCGACACGTTCGCAACAAATGTCATGGGAACCGTCAACCTGCTGGAATCCATTCGAGAACTGCAGGATCCGTGTGCGGTCGTGATTGTGACCACCGATAAGTGTTACCTGAACCGGGAGTGGAATCGCGGGTACCGCGAAGACGATACGCTGGGCGGGGCAGACCCTTATAGTGCCAGCAAGGCCATGGCCGAACTTGCCGTGGAAAGCTATCGACGATCCTGGTTCCCTGCTCACGAAAGCCCTGTCCGACTTGCCAGCGCAAGGGCCGGAAACGTGATTGGTGGCGGCGACTGGGCTGAAGATCGCATCATTCCGGATTGCGTAAGGGCGCTGCAACTCGGACAACCGATCGCGATCCGAAATCCGAATGCTCGTCGTCCGTGGCAGCATGTTCTGGATCCGCTGTTCGGATATCTTCTGCTCGCAGAGCGGCTCTGGCTCGCCGATGCAGGTGATGATAGCCACCGAGTCTGCTCAGCGTTCAACTTCGGCCCGGACGAAACAGAGCATCGCACTGTGGAAGTTCTGGTCGACGAGGTACTCAGACACTGGCCAGGCACCAGCCAAGTCATCAAACAGCCGAATGCGTTACATGAAGCCACTTTGCTGAGCCTTGCCACCAACAAGGCCAAAACGATCCTCGGCTGGCAACCTCGCTGGCGTTTTGACCGCAGCATTCAGCAAACCATCGCGTGGTATCAGCGTGTGAATGCTGGTGAGCCCGCTGACAGCGTCACTGACGAACAGATTGACCAATTCGAGCAGGATGGACAAACGCGATGACAAGCCGGCCCGTGCATAATATCCCTTCCGGCCACGTTACGCAGTGTCAGGTCTGTGGTTCACAGGACCTTCGAGAAGTAATTGACCTCGGTCACCAGCCACTCTGCGACACTCTGCTGTCAAAAGCTGATCTCGGCAAGCCTGAAACATTCTATCCGCTGAAGCAGATGTGGTGCCCGAAATGCACATTGTCTCAACTCGATTACGTCGTGCCAGGTGAAGTCGTATATCATCACGATTATCCGTACCGAACCGGAGTCACTCGGGAATTAGCCGCGTATCAGCAGGAGATGGCAGCCGGAATGATCGCAGATCTGCAACTTCCGGCAGATAGCCTTTGCATCGACATTGGCTGCAACGACGGAACACTGCTTCAGGCATTTCGTGATCGCGGGATGCGAGTCGTCGGTGTTGAGCCAACCGATATTGCGAGGTTTGCTCGCGAGGCCGGCATCGACACCTTTCAGACGCCTTTCGATCGCGTTGTTGCAGAGAGGATTGTTGCAATCCATGGACACGCTCAGGTCACCACTGCAACGAATGTGTTCGCCCACATGCAGAGCCTCGGTGATGTGATTGAAGGACTTGAGACACTCGTCGCAAAGGATGGTTTCTTTGTCCTTGAGAATCACTATCTTCCGGCCGTGATGGAACGGCTGCAGTTTGACACGATCTACCACGAACACCTTCGCACATATTCACTGAAATCGATTGTCACACTGTTCGAATTCTATGACTTTCAGGTCGTGGATGCCCAGAAAGTCAGCCGTTATGGGGGCAACATTCGCGTGACGGTTGCTCGCGGCAAAAACCACAATCCCAGTTCGCGAGTCCAACAGATCCTTGAGGAAGAAGCGTCCACGCTGACGCGACCGGAGTACTACGAGTGGTTTCGACGGGAATCAATTCAACTGAAGAATGATCTGGTAAGACTGGCGATTGACTGCGCTGCATCCGGGACACCACTGATCGGAAACTCCTGTCCGGGGCGCTGCAGCACACTGTTGAATTTTGCAGGGATCGGACCGGACCTGATGCCGTGGATTGCTGAGCAGCCCGCTTCGTTGAAACTGGAACGCTACCTGCCGGGAAAACATATCCCGATCGTGAACAATCAGAGACTGATCGACGAACAACCGCCGTTCGTCGTCCTGCTGGCCTGGCATTATGCTCAGCCGATTGCAGAGCAACTTCGTGAACGGGGGTTAAAGTCGAGATTATTCTTCACGATGCCGGAAGTGAGGCCCTTGGACATTTAGCGGAAGCGACTCGAAAAAAGCGGCGGAAACCGGATGCCATCCGGATGTTGTCGAAACCATTTTCAACTGCCCATCCTGCGATCGGATGAGCCTGATATTCAGGAGCATAACCATTCGAGGGTATTCCATTTGAGGCAGTGTTCCATCAAACGAATAGCCCTTTTCGGAGGAGGACGCTGGGCCACAACTCTGATGTCCGTGCTGCGAACGGAACTTCCGCAGGAAGTTGAAATTATCTGGGTCACTCGACACCATCAGCAAACGGCGCGCACATGGCTGGAAAAGCACCACGCAGAGAACATCGTACTGGAACCCGACATTCCCATCTCGCGCAACATACTGGATGGTGTCATTATTGCGACATCTCCGCTCCGACATTACGAGCTGCTGAGTCAGGCACTTTCGAATCATGTCCCGGCACTCTGTGAAAAACCGTTATGCACATCAGCGACAGAGTTCAACGAACTGCGACGCGCCCTGAATCCTGTCATCGCCGCCCAAATCCCTGAACGTCGGGATTCTGAACAGGGCCACGGGTGTCGCGAACGCATCGTCGGTGTTCACCTCGAGTTTCTGTTCGCTGCGTTTCTTCGCCAGTTCAGTGGACTCATCAACCACTCATCCATCGATTCTGTTGACGTGTTCTGGCAGGATCCATGGAGTGAGCAACGAGCCGGAGTGACGAAATGCTCGGAGATGTACGTCGACATCATGCGAGACCAGTTACCACACTGCTGGTCTGTTCTGAAAAGCGTGATCCCGGAAACCGGATCCCTGCAAATCCAGTCATTGACACCTGAACAACACGGATGGCTTCTGGAACTCAGAGACGCCAAGACCACGATTCGCTTCCATCTGAGTCGCCGAACTCATCAGAGAGTTCGCAGGATGGTCATCAACCAGGGTCAGTTTCTGCTTGATTTTTCATCTGAGCCAGGTTTTGCCATTCTGAATGAACAACGCCTTGCAATGGCTGAAATAAGACGACGGCCACTCAACAGTTCACTGGCAAGTTTTGCAGAGGTGATTACAGACACAGGAAATGCCGAGGGCTGGCCGCTGGCGATCCATCAGGTGTGGCCCGCCATCGAACTCAGCCAGCATGCGGCAGAACAACTTGTTGCTGCTCAGAAGCAAGAGGCCGTCCGATTGTCACTGCTGGATCGTATTGATCTCAATCATCCGGACCATGTGGCACTGACTGTTGATATGCTTTTCCCTCGTATCGCGGCCGTAGAGCACTGTGAGCCTCTGATCAGCGTGCGGCAGCAGCAGGAATTTGCCAGTAAGCATTGGGAAAAGCTTCGCGATTTCTGAACAGGAACACGCCTCTTCGATGCTGTGGCGATGATCTGCGAACAGTGAGCGGTCAGCGAGCCGCCCGGTGATCTGCCGGGCCGCGTCGGCAAAATCGATTGTGCCGATTTTTCTGACGAATTCAGGCCGAGGATGATGGCCGACATTCTCGTTTTCCAGCGACATGAACGGCTGGCTTTTGGCCGTGGCGTACTCTTTTCCGGAGAGTCGATCCGGGCACTCCAGAACCAAAGACGAAGACCTGTTAGAGGGCAGACCCTTGGAAAAGCTCAACAACACTCTGACGTGTGCTGCTGTTGTCGTGATGATGTTGGCGTTTGTAGCCATGGGGCCTCGACAACCGGAGGCGGTGAAGGATCAATGGTTTCAGAATGCGGTCTTAAAGAATTCACGACCAGTCGTTGTGAAGTTCGGGGCTGAGTGGTGCGGGCCATGCCGGAGCCTGGACGAAGCTCTCAGACAAGTGAAATCAAAGCATCCTGGTGCCGCATTTTTGACGATCGATATCGATAAACGACCTGAGCTTTTCGCTCACTACGGCAGCGGGCGCTGTATTCCGCAGATCATGATCTTCGACCAAGGTCGACTCATCGCCACCCAGAGCGGCTTTAGAGGCATTGACCGACTGGAAGCCTGGCTGCATCAGAA
>JBKDRW010000009.1:0-4385 GCA_046341255.1 Planctomycetota bacterium
CAATTGGCCTGCAACAATTGCGTCGCTTTGAAAACATGCAATTGCGACGCAGGCAGATTGTCGAAGCCTATAACACAGCTTTTGGATCAAAGGCTGCTTTTCTGACGCCAACAACTCGCGATCATGTGACCAATGCATACCACTTGTACGTGCTGCGAATCCGATTATCAGAGCTGACGATCACCCGAGACCAGTTTATTCACGAGATGACGGGTCGTAACATCGGTACGTCAGTTCATTTTATTCCGATTCATATGCATTCATACTACCGAAACAAGTACAGCTATGTCCCTGATGATTTTCCGGTGGCTCATCAGGCTTTTCAGCAGATGGTGAGCCTGCCACTGTCGGCATCCATGTCGGATCAGGACGTGGCGGATGTGATCGAAGCTGTCCAGGACGTTCGCACGAAGTTCGGACGACGTCGGATGGCTGCCTAGCCGCACGTTGCACTCGTTGATGGACTGAAGAAGGTTTTTTGTGATTCCCGATCCGGCTGTCATGCAACGGCTTTGACAATCGCTGGTTCCGACTCCTGTCTTTTGAGGGAGTGACATTGGTGCTTCAACTGTCAGTGAACTGGCGGGTGCAGCGTCAATTTTTTTGTCTGAATGCCCCGTTCAGTCTGAAAGTTGCATGTCTGTCAGGCGATCAAATCTTGTTTTCCAGAGGAAAGCTGAAGTCCGCTCGGGTCAGCGGACACATATTTCCCGAATGTCCTCGTTCTGTTGATGCCGTGGTCTTTTCCCCGATGTTACCGCTGACAATTCGGGCAGAAGAACGAGGATCTCTGTGTTTGCACGATACGTTGGATCATGCCATCGCCACATGCGGGACAGATTTCACCTGCCCGCTGATAGACCCGGTGGTGATTCTGGTAGCCACCATCTTTGCTGAGGGCGTTCCGATAGGTGCCGTCGCCGAGGGTTGAACCTTCATAGCGGATGGCTTCATTCAGAATAAAATGTGTGGATTCGACCAGCCTGGCGACCTCAACCTTTGTGAGTGACGATGCGCGACGTCGCGGTGAGATTCCAGCATGATGCAGGATCTCACTAGCATAGAGGTTGCCGATTCCTGCGACGAGCGACTGATCAAGGAGCGCGACCTTGATGGCTCGAGAAGTTTTCTTGAGACGAAGGTGCAGGTCGACCTGATCAATTGCAAGTGCATCGGGTCCGAATCGGTTTCGGAGTGATTCCAGCTGGTCAGGCGAGAGCAGGCTGACCGTTCCCAGCCCTCGACGATCCCAGAATTCCAGTGCATCCGTCTGCTGGTCGACCGGTGCGAAGTGCCAGACAACTCTTCGATGATCCTGCGTTGGAGGATCGGAGATCAGCATCAGTCCTGTCATCCGTGGTTCAACGACAAATGCGTAGGCACTATCCAGTACGAGCACCACACGTTTCGCAATGCGACAGACATTCGTCAGTTCCCGACCTTCAGCCAGCTTTCGAATATCTTTCCGCTCTGGAGTCACCTGAATCGGTCGCCTGGAAGCTCGGACAAATTCAACTTTTCGGATCATCCGTCCAGAGCAGTCTCGGCGAATTCCGCGAACCATGGTTTCGACTTCCGGCAGTTCAGGCATCAGTGATCTCGTATCGGGCGGACTGAAGGAGCATGGACTCCATCACATTCGAGGTGAACCAGCTCTGCGGAATGCAGGAAATACGAGGTTGTCCCGCAACTTTTTGTCGGGAAACCGGTCACGTCGCAGATGGAGCAATCGCTACAACCGACGGGGCATGTTTGATCGGATCATTCAGGAAAACCAGCGTATCGGGGAATTGGAGGAATCTTCTTGACGCTGGCACGTCTGACGACGATCCTAGACAGAGGTGTTTTGTCGCCACAAGGCATGCGTGCGCCATCGCGAACGAAGGATTTGGGGACCCTTTTCGGCCCCATCTGATTCTAGTCGGCGGACATCCATTCGAAAAACGCGTTTCCGGTTTCGAAAGTGGCTCGAATTGAGTCGGGGGCAAGAGCCCTATTTTGAGGACAACCAGATGCGACTGTTCCAAGCTTTGTTCTTAAGTGCTGGCTTCGGTTCCAATCGATCAATGCGGCGTGGTATTGCCGCACTGGGAGTTGTGGCCCTGATGGCTCCCGTTGCCGTGGCCGGAGAAGGCGATGGAGGAGTCGGCAATGGTGAACTCGCGAAGGCCATGGAAGTCTCGAAGCTGAAGCTGGAAGCCAAGGCTGCGGCAACAACCGGTGACTTTCCAAAGGCGGCTGAGATCCTGAATCAGGCGGCTTTGACCGCCGGCGACCGCAGTACGGCTGACCGAATCGATGGGATTCGAAAAAGCCTGACGCCGGCAGGTGGTGGGGCGAATCCAACCGAGTTAATGAACCTCATTACGTTGCTGGTTGAGCCTGATTCATGGCAGCGAGGTGGTGGTGAGATTCCTGATCCTCAATTCTATTCGTATGTTAACCCCGCCGGTGTTTACATGGGCCTCGGCGCCGTGACCGGGTCTTTGGCCCGAACTCTCGAGAACAGCCAGTTGATGACGGTTGCAGAACTCGCCCGAACCGCAAATGCGAATCAGGATATACGAGCCACTTCCTCGCTTCGTCTCGTGTCGTTGCCTCGCCTCGAATCCCACGTACAGTCTCTGCTCGCCGAGGGAAAGTCGATTCCAGAGGACGTGGCGTCACTGGCAGGTCTGCATGAGATACACTTCCTTTTTGTATTTCCGGAGACCCACGACGTTGTGATCGGCGGTCCCGCAAGCGATTGGAAGATCGATGAGCATGGGCGCACGGTGAGTGTTGTCAACAACCGTCCTACCCTGCATTTTGATGACCTGGTCACCCTGAGTCGCACGTTTGCCGATGGTGGCTCTGGATTTTTTATGTGCTCAATTGATCCAAAGCCGGAGCAGGTGAAAGCTGTTCGAGAGTATGTTCAGAATAACCAGCTCTCTTCAGCAAATGCTCGGAAATTTGCGGACAAGCTGGAAGGTGTGCTCGGAATGCAGAACGTGACGATCCAGGGTATCCCCCAAGATTCTCGAGTTGCTCAGGTCATCGTTGATGCGGACTATCAGATGAAGTTGGTCGGTATCGGTGAACGCAAAGGCGCTCCAGGAATGAAGAGCTACTTTGAGCTGGCCGGTCGCGATGAGCGTCGAGGGTCATCGATGGATGCATTGCGGTGGTGGATGACAGTGGGGTACGAGTCGATTCAGATGTCTGCGGATCAGGAGTCATTTGAGTTCACCGGTCGTGAAGTCCAGTGTCAGGCAGAGAACCAGATCATAGGTCAGGATGGTTCACGTTCAGGTACTGGCAAGGCTGATGGTGCCAATGCTCAGTTTGCTGAGCTTTTTACTGAACACCTTCCAGAACTTGCCGCTCAGGATGTTGTGTTCGCGGACCTTCAGAATGTCTTTGACCTCGGTCTTGCGACAGCTTTGATTCATTCGATGAATCTTGATGATAAGGCTGGCTGGCAGTCGGAAGTCCTTCTGACGGAAAGTTTCTACGTTCCTGAAAAGGTGGAGGTTCCCAGGGAACTGATGACGGCGGCCAGCAGCCGGGTGTACCGAACGGGCGAAATTGTCGTCCAGGTCGCTGGTGGGGTCCGCGTCGACCTTCGAGATGTGGTTCAGGATGGGGATTCGTTTGAAGTCAGTCCTGAAGTCGTTCGAAATGCTGTGAGAGCGAATCCAATCGGTCAGCATGGTCGCTGGTGGTGGGATGCGGCAGCTCGCTAAAGATCGCTGATCGGACGGCTGCTGAAAACACGACGGGGCGAAGTCAGAAGACTTCGCCCTTTTTTGTTGCTGTCTTGAGCTGCCGGGGATTTCCCAGACGGGCGGCTTCGGAATTTTCAGAAAACGCGGCCATTTTAGGGTCAGGAAGCCTGTCTTTTACGGTCTGGTGAAACCGCTATCATTCGCCTCCCAGGCCTGCTCAGCGGAGCGGCAGGGCGTGAATCCGCCTAAGGTTCACGCCGACTGGTCGCGGTCTTCGCATCCGCGAGTCGCGTCGATATGTGAACCGCAACGTTCTTTGGATTGAGGTCCCTCAATCCATGATCAGGTATTCGGAACAGGAAACATGGCCCGCCTATCTCAGGCCGATTTGGTCGCATTGAATCGAACGTTTGATGATCGAAGTCCTCAGGAATTACTTCTCTGGGCGAAGGAGATCTTTGGCGAACGTATCGCCGCAATGTCCTCCATGCAGGAGTCTGGTAATGTGATTTGCCACATGCTTTACTCGACTCCAGTTTCGATGCCGGTTGTCTTCGTCGATACAGGAGTCCTGTTCCAGGAAACCCTGGACACTCGCGACCGTCTGATGAAGCACTACGGGCTAACGATTCACACCTTCGAGCCGTCTCTTTCCATGGAAGAACAGACGTCGAG
>JBKDRW010000010.1:0-4362 GCA_046341255.1 Planctomycetota bacterium
GCTTGCAGTGTGTAAAGAAATGCTTTACACTTTTGCCATGATTGGGTCGTTCAAGCACAAAGGTCTTCAGGAGCTATTTGAGAAGGAACGAATTCCAGCGGACGAACAAGGGCGACTTGCGGACATCTTTTTCAAGAAGCTAGCAGGCAAGCCATTGTATCTGAGGCCACTGATCAGGTTTTTCAGAACCATTCAGGGAGAGATCAATTTTCTTTCGCTGCTCATCGCGGAGAATGAGGCTCTGTTCTTACAGAACGCAGTTGATTGCACTCGAGACCCTAACCATGACTTGCAGAAAGCGTGTCTTCGACGGCTCGCGTTGACTCTTGTTTCAAATGCTGTTTGTCCTGCCGGTGACTTTAAAGATCTGGTGGCAGCAGTCGCAAATGACACGGCAACGCAAACGCAGTTGTTGAGAGCAATCCCCAATTTTTTAAGTGCTTCAACTTCGAGTTCTGGAACGGTCTATCAGTTCCCGCATGATGAGTTTCGAGATTTCTGGTTAGCAGAGTCGCTCCTTCTGGGTTTGGCCGGAGTGGAACAACTGAGACCGAACGAGGAACTTGTCCGGCTCCTCGAAAGGCAGGAGGTTCTCGACAAGGCAGTTCTTCTTGCGGCCAGAGAGTCTAAGCATCGGCAGTCAAAGATTTTCGATTCACTGAAGGGAATCATCAATGGCTCAGATCGGACTGCCCCGAGGAGCCGCCGAGATCGAACAACAGCGGCTCTGGCACTCGGATTATTGGTTCGCATCACAGAGATTGGGCATCTCGATGGCCTTCAAACCTGTGATCAGTGCTTTCAGGGTCTGGACGGAAGAGAGCAAAGATTCCTTCGGGTCGATTTCTCACGTTCCTCGTTCGGCGACGCTCAGCTTCAGGGTGCGGTTTTTGAAGAGTGTTTGCTGGAGGAAACATCGTTCGATAACGCAGAGCTTGCAGGAGCCATGTTCCATGAGTCAAGTATGCGAGGCTCAGTCCTGAAGAATGCCGGCATGGGAAGCTTCGGCCGTGTTATTCAGGGCGATGTGCAACCGACCAGGTTTCTGGGTTGCCAGCTCGACTCGTCCGACTGGTTCAACTTTCGTATCAGCCTCAAGGGCTATTTTCAGTTCTGGACAGCACGGCAACTTGAACAAACACAATGGATTGCTCTCGCATGCAGCAACGGAGAACTGCTGTTGTTTGATAAGCAGAATCTGACTGCAACACCTCGCCGCATCGCGACTGGACATTCGCTGGATCTCCTCGATTTTGACTACTCCGCAGAGACCCGATTACTTGTCACAACCAGCCGTGATCGAACCGTCAGACTTTGCAACGTGGACCAGGACTGGAAGGAACTCTGCTTTGTCGCTCGGTTGAATATGCCAGATCATTATCCGAGATGTGTTGCATTCAGCGCAAGTGGGGAATGGTTTTGCGTGACGGATCGTTCTGGAAACGTTTTCTTCTACCAAACAAATCGATTTCGAAGTGGGAATGCAGCTGATGCGGACCCGAGCAGTTGCAGGAGCCTCCATACCGGGCCTGTCATGGCACTCAGCTTGTTTCCCAGGGGACGTGACGAGTTTTTTACCGCAGGCTATGACGGGAGAGTTGTCGAACATCAACGGAATACAAAGGGGACACCGAACTGGACGTCCAAAGAGGTGGTCAGCTTTGCAAATGAGGAATCACTTTCCACGATACGCTGCATGCTTCCATGGAAGTCGCACGGATTTTCCGGCATATGGATTGGTGATGAGGCTGGACGTCTGAGGTTCCACTCTCTGATGCCTGGGCGATCAAAAACTCAGCTTGCGGCGACTGCAGGTAGTCCAATCTTTCGCCTGGGATCTTCACCCGGAGGAGAAAGGATCTGTGCTGGACTCGCTAACGGGAAAGTGATCATTTTCGTCATAGATCGTGGGAATTCGATAATCGCCGCAAGAGTGATCGATCAAATCAGGATTCCAAACGGTGACATTGTTCGTTATTGCGACTTTCTGGATGAGGACCGAGTTGCCTGCATGGCTTGGTCTGGATCGTTTTGGGTCTGGTCAATCAGGAAACGATCTTTCGAGTTCAGCTACGTGAATCCGCGCGACACCTGGGATCCTTCGAAAGACCAGGCAGTGCTCAGAATTTCTCCGGTATCTGAGGTCGATCATATCGTAAACGTCTCCGGTACATTCAAAGAATACCTGAAGGAGTTGTCCAGATGACTGAGACAATTGAGTGTGTCGGCCCGAATGGAAACCTGCTTCGTTTTGAAAATTTCGGCGGGGTCTATCCAGTGAATCGCTATCAGTCACTCTGGCTCGCCACAACCGCCTGTTACGAAGCGTTTGCGCTTTCGTCCGCGGTTGGGAAACGACTCCAGGATATGTCGCTTTGGGAGGTATGTGCCGGAGGAGGCCCCTGCGCGGTACTGATGAAATCTGCTGGCATGGGTTTTGTGAGGGCCACAGACGTCAGTCCCGCTGCCCTTGAGGCCTGTCGCCGAAACGCACAGCTCAACCAGCAGGAACTGTCTGAAGTGTTTCATGCCGACATGCTGGATACGGCTGATGACCATCGAACATTCGACCTGATTGTCTGCAATCCTCCATGTCGTCCCACTGAGATGTGTGACACGTCGCTCGATTCGCCAATCGGCCGCGCAATTAACGGAGGACCTGGTGGAACTTTGTACTACCAACGACTCATTCGCGGTGCATCAAAGAAACTGAACTCGGATGGGAGATTGGTTTTTGTCGTGGTGTCGACAATCGATCTCACGGAAATCAAAGAGGAATTGAATGCCTGCTTTCCGGATCGATGGCGAGTGTCCATGAATTCGCCGGTCGCTCAGCCATTTCGAATCGAGAATTCAGACGCAATCAGAACACTGAACGACAGATGCCAGGATCGGCAGTCAATTATCTGGCGTGATCGAAACAACCAGTACTGGAGATTTAGCTGGGTTATCGTTGCCGATATGCAGCCATTACCCGTCCGCAATACGGGGTCACTGTTCCTCAGGAACCATACATGGGAACTGAATGAGCGTGACTTTCCAGGGATCAACGAGTCGCTGGTTCATGGCTCCCTTAATGATCGTGATGAGTTTTGACATGATTGGGAGGGCATTCCTCGCAACAGAACTTTGGAATCTGCCAGAGGTGCACCAAATGTGCATGACATCACTGTTCTCCGCGCGCTGACCCAGAGGAGTGCCGAGCGGGGGTTGGATCACCACGTTCTTCAGCCAAGACAATGTCGCATAACCCCAAAACGCGATTTGGAAAATCCGAAACTGCTTAGTGAAGCCAGTGGGGGTCATAACCCGAGCCGGGGGTGTCTCTGTTTGGGAGAGACAAAACGCTCTCAAACGGGCCGAGACGCCTGGAGAGATCTGCTTCAGCGTGTCTCTGTTTGAGACGAGAGGCTCGAGACCGACAACGACGCTCATCGCAAGTGGTTGCGGGAAAGCGGGATACGGCAACGCTTTTGGCGGGGCTCAAAGTTGAGCGCAAAAAATAACCCCGGGGTCGAAAAATGTTTCGACACCGGGGCTATTCTGTTCACGAACCGTGAGGTTCGATGGTGTGAAACCAACCCTCTTCGAACACGGTTTGAGACAATTGGAAAATGAGAACTGCATGTGGGAATCAAACCTCCTGAATTTTCCAGGGATTCCGGCCGTTATTCATCACTGGAACGTCTGCGCTCCGCCATTTTTTGCTCGACTTCCTGGACGGTGCTGCAGCTCAACAACAAGTCCAAATCGCAGCGAACTCGACGGTTGTACATACCCGGTCCCGTCCGAAGTGGATTTGGAAGTGGTGTCGCCCTGCCAAAATGCCAGACGGTCGCTGGCATCCTAGGCCAGGTCGCCCTGACATTGGCGAGTTCCGGTGCAACCTGAATCATGGGAACATGGTGGGCGATGTGTGTTACTCGGTAAATCGAATCGACGCAGCCATCAACACGAAAAGCCAAATATAGGGGCCTCACCGTGTGGTCTCGGAAATCCCACCATACCTGATGTTCTTGATGTAAATCCCAGTGGCTGCTACCACCCTTCCACAGGGGGCTTGTGCTGATTGAGAGAATCCAGACCTCGGTACTAAATGCACGCATCTTGTATTCCTCATCCAGGAATCTGTGGAATGCTCGCAGCCAGTATTTTTCACTCGCCGGGATCCGGTCGCTGTACAGCAGTCGGATGCAGGATGGGATCACGTCCATCCATCGAAAGGCCATGAGTACGTCGGCGAGCCCGCTGTTTTGAACCGCATAGGCTTCGACGAATGCTGCGAAGGGAGTTTCAACAATTGCGACCAGACGCTGGATTGGTTCGCTTTGCAACCGATGCAAATATTTTTCGCATTGCTCA
>JBKDRW010000011.1:0-5060 GCA_046341255.1 Planctomycetota bacterium
CAGGTATGGGCGACGTGACTCGCCACGAGATCCAGGAAATCAGACTGGCATTGAGCCTGATCGAATCCGGCCAGTACGGGAAATGCACGGCCTGCGGACATGGGATTGGCAAGGATCGTCTCGCCGCCATGCCATTCGCCACGAAATGCATCAGGTGCGCCTGAAACGTTGACTTCTGAGACTTCACCAGCAGTCCGGTGTTGCTTCCGGCATTTCACGACGCCCACGGAATGTCGTTGCTGTGCGGGACCAGCAGAATTGCAGACGCTGGCGGCGAGACGTGAACAAAGGACGGCATCAACTCAAGGGATGACCACCGCATCCCCTGCGGGAGTCTGACGGCCCCGTCAATTGCCTGATGTGGAACCTGATTCACCGAACTCTTTTTCAATTGCCGTTGAGATCTGACACGATTCGATTGTAAACCCTGCGACCGCCAAGCCATGTCTGCTCGACGGTGGTTTCACGAATCGCATGGACGTCGCATGTCAGCAGATCGCGATCGATCACAATGAAGTCAGCCAGCTTGCCGGGTTCCAGCGAGCCCTTTTCTTTCTCCTCGAACGTCAGCCACGCATTATTGATCGTGTAGAAGCGAATGGCCTGCTCTCGAGTGATGATTTCTTCCGGATGCAACGCATCTTCAGTCCATCGTGGCTGACGAACCAATGTCGTCCAGAGACCAAGGAACGGGTTGTACGGATTGACGGACCGCAGGCTTCCGATCTTCTGCATGTGATCAGAACCGCCACCAACCATGACACCCTGCGCGAAAATCGTCTTGTAGGGCTGAAACCATCGTGTTCGTTCTTCACCAAACTGACGAAGCAGCGTCTTTCCATCGAGGTACAGCCAGACAGGCTGAATGTCGGCAACCACACCCAGCTCTTTCATGCTCTGAATTGCTTCTTCACTCATGAAGTTGCAGTGCGTAATGCACGGTCGCTTATCCTGCACCGGAAAATCCTCGGTATGAACACGGCGATAGGCATCCAGAAGAGCATGCACGGCCCCGTCACCGACCGAGTGAGCCGTGATCTGAAGGTCTTTCTGCAGACACAGGCGAGCGATCTGGTAAAGCCTTTCAGGATCGATCATCAGAACGCCGCGATATTCCGGGTCGCTGATGGAATAAATCGAACTGACTCCCCATGGCTTTCGCATCCATGCACTTCCGGTCAGCATGCCACCGTCCAGAAAGACTTTTACACCGCGGATCCAAAGGAGATTGTCATACGCATGAGCCGGATGGTTCGCGGCCTGTTCGATCTGAGCGGCCACCGACTCCCATTCCCCGGCAGGATTCACACCCCAGCAAAGAAACGTCCGGCAGGTCAATTGCCCCTCCTGCCTCAATCCATCAAACAACCGGTACGCAGATTCATCTGCACTGCGTTGAACAATACTGGTAATGCCCGCCGCATTGTAGTCCGCCAGCAACTTTCGGAGCTGTCCTTTCTGTTCGTCAAATGACGGCACTTTCTCCGGCGACTTCATCTGAATGAATCGACCAGCACTGCGAATAATGCCCGTCGGCTCACCCGTCGCAGGATCCGTCTCGATACGTCCCGGCTGGCCATCTGTCATGCGAAAGTCCTTATCAATCCCGTTCAGCTGCAATGCCAGAGAATTCAGTGCGGCATCAGGACCCGTTCGAAAATACACCGGGTTGACGGGAGCGACCTGATCAAGCTCATAGCGAGTCGGAAAACGCTGGTCTCGAAGTCGAGTAATGAAGACCTGATTCAGAACGATCCATTGCCCATCTTCGAGCACGTCCGCACGATGAGCCACATACTTCATGACATCATCCAGCGTCTCCATTTCGGGGATCGGATGATCAAACTCATAGACGGCCGCACCGGTGGCGTGCACATGAGAATCAATCAGGCCAGGAAGCACCATCTTTCCCGCAAGGTCAACTGACTGAGTCTTCTCGCCAGCCAGCTTTCGGATGTCGTGATCGCTGCCGACCGCAAGAATTCTGTCACCACGAATCGCCATTGATTCCACAACGTCAAAACCGGAATTCACGGTGACAATCCGGCCGTTTCTGAAGATCAGATCTGCATCCTCTGCACGAGGGCCTTCCGAACAGATCAGGACCCCAATGAACAATACGGCATATCGCATTCGAAAGTCCTCCGCTCATCAGGGCGTCAGATAATGTCCTGAATCACCTTACCGAACACATCCGTCAGCCTGAAATCACGGCCTGCGTAGCGATACGTCATCCGCTCATGGTCGTAACCCATGAGGTGCAGAATCGTGGCATGGAGATCGTGAACCGAAACCGGGTTTTCCACCGCTCGAAAACCAAATTCATCCGTAGCCCCGTAGATGGTGCCTTTGCGTATACCACCCCCAGCCATCCACAGAGAAAATCCCCAGTGATTATGATCACGCCCCTGGCTGGCTCCGCTGCCGTCCTGACCCATTTCGACTGACGGCGTTCGACCAAACTCACCGGTGCAGAGAATGAGCGTTTCCTCCAGCATACCACGTTGCTTCAGGTCAATAATCAGCGCAGCAAGTCCGGAATCACACTGGCTCGCGCAACGTCGGTGCTCTTCACTGATGTTGGAATGACTGTCCCACGGCTGCATGTCACCGTGCCACGTCTGAACAAATCGAACACCTCGTTCCACAAGTCGGCGGGCCATCAGCAGTTGACGATTCTGAGGACCGTCGCCATACAGTTTCAAAATATGCTCCGGCTCTCTGGACACGTCAAACGCCTCACTGGCCTCGGTCTGCATCCGATAGGCAAGCTCAAACGACCTGATGCGGGACTCGAGCATCGCTTCACCGGGTCGTTCCTGAAGATGACGCGCATTCACTTGTTGCAGAAACTCGAACTGCTTCGTCTGCTCGTCAGGAGAGATTCGTTTGTTCTGCAGGAAATCGATGAGGCGCGTCGGGTCCGGATTCGAGGTATCAATCTTTGTTCCCTGATATGCCCCCGGGAGAAAGGCCGATCGCCAATTGCCTGCTCCACCTACAGGCATACCACCCGGACACAGAGCGACAAACGCCGGCAGATTCTGATTCACGGAGCCCATACCCCACGTCAGCCACGATCCCATACTCGGTCGCACGAGCCTCATGTCCCCCGTGTTCATCAGCATCAGTGACATTTCGTGACTTGGCAACTCCGCATGCATGGAGCGGATCACCGTCATTTCATCAACGCACCTCGCAAGTTTCGGAAAGATCTCGCTGACCGGTATACCGCTTTCGCCATGCTGCTCAAACCGGAATGGGCTCGGCAGCGCGACGCCGGTCTTGCGTTCCGTCTGCAGATTCTCGTACGGAAGCATCTGCCCCGCCCGCCGAGTCAACTCGGGCTTTGGATCGAAGGTATCCACCTGCGACACCCCGCCATTCAGAAACACATGAATAACGTGCTTCGCCGTCCCGGGAAAATGACTGCTCACGGCACCGCCACCGCCGCTGCCATCCGCTCTGACTGCAGAGCTCATCAGGTCTGCCAGCGCCAGGCCACCGAAACCCATCCCGCATTGCCGGATCCAGTGTCGTCGTGTCTGATTCTGCATAAGCCACCTGAGTCGTACCGGAACGCGAATTTCGGAAAACCTGTGTATCTGCGGAAGTCTCGCGACTTCCACAACGAGCTACGAAGACGTGTGTCTGTGTGATCGCATCACTCACGCCCCCTCAGTCAGCAGTTCCTTCACCAGTCCATCACTGTCAGCAAATTTTTCTGTCGGCACATGCAGCTGTCTGAGCATGGTCGCAAAGACGTTGGACAAAGGTCTGTCTTCCTTCGTCACCTCCAGCTGCCACGGCTCTGTCCCTCCGTCCCATGCACCGGCCTGCGGATTGGCTCCGGCTGAGTTGATATACTGGCCGTGACGGAACCCCAGATTTTTTCCTCCGGCAAGGACCAGCGGATAATTCCGAGACAGATGAAACGCACTGGAGGCCGATCCATAGAACAACAGGGAATTGTCCAGCATACTGCCTTGCCCGGAAGGCTCAGGAGTTTGCTGAAGACGTGTGGCAAATCGGGCAAACTCTTCGTTCAGGAACCGGCAGTAAATCCCCAGCCGTTCCCAGCCGTTCGGATTTTTCGTCTCATGAGTCAGAGAGTGCGCGAGGCTGAAGCCCACCGCCCTCGCCAGATGGTCACTGATTCCGAAACCGTTTTCCCGACCAATCTGATACGTCGCGACCCGAGTCGAGTCTGTCTTAAAGGCCAGATAGATCAGCTCAAACATCGTCTGAACATAGGCTCGAGGTTCATCTGGTGAGATGTCCAGTTTCAGATGGTCCGCTTTCACGACGGGAAGCGGCGTGTTGATCCAGTGACGTGCTTTTTCCACGCGACGTTCCGCTTCTCGCACTGACTCAAGGTATTCATCCAGACTCCGCTGATCTGCCGAGTTCAGCTTTCTCCTGAGCGAAGCTGCATCTTCCATCAGATCGTCCAGCGCGCTTTTGCTCAGTGCCAGGCGTCGAGCGGCATCCTGATCACTGCTGACAAACAGCATGTCAAAGATTCGCTTCGGTCGATTCTCTGCCGGAATCGCGCGGCCATTCTGATCAAATGAAATCGTCTGTGCTCCGCGAGGTGTACCGGTACCGCCATCAGTCGACATCACGATCGACGAAAATCGAGTCTGATGGCCGACACTGGAAGCATAGACCTGATCCAGTGAGATCGTATTCTGATACGGTCCGCTGGTGGCCGTAGCCGCGGCCGTCAGAAACTGATCGGCATTGCAGTGACCATGAACCTTGCGACTCGCCGGATGCGAAAACCCGGACAGAATGGTCAGATCCTTCCGCAGCGGCTCGAACGGCTCACCACATTTCGAAAAGGTGAAGTCCGCTCCATTGCCATGGGGAAACCACGCCCAGTCCTGATAGGCCGGATCCTGTGGCAGTGGCATGCCAACGCCGTCCGGGAAATAGATGCATGCCAAACGTCTTACTGGACTGGCGTCTTCGCTCGGCTGCAGCCTCGCCGAGGCCACACATTCGAACAACGGCAAGGCCAGAGCGACTCCGGTTCCGCGAAGAAATCGACGACGATC
>JBKDRW010000012.1:0-5737 GCA_046341255.1 Planctomycetota bacterium
TTTCAATCCAGAGCATCTGACGCAGTAATCGAGCATGATCCTTGAGATTTCTGACACGCACCGCCATCATTTCTCGCGCAAATAATGACCGATTCGTGTTTCTGTTGTTTCAGAATCGAATCGATGAGTCAATCCGAGCCAACCGGGGCGTTTCGACAATCTGAGTTTTTGACCATGAGTTTTGACAGCCAAAGGAAAACACCGTGAGCCACGAGCGTTCAAACGACGCCGTCCTCCGAGTGCTGTTTGTGTGCACGGGTAACACCTGCCGCAGTCCGATGGCCGAAACGATTTTTCGTAAACTGGTGGCCGAGAAACTCAGTTGCCGTGACTGGGAACTTCGGGAGCGACGAATCGACGTGTTTTCCGCGGGCGTGGCGGCAGCAGAGAATTATCCGGCCTCGCGTGAAGCAGTGGAAGTGATGCGAGAATCTGGGCTTGATTTGAGCCAGCATCTGAGTCAGCAGGTGACCGAGACAATGATGGAAAAGTCCACATTGATTCTTGCACTGACCGAGAGGCATCGTCGGATGCTGGTGGAGGCGAGGCCGGATCTGGCCAATCGCGTGCATCTCATTTGCCGAGATGGCAACGATGTGACAGATCCGATTGGTGGCAGCCTTCAGGACTATCGGGATTGCGCAGCCCAGATCAGCGTCAACCTGAAGTCATGGGTGGATGAGTTGTTTGATGAAAAAGGAACTCGGCAGCGGTTCGATCCCTGATCGTGCAGCGTAATGAGTTACGGAACAAGCGAACCTGATCTGTCGACTGAAAGAACGGATCGATCCAAGGTCTCTGGACGAGAGAAGAGTTTTACGGCCATGAAAATCGGAATCGCGAGCGATCACCGGGGGATTCAGTTGAAAGCTCGACTGACGCAACTTTTGCAGAGTCTCGAATGCGAAGTCAAGGACTACGGTCCTTTCGAAACGCAAAGCGTGGACTACCCTGATTATGCAGCACAGGTTGCTCGTGAAGTGTCCAGTGGTCATCTGGATCGCGGAATCCTGATTTGCGGGACCGGGATCGGAATGTGCATCACAGCCAACAAGTTCACCGGCGTACGAGCCGCTCCATGTCATGACAGTGTCACAGCCGAATACAGTCGCATGCACAATGACGCCAATGTGATCTGCCTTTCAGCCGATCAATTGAGCGACCAACTGGCAGACCAGGTCATTCGGATCTGGCTGAAAACTCCGTTTGAAGAAGGCCGGCATGCCCGCCGACTTCAGAAGATCGCAGAACTGGAACGTGAAATCGCACTGCAGTTCTGCAATAACGAGCAGGTCAATCCGACGCCGGAGCATTGATGATCCGGAGGAAGCCAGATGGGCTCGAACCTCGAGTCATCCGGTGCATTGATTCTGCACGATGCTGCGATTCCCCGGCCTTGAAGTCAACTGTTTGGATATTTCGGCTACCATTCCTGTTCGCTGCAGATCGGCAGCATGAAGGACGATGAGAAGCTGTCCCGAAGTGGTTTCGTCAAGAAAGTAACGAATTATGGCTCCTGAGTCCCTTCGATTCGCAAAAACTCATGAATGGGTTGCACTGGAAGGCGATATTGCAACGGTGGGTATTTCAGATTTCGCCGTGAAACTTCTGACCGATATTGTTTTCCTGTCCCTACCCTCGGTCGGACGCACATTCGGCCCGGGTGACTCCATGGGCGAAATCGAGAGCGTCAAGGCGGTGAGCGACATTTATGCGCCGGTCCGGGGAGAGGTGATCGAGGTCAATTCCAGCCTTCCGGACAATCTTGGACTTCTGAACGAGAGCCCCTTTGAGAAGGCCTGGATTCTCAAGTTGAAGGTGGCCGACCCGTCTCAGGTCTCTCAATTGCTTTCGTGGGCTGACTACCAGAAGCACTGCGAGTCGGGCGGACACTGACAACACCTGACCTCACCGAGGTCGGTCAAAGCCTTCCTGCGAATCAGATCGCCGGATACGGGACACACCCTGTCACGAGTGATCTGTCCGCTGGGCAGCAATTATTCGGCCGGTATGTCAATCGGAGATCCGCTGGGATCTGTGATGGTCGATCGATCTCCGAACGGACCCGCACCGACGTTGCTGCCACGGCTTTCAGTCTCTTTCGGCATGTCAGGGCGTATGGAATCATCCGATGGCTGATCCCGATCTCCCGCGCCTCGAAAATAAACAACGCCACCATCAACGACCGTTTCCGCAACTGATCGAGGTCGAATCCTGGGAGGTGGCACCACGCCTTCGGATCGAGCCTCTGCCTGCTTGATTTCCAGATTTGCCCGAGTCAGACCGCTCTTCGAGGCGTTTTGTCTCGATGCTGAGGGGCCAAACTGTATCAACGATTCGCTGCCGCCAGCGCGGAACGCTGCGGGCGCTTTGGTTGTCTTTGCGGCAGAACTCTTCGGAGACTCCTCTGTCATGTCCATTCCACGTGACGGCAACTTCTTTCCTGATGCTGCCGGGGGCATGGTGAGATTGCCACGCAACCTCTGTGGACGATCTTCACCGTCGAGGTCCGTTTCCAGATCAGCATCCATCGACTGAAAACTGGCCTGCTGAATTCCACCTGCCGGGTCGGTCAGGAATTGCTGGGCAATCTCCTGACGCAGCGATTTCCGGAGTTCGACGACTTGTCCGCCCGGTTCGCGAATAATCACCTCGTCGATCACCCACGATCGATTTTCCCGGATCAGGATCAGGTCGATCGGAGTTTTGTCAGGCTTTCCGATCTTTACCACAGCCCGATGCTCACCCGCCTGAGTCGACTGGACCGGCTGCATGAGAAGCTCAGGCAATTGCTCAGGGAAACTCGGAACATCGCTGACGTTACTCCAGACAAGGCGGTTGAAGTCCATTGAACTCTGTCGTCGCACGCCCTCCAGATCCTTGTTTCTCCACGCCGACGAAAGTTCAATTCGTGGCAAAGCGAGTTCGAGGTGAGTCTTCAGGGAGGCAACCTGGAGCGAAGGGTCAGGAAACTGCATATCCTCGATCTTCAGACTGCCATTTTCATCCCGCATGGTCACACTGCAGATGCGACCATCCGCTGCCTGAAACTCGAGTTCCGTCTGCTCTCCACGAACATTTGTATTGATCAGAGTCACCTGGCCGGAAGGAATCTCCTCCAGCGGCAGCAGCGGCAGAATATCCGAACTGACGCGATCCCAGATACGTTCAGACATCTCGCCACCAGACAACTCCCGCAGGACCGCCACGTCTCGCGCCGCGAGAGCGCTGAGGAATAGTTCTGCACGGGCTGGTGCGGTAAACGCAGACTTCAGATTTCGCTGCTGCTGAGTCTGCCGGTTGTAAATCGTAATCCCACCGACCACGAAACTGGCCTCGATGGTCTCCTTCTTCTGCTGAGCTTCTCGCTGCTCAACGGTGGCTCCAGTCAGTTCAGGCGTTGTCAGATCGATGCGAACCACGTCCGCTTCATCAGGGATCATCACGGTCAACTGACCGGCAAATGACTGGATTTCACTGTCCTGCGGCGCCAATGCACCGGCCGGAAGCGGGACGGAGGTTAAGTCCCCGACCTTGATCGCGTTCTTATAGAAGCGGCCTTCTGTCAGTTGCTCCAGCGTTTGCTGATCTCCGGCCTTGTATGCATCCAGAAAGCCAGTCACCGTCCGCAGTGCTCGGGCCTGACGAAGGACAGATCCCGGATGATTGTCATCTTTTCGCTTTCGGATCTCGAGATCAGAAACCAGCCAGACATCTTCCTGACGTACCACCTTCAGAAGAATAAAACCGTTCTTTGAAGGCAATTTCACAACCGCATCAGATTCGTTCATCTGTGCTTCTGGTCGTCGAGCCATATCGCCTTCGTATTCGGAGCGAATGGTCTGCATCAGGTAACTGAACCACGCATCCGGCAGTGGCTCGAGCTCTCCTCGAAGGTCGGTTGAGAACGTCTGCTGCACATTCGAGCGGTCGGAATCTTTCCATGTCTCCACAAATTCACGAATCGTGAGCAACAGGTCCATCACTTCGACCGTCGACTTGGATGCGCGTGTGCCCTTCTTCTGCTGCCGCAGAATCACGTCATCGACCACCCAGCGATTTTTTTCGCCATCACGAACAATGATGAACTGGTACTTGGTTTCGCCTTCCTTCTCCTTGACCACCGTCTCAAATCTGCTGTCGCCCGAAGCTGTGCTCTCCACGACCTCAAGAGAGGTCTTTGGAAGATTCAGCATGTCAAGATCCTTGAAGGCATCTTTGGATCGCAATGCCTTTCGTTCAAATCGTGTTGACACGATCGTTCGTAAAGACTGTTCCTTATTCTCCACCATGGCGTCGGTGAACCGATTGATCACACGCTGTTCAAGAGCATGGCCTTCCATGATGGCTGGCTTGTAATGAGCAGGCTTGAGGAGTTCGGAATTCAGCAACTTGCTCGAGCAGCCTGTGGAAATGAATCCAAGCAGACCCACAAAGGTCAGTACCAGCGTGATTGGTGCGGGTCGAAGCATGTGAAACGCTCCTGTCGGAATCCTGAGGGACTTCCGAAGATTGAACTGAAGATCCGGAATCGAGTTCAAGACATTCGCAGGCTTGTGATCGAGAAGTCGTCTCTGAGAACAACGAGAACGGTCTGTTCCGAGCAGAGCGAAAGTCATGTGGGACTGAAACCAGAAGCACCAAAGAAGTCACGGAACAATCCTCGACAACATCGAGACCGCTCTTTTCAGCACTTACGTTCAGTCGTGACACACTCCCCGGAACGACACAAATCTGATGTTCATGCCGACTCGAGCATTGAAGGCGGCTCGAAGTCCATCGAAACGCACAAATCCCATCGAATCCGGCAAACTCGCGTTTGTTTGTCTCAGGTCCTGAAAACCCGGTCAACACGCTCTGTTCAGGTCTGACAAGGAGAGACGAAACTCATCTCAGGACTCAGCAGCGTTTCGGCGAAATCAGCGGACGATCCGGGAGGAACGGCGGTAAGAACGACGGCGAAATCAACGTGACTGCAGGAAATGCCGAAAATTGCGGATCTGAGTTCCTGTTGCCAATTCACACCCCTGCGAGAACACGATCAGCCCAAAAGGCGTGCTCAGCAGTCAATGGGCAAAAGCGAAAGAGACGGAGTGAACCTATGGATTCTGAATTTTTCGCCGTCTGAATTTGAAGTTGACCCAACCAGACCTCGACGACTCGGATCCCCAAAAAACATCCATCTCAACCCAAAGCACCCGCAACCCGAATTCAAAAAAGTTAACCAAACCGGATTGAGTTTAACCAGCTTATGTCGAGAATACTGCTGGAGATCTTTGCGGAATCGATTTGTGTGCTGTGACCGTTCCGACATGTTCCCGGATTCTTCTGGACGTGCGAAAACCGGTTTGACGCGCGAACATCTGCGAGGCATCTCATTGTCAAAGCAGGTTGTTGTGTCATCAGCATGAAGAGATGGCATTGGAATATTCTGGCCGCAGATGTGTCTTGTCTGATGTGTTGAAAGGTGTCGAAATGAAAACTCTGATGGGTGTCTTTGGATTGTGCGTGGCTGTCGTTTCCGGAGCAGCCTTCTCTCAGGACATGTTGCCGATTCCGGATGCGCATTTTTCGGCGACGGCTCCGGTTGAAGGGGCCTTTATTGAATCGTGTGCAGAGCCGCTGTTTACCAATGTGAAGTACAAGGATCTTGACGAAATGTCACCTTGTGCTCAGCCAAAAATCATCGCTGTGAAGGACCCTTGTGCCTGCAAGCATGAGTGCGACTGCTGTGCTC
>JBKDRW010000013.1:0-2350 GCA_046341255.1 Planctomycetota bacterium
GATCGACCATCGACCGATGATGACAAAGTCCGGAGGCTCAGGGATGCCGATGTGCTTCTCAATTCTCGTGGAAGCCTGACGTTTCCCGCATCTGTCCTCAGGCAGCTCCCGAAACTTCGCATGATCGCCGTCTGCGGAATCGGCTACGATGCGATTGATCTGGAGACAGCGGCTTCGCAGGGCATCGTCGTCTGCAACATTCCGGGCCGTACCGCGACGGTGGTCGCCGAACACACCATTGCATTGATGCTGGCTGTATCCCGCCGGCTGGCATGGATGACATCAGAACTTCGAGCCGGTCGCTGGCGAGGCGATCTGGGCGTCTCGCTCCAGGGAAAACAGCTGGGGGTGGTCGGCACGGGTAACATCGGCTGCGCAACCATTCGCATGGCCAGGGCTTTGGGAATGCATGTTGTGGCGTGGTCGCTGCACCCGCACGCAGAGAAGTCTGCCGCACTGGGATTTCGATATGTTTCGCTGGAAGAGCTGCTGACGGAATCTGATGTTGTCAGTCTTCACACTCGCCTCAGTGAGAAAACTCGCGGTCTGATTGGTGCTCGAGAGCTTGGCATGATGAAGGCATCGGCCATTCTGATCAATACGTCGCGAGGAGTCATTGTCGATACGGCAGCTCTGGTCGATGCTCTTCAGTCAGCACGTCTCTTCGGAGCAGGGCTCGACGTATTTGATCAGGAGCCATTACCCGCTGATCATCCGATTCTGAAATGTGATCAGGTCGTTCTCACACCGCATACTGGAGATCAGACTCAGGAAGGGCTCGACCTCCTGACTCAGGGTTGTATCGACAATATCAAAGCATGGCTCTCCGGAACACCAATCCATGTGGTCAACCCGGTCCCGATCTAAACGACCATTGAAACTGAGCCTCGTTTGCAGCATCGAGAGGCCTCTGTAAAGTACGTCTTCTGCAGCTTCAATTTGACGCGAGAAAAGCCAGCCCGGCGGATCAGGCATCCGCAGCGTACGAGAGCGGGGGAGCTTAATTGCGATGAGACAGCGAACGGCTCCCGCCGCGTCAGGAACCTTCTCTGCGGCTTTGGCAATGACAGCACATGTCTGTGCCTCGGGCATGGCGAGGGAAGTTCCTGAGCAACGCTTCAATAAGAACAATCCCGTGCAATTACCTCGCGACCTTCAACCGCGAGACTTCTTCAACAATGCTCTCCGTGCGACTGCTCGTCGCCTCATGCTGCTGGAATCGGACAACCATTCCGGCACTGCCCTCTGCATCATAAATCCAGAGTTCTGCCATCGAGCGGGATGTGCCCAGACGAGCAATTCGATCGGGCTTGCCCAGGAACTTCGTCACCTGTGATGCAGTCATTCCGCGAACAACGCGTCCTTCACGAATCGCAAGCTGCAGATCATCGCGCGGAACACTCTGCATCTGCTGCTTCGTCAGCCAGCGACCACCGAGCTGCTCCCAGCCAAGTGCGGCAAGTCGATCCGAGATCAGCTTCGCATCTTCAGGCGACTGAACGGATGCCATCGTCCACGATTTTTTGAGGAGTTCGATTCCCTGATCATGATCAGCGGTCTTTTTCCATGTGTCTCCGACAAACAGATACTCGTCCGCTGTTCTCAGCAATCCAGCCAGAGTGTCAGAACCAAACTGCGATTCCTGTGCAGCCAGCCACTTCGTCAAAACGCCATCGATCAGCTGGTCTTTCTTCAGTCGTGACAGCAGCATTGTCAATTGCTGCAGTTCCATCCGGTTCAGTTTTTCAACTTTGCTGAGCCGGTAGTCGACCTCTCGCTGCTCGAACGTCCTGCACAGGTCGGTCTGATCAGAAAACTCCTGCCTCACGAGGTCTGCCAGCTCAAGGCCGTTGCGACCGTCGTCACTCAGCTGGCCGCGAATCTGCTGCAGACGAATTGAACTGTATAACTGACGGTGGAGTAACTCCCTCTGCGCGTCGGTGCCCGTGTCGTACAACATCGGCCCCTCTGCGTCGAATCGACGCCTCAAATCCTCCGGAACGGGCGGCACCTGGCGGTCCCACGCCTCCAGTTTCCTGACGTTTTCGAGCAGTCCATCGAGGGAAGTCGTCGGATCTTTTGACTCGGTCCACAGCAACTCAAACGACAGATTCCTGCGAAATTGTGCATCGACCCCAAGAGCGACGGCTGTCGCCAGAATGTTCTGAAGTTCGTTCAGCCGTCCTCGCGCCTGCTTTCGCTTCGTTTCAACGGCCGTTCGTCGGACAACACCGATCTCGTCAAGCAGTTTTCTGTCATCATAGAACTGTCCCTGATCCAGATACTGTTCAGCCAGCTTCAGCAGTTCATCCGGCTGGTCTGCTCCAAGGGCAGCGGCACGCTGATGCAG
>JBKDRW010000014.1:0-3775 GCA_046341255.1 Planctomycetota bacterium
GGGCGACAGAGTCGAGCTTTTCTGGTCCGAAGGCCTGACTCTTCATTCCAGAGACTTCAACAGGGACTCGATTTCCTGTCTCGGCATCACACCGGTAAAGTCTGAGACCTGAGAGCCGGCTCGAAAAATCCGAACATCCGGGATACTGCTGATTTCGAAGAATTGTGCCAGTTGCTGACAGTCTTCAGAATCCACATTCACTTTGACAACTTCGAGTCGGTCACCCCAGTCTTTCTTCAGTTGTTTCAGGGAAGGAGCCAGCATTTTGCAGGGGCCGCACCAGTCTGCCCAGAAGTCAACAAGCACCAGCTTTTGGTCCTTGCGTCGCACGAGTTCGAGAAATCGTCCCTCCTCGCTGGTCAATTCGCCTGCGTCGGTGATCACCAGGCGTTCGACGATTCCGTCCGGTGCATCGGTCATATTTTTCACGACTCGGTGGCCGCATCCGATGGCCGTGGCAGAGAGAATGAGCAGGGTGGGGAGAAAAACGTTCAGCTTTCGAGGCCAGATCATTTGGGAAAACCTTCAACTTGAGCATTGCCGGTGACGATCGACCACGGGACTGCGAGATTCTGACGATTTCCGAGGTTTTCGCCTGTAAGAAGTGACCCGGCAAGTCTAAATTTTCGTATTGGAGGGCAGGACGCACGTTCTGTGCAAGGTCGCTGCCGGAATCCCCTTTCGCAGAAAGAGTTCTGGAAAGGCGAAACCCGAAGAATTTCCCGGCTCGGTTGATCGTGTTGATCACTGGTCGATCCTCAGGACAGACTTCAGAGTCTGAAAACTCGCAGGGTCTGCTGATCCCGAGATGGCTCAGGTTGTTCAGTCGAATTGTAGAATCAGGAGTGCAAGAAAATGTCAGTGATTTTGTCGGAAGCTGCCGCGAACGAGATTAAGCGAGTGATGGCTGAGCAGCAGAACGAAAACTTGAAGTATCTGCGCGTCGGCGTTGTTGGCGGTGGTTGCAGTGGTTTCCAGTACAGCCTCGGTTTTGCGAATGCCTTTGACGCGTCTGTCGACATGTACGAAGAAGTTCACGGAGTCGGAATCGTTGTGGACAAGAAAAGCGACCTGTTCCTCGACGGGACCGAAATCGATTTCCATCAGGCAATTGATCGTCGTGGATTTGTGTTCAAGAACCCGAATGCTGTGAAATCGTGCGGTTGCGGAAGCAGCTTCTCGGCCTGAAAACCGGGCTTTTTTCTGAACTTCTCATCCACTGTACCTTGGTTTTCCTGCGGAAAACCGTGAAAGGCGTGGTTGAGACAGCCAGTTCGGGTCGATATACTTCCCGACTTTCCGCAGTTCGGAACGTCGGATCTGTTCATGTTTGCCGGCAGAGGATGTCGGCCGACGGTTTTTGAGCTTGCATTGCGACTGGAGCGATCACGTGTCTGTTGACAAGTCCCTGAGAACGAAAAGAGGCTTCGCCGGTTCCCGAAATGTTTTGTCTCGAGGGGAACGAATCGCTCGTCTGATGGAAGAAGACCGGTTTCCTGCTGGTCGCAGCCCTCTGGGGCTCCCGAAGGTGCGAGTCCAGAAGGCTCTGGCTGGAAAGAAGAAGAAGAAGACAGCAGAGGAAGGCGCTGCAGCCGCGGCAACGCCGGCCAAGGGAAAGAAGTGACCTTTCTTTTGATCTGATGCAACGATATGAAAGCGTTCCTGAAGAATCAGGAACGCTTTTTTGTTGAACAAGTGCCCGCTATGTCCCGCCTGCCATTCGCTTATCGGGTTCGCGCCTTTGCTGGCGGACCATTGCGTCGCAGAATGCGTGCGGCTCGTGAACGATTCCTGAAGGTCGCCAGCGAGGACTGCCGCGGCGCTCAGCGAGACATTCTCAAGTCATTGCTGGAACTGAATGCGGGTTCAAAATTCAGTCGTGACCATGGATTGTCGCCTCGGATGACCCTCGCTGAGTTTCGTTCGCGGCTCCCTGTCTCCGACTACGAACGCATGCGTCCGTACATCGATCGAGTCTCTGCCGGGCAGCATGAGGCTTTGCTGGGATCGAGCAACAGACTGCTGATGTTTGCAGTGACCAGCGGAACAACGGCGGACTCTAAGTTGATTCCTGTCACATCGCGTTTTCTGCACGACTATCGTCAGGGATGGCAGATGTGGGGCATCGGAACTTATACGCAGCATCCCCAGCTGCAGCCGCTCAATATCATTCAGGTTTCCAGCAGCCATCGAAAGTTCACCGCTGCGGATGGAACGCCTTGCGGGAACATCAGTGGTCTTGTGGCGACGATGCAGAACCCGATTGTCAGAACGTTGTACACGATCCCGGCCGCAGTCGCTGAAATTCGTGACGCCGATTCGAGACGACGAATCATTGTCCGACTTGCTCTGAACGATCCTCATCCGGGCATGCTGATCACGGCAAATCCAGGAACTCTGGTTCAATTGTGGGATTATGCCGAGCGACACGCCGCTGAACTGATTGAGGAGATCCAGCAGGGGGGGACCGGCCGAGCAGTGCTTTCGCCGGAAGTTGCGATGACGCTGAAGAAACAACTCCGTCCGAATCCGATCCGGGCGGAAGAGCTTCGGCGCATATTGCGTGAAGATGGCCGATTGTCGTCGACTCGATGCTGGCCACGACTTGGTACACTCGGTGTCTGGTGTGGCGGCAGTGCTGGAGCCTACATCCCGAGGCTCCGCGAAATCTTCGGAACAATTCCTATTCGTGACCATGGCCTGCATGCCAGCGAAGGTCGCATGACTTTGCCACTGTCCGATGATTTTTCAGCGGGAGTGCTGGAAGTTCAGACACACTTCTTTGAGTTCCTTCCCGTTGAGGAAGAACACTCAGCCACGCCGATCGTTCTCGAATCGCATGAGCTTGACGACGGCAAGGACTACTTCATTCTGCTGACCACCAGTTCGGGGCTCTATCGGTACAATATTCGCGATGTCGTTCGCTGCGTCGGTTTTCATGGGACAACGCCTCTTCTGGAATTTCGCCATAAAGGCTCGCATATCTCCAGCATCACCGGGGAAAAGATTACGGAGTCGCAGGTCGTGGAAGCTGTCGGAGCGGCATCAGCGCGACTGGGGGTCCGTCCTTTATTATTCACGATGACACCTGTCTGGGGCGATCCGCCCGGATACACGCTTTACCTCGCGTCGGATTCCCGTACTTCTGCGAACTGCATGGATTCATTTCAGCTCACCAATTATGCGTCAGCTGTCGATGTCGAATTGAAAAGTCGAAATGTGGAGTATGCGGAGAAGAGGGACTCTGGTCGTCTGGGTCCTCTTCGCTGTGAAGTTCGTGGAGAGCAGCAGTGGGCGCAGTTTGCAAGAACTCGACAATCGCGATCCGGCGGCAGCATCGAACAGTACAAGCATCCATGCCTTGTTCCTGATCCACAATTTCAGAAGGTATTCCTGAACGCCTGTCAGACTCCGGGCGAGAATACCCCTGCAGACTGATGAAGCGAACGGTCCTGAAGAATCAGAGCATGTAGAACTTCATGCGGAATCCTCCGCACGGAGGACACAATTTTTGCGGTGCTCGTCGCTTAAGAACCTGTTCATAGGACTGCGGTGTCGCAAGTCCGGACGAACATACGTCAGGACCTGCGAATCGTGGTTGCAGTTTGTGCGAGCGAAGAACGAACAGCCGGGGATACTCCGGTCAAGGTTCCGAATTCGCCTGAGCGCCGTTAAGGCTGCCTCTCGCTCAGGCCATGGAGAATCCGGAAAGACAGCGTTCAGAAGTTTCCGGCGACTTCGCCACCTGATTTTGTCGCGAGGGCTTCCAGTACGG
>JBKDRW010000015.1:0-5723 GCA_046341255.1 Planctomycetota bacterium
TTCGAGGATCTATGGGTTCAACGTCGATGTTGCAACAAGGAAAACGGCGCTGAAGACGATGATCAGAAATGAATCAGCCATATGCGTTGATTCCCCACGCGAATAGTCAACTCGAGGAATTCCCGTCAACCTGAACCGAAACCAAGCACTTATGACTCATAAAGATTGAGACCCACGGCCTCGTCGACAGTGTGGATCGTGGCGTCGAGAACTCCCGCCAGCGACTCTGCAACTCGTTTGCTGTTTTGATGATGCACCGACATGCAGATAATTCTGATCGATTGCTGATCCGTCATGGGAACCTACCGTTGCAGAGACGACGACAGGCCGACATACGAGCCGCACCGAACGACAGACTTTTTTTCTGAACCTTCGGCACAGGTGCGACCGGTTGAACGTTACGGACTCCGTTATAACAACGCTTTCCAACCGAAGCGAGGTCGGATATCAGCACGCCTGGCCACTCCTGCCAGTCACGCCGTCAGCGCCTGCGACGCCTCGCATCACGAACACGCTGCTGCTGAGCAGATGCAATCAGCCTGGATGATGTCTCGAGTCTCAGCAACGAACATCGAGAATCGCCCCCGGCAACGATCGTCTCTGTCGTCACCTGGAATGGCCCCTTTGCTGATGCCTGCAGCATCGCATCTGAAATACGTACCATTTTTACGCCAGTTCCAGTCCTTTCAGTGTTCCCGTCGAGGTACCGAACGAATTGTCGTCGAAGCCGAGTTGGCGAAGCAAACTGACATAGAGATTGCACAATGGCGTACTGCCAGAGGCGAAGGCCAGATGCTGGCCGTGCTGGAAGCGACCTCCGGCAAGCAGCACCGGAAGGTCTTTGTTGCTGTGGCTGTTACCGCTGCCGAGGTTTGACGTAATCAGAATGGTCGTCCGGTCGAGCAGCGTGGCGTCGCCTTCCTTTGTACTCTTCAGGTTCGTGAGCAGCGCGGTCAACTCGTCAAAGAAAGCCCGCTCAACGCGTTTCAGCTGCGCGATGTTGCCTTCGTCCTGACCATGATGCGAGAGATTGTGATAGCCGACATTCACGCCCGGGACGACCACCGTGTCCTGACGGAAGTAACCAAACGTGATGACGCGAGTACTGTCGGTCTGAAACGCAAGCTGCGTCAGGTCGCAGACGCCGCGCAGGTTTGTGATGATCTCGTCCGGGGCAAAAGCCGCAGGCGGTTTCGAGTTCACGTGAGGCTTCGGCTGGTTTATCCATTCTTCAGACTTCACGAGCCGTCTTTCCGTGGCGCGGACGGATTCGAAGTACTCACCCAGTTTCTCGCGATCGCTCTGAGAGAGCCGTGGCTCAAGGTCTCGTGCCTCATCCAGCACGTGGTCGAGGATACTCTTTCCACGACCGATCTCGCTGAGAACTCTGGCCTTGTGGCTCGCTCCTTCTTCGGCAAAGAGCCTCGCAAACGCATCGCCCATACTTTTCTCCGGTGGCACCATGCTGCCACCGTCCGTCCAGCCAAAGTCGTTCGCCCCTGCGCTCAGCGCAAGCGAATCAAACCGTGTGTGCTGGCCAAGAGTCGCAGCGACATGCTGGTCGAGTGAACGACGGTTTCTCTCGGCGGATGGCACACCGGTAAAAATGCGAGTCTGAGCGGCATGGCCACCGCTGACACCGGGATGCTCAAGCCCGGAGACAACCGTGAACCGATCTCGAAGATCCGTCAGGCGAGCAAGATACTCCGGCATCTCGTACTCCCTTCCAGACTGCTTCGGCATGAACGAGTCACGATAAATTCCCAGCGGCAGACAGATCAGCAGCAGGCGGCGAGGCTCTCGTCCCGCTTCAGCGGCATGCGCGATGCCACCCAGCGACTCGAGCCACGGCAGACAGAGACTCACGCCGGTTCCACGAAGGAAGTTGCGCCGGGAAGCGAGGGCGGATTGAGGAGTCATGGTAGTGCCAACGGTGGATTAAGGATTGATAAAACTCGGGCTTGAGACGATCTGCAGTACGAGGGACTTCATTCCGCTCTGATGCTCACGGACACGGTTCGCGATGTCTTCCAGTTGCTGGCGGTCAGCGAATCCTGGTGATCGTCCGAGGGCGAAGGTCGCAAGCTGGTGCGTCAGGTTCCGCGTAACGAGATCTTCACGCTGCTTCATCAATTCGCGGAACTCCTGAAAGCTGTTGAATCTCCCCATGCCGTCCAATTCATCGGCAGAGTGAACCATCGCGCCGTCGGAAAGTTTGGCACGACCGCCAGGCCGTGATTCAACGAGAACGCGGTAATTATTTCTCCAGCCACCAATCACATCAAAGTTTTCGAGGGCGAAACCGAGCGGGTCAATCTTTCTGTGGCACGATGCGCAACTGGCAATCTCCCGATGCTTCGCAAGCTGCTCCTTGATGGTGGTGGAACCCCGAATGTCCGGTTCAATGGCCGGGACATCCGGCGGCGGTGGCGGTGCGGGCGTCCCGAGGATTGTTTCCAGCATCCACGTGCCGCGAGCGACGGGCGAAGTGACGGTTCCATTCGATGTAATCGCGTGAATGCTGGCCTGCGCCAGAAGTCCTCCACGCACGGTCTTCGATTTGTCCAGACTCACTCGGCGGAAATCCGGCCCGGACACACCCTCGATTCCGTAGTGCTTCGCAAGACGCTCATTGAGCATCGTCCAGTCGGAGTCGATGAGATTGCCGAGCGGAAGATCACGGTGAAACATTTCTGCGATGAATTGCTCCGTTTCAGTACGCATCGCTGTTTCAAGCTCCGCATCGTATTCGGGATACAGTTCTGCGTTCGCCTTCATCATGCCGACCTCGCGCACTCGCAGCCACTGGTTGGTGAAGTCTTTGACAAAACGACCGGCCCTCGGATCTGCCAGCATCCGTTCAGCTTGCTTGCGACGCTGCATGCCATCGTGCAGGCTGCCATCCGCCGCAGCATTCAGCAAGACGTCATCCGGCGCAGAACGCCAAAGAAAGTAAGACATTCTCGACGCAATGGCCCAGGCATCGGGACTGCCCGGGGGTTCTTCGTGATAAAGAAAGTGAGGCGAGACCAGCATGGCCGCCAACATGCCTCGCAAGGACTGTTCCGGCGTCATCGTCTTCGTGAACTTTTCGAAAAGAGCGCGGTACTTCGCCACTGCAGCAGCATGCACAGGCCTTCGAAAAAGCTTCGGTGCCAGTTGTGCGGCGATCGCTTCAGCAGTCTCCGGCGTGGGCGCCGAAGGGTCGACGTCGCCAAACAGCGTGCGATGCCCCTTCGGTGGCCAGCTGTCAAAAATCGGCCCCTCAATGCTGAAGGAACGGATTGCGATGAACGGCCCAGGCTGGTCAATCATCGATCGTCCCTGACTGTGCAGCGCACCGTCCATGATCGTAAACTCGACGCGGTCGCCAGGTTCGAGATAATACATCGCCTCAACCTCGCGCGGTGTGTCATCTGCAAAAGCGAAGATACTCTCGACTTTCGGCAGCACACCGGGCACGGGGCGACCGGCGCTGAATCTCAGCCTTGCCGGCTTGCCATTGTTCCTGATTGCGTAAGCAACGGCCTTCACCCGATACCAGCCAGGGTGACGCAGATTGAAGTGCCGGTGACTCTGCGGCTGGCCGCTGAAGTACTGTTGCACCGTCATGACCGCGTCGAGATGCGGGCCGTCGGCAGGCTGTGGCGGACGTAACACACCGTTATCCAGAACGGGAAAGCGATAGCCGTGAGACTCGGGGTTGGCCTTTGCAGCGTCTTCCGCTTCGCGAATCCTGGCCTTCTCCTGCGGCGTCAGGCTTTCAAATTTTTCCAGTCGATTTTTGAGGTTCTCTGCAGCGGCATCGATCGCATAGCGATTCTCGTCGTGCAGCGTGAATGTCTTGATTTTTGTCTCGGGACGATTTGCCGGCGCAATCGCCCGCTGCAGAATGAATTCAGCGGCCCTCATGTATTCCTGCATCTGCGTGGACGAGAGCATCAGCGCCGCACCATTGTTGTCAAAGCCATGCTCGCGCAGGTCCTCGGGAAATCCCGCTGCAAAATCGCCATAGACATCGAACAGATCAGCAATGGTGTTTTCATATTCGACGCGATTGAGTCGCCGCAGCACAACTTCGCCGCCCGTGCCCTTGAGTTCCACCGCAGCACGAGCAATCTCGCTCTGAATCCACGTGGTCACCTGTTCGACTTGCGACGGAGTTGGCTGTTCCGCATTTTTGGGAGGCATTTCACCGAGTTGCAGATTGTCAAGCACGAGTTGCCAGTTCTCCGCGTCAGCAGCGTTCGCAGAGATCTTCAGCTGATCCACGCGGAAGTCACCCCTGGGCATCACAGAACCATGACAGTCGATGCAGTAGGTCTGAAAAAACACAGCGACAGAGGGAGCCACAACATCATCAGCCGCATTCGCTGAGGCTGCAATCAGCAGAACAGTCGCAGACAATGCTGCAATTCGGCAACAGAACACTCTGATCCAATTCGCATTCATATGAGTTCCCTGATGACGTCATCGGCTTCCAGCCTGCCTGATTGACTGCAGCTCAGCTTGTGCCCGCCATGTCAGCTACCTCGACGGATTGTTGTGGGCGTCGTATTCCGCGATGGCCTTCTTCAGCTCTTCAGCCGCTTCACCGTGGGCAATGCGGGCAAGTCGACCAGCAACAAACCTGTGCCGCTTCACGATCTCATCGGGCGGGATCGTGGTGATCTTGACACCGGGATGATCGGAACGCACGCGTTCCAGATCGGCCGCATTCACCAGACTCATGGACAGGTCGAGCGTCTTCAGTCTGCCTTTCATGGACAGCAGATGCTTCAGACCTCCGTCGTAAGTGACGAACGCTTCGTGAAAGCCAACATGCTCCACCTTCGGCATCCCCGCGATGCATTCAAGAGCGGCGTCAGAAACATGGCCCATTTCGGCGATGGAAAACGACTCCAGCGATGGATGACCTTCAAAGAATTTCACCCCGGCCTCACTGACCTGTGAATGCAACACATGGATAGACTTCAGCCCTCTGATTCTGGAAGCCTGCTCCATGCCCGCGTCGCTCAGACCAAGCGTCAACTTCATATCGACCAGCTTCGAGTCCAGCAACGCGTCGAAGCCAACTCCACGATACAGCGGTGACTCCGGATCATTCTTTGCCAGGCCATTGTGATCGAAACGGATGATCCGCAACTCCGGCATTCCTCTCAAGGCACGCAGACTCTCGTCTCGAAGCCACGGACCATTGCCGGTCAGGGCGAGCACACGGCCGTTCGAGTCACAGATGCAGCCGAAGGACACGGCTTTCCTTGTCATGTCCCGCACGCCCCACGATTTCAGGCCGGACGTCTCGACTCCCAGTTCCCGGAGCCGATTGATCACGCCAGCCTTCGCCCAACCGGGCATTTCGGCCACCTCGACCACATGCCCTTCGACGGCAATGATCCGCTCGACAATCTTTGCCTCTTCGGGATGTAATGGACTCTCCGAGGCGTTCACTGCCTGTTGCACGCCGAGCATCATGATGAACACAATCCGCAGCAGCGTGTCCATGAATTGCACCGGGGCTTCTGGGAAATCTTGTGATTGCAGTCCCGCACTGTTGCAGCCGCACGGTGCGGACTGACCGCAGGCAGAACGATGATCGAACCGCCGGCCGGCTCAAGGTGTCGGATGCTACCGATGCTAAGCCACCCACACAAGCCCTTCACGGAAGCAGCACCGGGACTGTCCGAATCTGTCGTCCGCAGTGCCACTGCATGTGCTTGAGC
>JBKDRW010000016.1:0-10023 GCA_046341255.1 Planctomycetota bacterium
GATCCGGAGTGAAGGCCAGCACAGTGATCGGGTTTCCTCATGGTGGCCACCGCACATCCGTCAAAGTTGCCGAGGCGAAGCAGGCCCTGGCAGATGGAGGCGAAGAACTGGATCTGGTTTGCAACATCAGTCGCGTCATCAGCGGCGACTGGCCATATGTCATTGCGGACCTGAAAGCCGTGATTGATGTCGCTCATGAGGCCGGGCAGAAGGTGAAAGTCATCTTCGAAAACTGCTATCTGCAGGACGAACAGAAGATTCGATTGTGTGAGATCTGCAGTGAACTGCAGGCCGACTGGGTCAAAACATCGACCGGTTACGGAACCGGAGGCGCGACACTGGAAGACCTGCGGCTGATGCGAAAGCACGCCGCACCTGAAGTACAGGTCAAGGCTGCCGGCGGCGTTCGGGACATGGACACTCTGCTGCAGTGTCGCGACATCGGCGTGACTCGCATCGGGGCCAGCGTCACCCAGGCCCTGCTTGACGAATGCCGCCTCAGACTCAGCCTGCCTCCTGTCCGATTCGATGGCTCCACAGCGACAGGGGGGGCAGGCTACTGACACCAGCCTGATCCTGATGAGTCTGTCACCTCGACGATCCGGCGGACTTCATTCCAATGACGCTGTACTTCATCCAGAACTTTGACCACTATGGTTCCGCCTGCCGAAACCGTGGTCCGGACCGCCTGCCAGACAAGTTTCCGACCGTCATTTGAATGACGAAGTCGAACGGAGCGGCTACGCTTCTGCTGACGACGACAGGGTGTCGACGCTGAATGACAAGTATGATCGGGAGGAGTTCGATGCGGATCCGGTGCACCATTCTGTTGACTGTGCTCACAATCCTGTCACAAATCGGTCGGGGGACCGCCATTGGACAGGAACCTCCGGGAGCAGGCTCAGTCACGCAGAAGCCGGTCATACTTCTGACAGGCTTCGAACCATTCGGGCAAAAACGTCTTCCCAATCCTTCGTGGGAAGGGATTCGAGAGCTTGATGGCCGGGAGATCGCCGGTCATCGGATTGTGGCCATGCAGATGCCCGTCATCTGGAGTGAGCCTCGCAGGCTGATCCAGCAGCAGATCGAACAATTCCATCCTGTAGCCGTCATGTCATTCGGACAGGGAGCTCCTGATTCGTTTGCCATCGAATCGAAGGCAGTGAATTCACGTGCCGAGATCCCGGACAATGCCGGAAACACACCTCCCGAACCACTGATCACACCAGACGGACCGCAGCAATTTGACTCCAGCTTTCCCTGCTCACAAATGAAGGACCTGCTGAGCAGTCAAGGGTACCCGATTCGAGTGTCAACAGCGGCCGGGCAGTACCTCTGCGAGGAAACTCTGTACAGTCTGGAATATCTTCGAAGCAAGAAACATCCGCATTTGACGGTATCATTCTGCCATGTCCCGCCGCTGGGTGCTCGAGTCGGCATGAATGGCGAGCACCTGGTGGATCGGGCGTATATCCAGTCGTTCGTGGAAGACTATGTGAAGACCTGGATTCAGCTGCAGAAATCCGCCGCCTCTGACGCAGAGAAAACTCGCTCCGAAACACCTGCATCAGGCAATTCGGGAAACTGCGAAGAACCTCAGACCACGGCACCGCAAAGCCCGGCAACCGCTGCGAGGCAGCCCGCACATCCGGAGCAGGCGGCGGTGGAGGAACTGATTGAGCGATACTTCAAATCATGGTCAGAACAGCGGATGAAAGATTATGGAGACTGCTTTGCCGATGATGCCGTCATCCAGGAATTGAATGCTCGTCGCGACATCTCCACGCAGTCAAAAGGGCCTTTCGTCACAACACAATCCACGTATCACAAGATGGCCATTTTTAAGGCCACGGAAGTTCCGGTTCGCACCACAATCACATTTGAAGCGGAACTGGCACGAGCCGTGGTATACTGGAAGCTGACAGCGGGTCCACGGAGGCAATTCGGATATGACCACTTTACCCTGGTCAAACAGGACGGAGAGTGGAAGATCGCAAACCTCGTATTTTATGGTACGAAAGAAACAGAGTGACATGCTGCCTTTCGACGGAGTCCCTGAAATTCAAGGAAACCGAAGTGTCCTGATGATGAAGGCCCTCGAACCCCACTTCCAGAGACGAATTCAGAACGCCTGAGTGGTTCCACGAAAACCGTTTGTTCGTTGCCAGATTCCCTGTCACAGAAGTAGTCACTCGCCATGCATCGAATTCGACTGGTCGGTCCATGGCAGATCCACGGCGGCTCCTCGGAGGGCTCGGAATCCTGGATCGATATCGTGCTGCCACATACCCCCGTGCCATCCGGCGGCCGAATGAATTCCAGAGCGAAGCGAAAATTTCACGCACCCACTGGAATTGACGCCTCGACGCCCCTGCGAATTGCCGTCACAGGAACCGGGATTGTCGGGGCTCAGCTGAATGGCATCGAACTGTTTGCGCAGCGTCTTCCGTCAGATTCCGAAGCTGCAACGGAAGCCGTTTCATTTGATATCACCGATCAGTTGAAGCCATTCAATGAACTGGAAATTGAACTGCGATCGTCAAAAGAACGGTGCGCGATGCTGCAGTCAGCCGAACTGCAGATCGGCGGTTGAGAACCGCATCGTTGCCTCTTCCATCGAGAATACCACTCGACCTCATGCGCAAACCAATTGACCGGGCCAGTCAGTCGTTGGAGTTCAGGCGGGATGGCCTGATGAAAGAGTTTCATCATCCGGACGCATCTTTGTGATCCAGTGAGGAGATGGGGGACGGTCGGGTGAAATTTGAGGTTTCGTTGAAAACTGCCGCAGGTGCTCTATTGAATTGGCCCACCATCCCGTTATAACGCCGCGCAATGGGAAAGCTGGGCGGTTCTGCACAGGTAGAAATTGATGGGCAGATCACGGTCGGCTGGGCTCGTTCGCCGGTACCTCCGCTGTTCTGGAGATGCTGGGTGGGTCGAGTTTTTGTGGAAATCGCAACGATGGAGGTGAGGAAGGAGTCGCCTGTTGGCAATCACCCTTCGCCCTGGTCACTGAGCTGAGAGACGCGAAGTACCGGGAAGAGACTCGTCGATTTCGTATTGATCACCAGGTCGGGATGGAGTCGGCCGATCTGGATCGAGTCTGCCGACTTCAGAATGATGTCTGCACCGCCCGTTCTGCCAGATTCTGATCGTTGATCAGCTGTGTCCCTGCCTTACGGTCTCCTGGACGCACCTCCCTGATCAGCTTTTTTAGAAGGATGGTGATCGGCAATTCTGGCCAGTCGTGGCCAGCTTGTTTTCTGTCGCTCCTGGATGATGTCTGTCCAGGAGTCTGTGGTTCTGTCTGGCAGAAGACAGCAGACAACCAGTTCTCTCGGAGAATGGTGTCGATGGATGAATCATCCCTGGGCTGCGACGAAAGATCGGAGCCTCCCGCGAGTTCGGATCCGGCGGAGCCTCCGGGGCAACCGTCCTATGAGTTGCCTCAACTTCAGGTCCTTCCGAATCTCCATGATTCGACGGATGCAGGTCCGAATGGAATCTCAAGAGCAGTGACACTGGCCACGACCGTGCTTGCTGATGCGGGATCCGCAAACGTCGTGGCCCGCCGAATTGCCGAAACCGCGGCCCGACGAACCCCGCCGTCACTCGCCAATGGAACCGAACAACCTGCCGGTTCTGGCAATCGCGTGGAGAATGAAAAGGCTCGCCTGTTCCGAGATCGCTTCTATCCGGACGTGACTAATGATCAGTGGGATGACTGGCGATGGCAGTCGAGACATCGAATTCGAACGCTGGAACAGTTCGAAAAGATGCTCAATCTTTCGCAAGAAGAATTCGAGGTGCTGTCTGATGGTGGCACGCTTCTGCCAACGGCCGTCACGCCGTACTACATGAGCCTGCTGGACACAGACCACGCTGAGCAGCCGCTGCGAAAAACCGTGGTCCCGACAACCCGTGAGTTCATTCGGACCCCGGGCGAAGCCGATGATCCGTTGGGTGAAGATGGCCACAGCCCTGTGCCTGGACTTGTTCATCGCTATCCTGACCGAGTCCTGCTGCTGCCACTGGATTTTTGCTCGACATATTGCCGCTATTGCACTCGATCACGTGTTGTCGGACACGGTGAAATCCAGCCGAATGTTCAGCGTCTGGAAGCCATTTTCCGCTATCTGGAGGGAGCAACGCAGGTTCGCGATGTCCTGATTTCCGGAGGTGACCCTCTGGCGCTGAGTGATGATAAGCTGGACTGGATTCTTGGTCGTCTTCGTGCCATTCCGCATCTCGAATTCATTCGAATCGGGACGAAGATGCCAGCGGTACTGCCCCAGAGAATCACTCCGGAGTTATGTTCGGTGCTGCGAAAGTATCATCCGCTCTGGATGAGCGTTCACTTCCTGCATGCAGACGAGTGCACTCCGGAAGCAAAACAGGCCTGCACACGGCTGGTTGACGCCGGAATCCCTCTGGGATCGCAGACCGTCTTGCTGAAAGGCGTGAATGACAATGTCGAAACCATGCGACAACTGGTTCACAAACTGCTGCTGATGAGAGTTCGCCCATATTATCTGTACCAGTGCGATCCGATCAGCGGCTCATCTCATTTTCGGACCCCGGTTTCCACGGGACTCGAAATCATTCAGGGTCTGCGCGGGTTTACCACCGGATACGCAGTTCCAACCTATGTGATCGATGCCCCGGGAGGCGGCGGCAAGATACCGCTTCAGCCTGAAACGGTTATCGGGCGGGATGGGGACGATCTGCTGCTCAGGAATTTTGAAGGCAAAGTCTTCCGCTATCCAGATCCTGTCTGATAATGGGGCACGGAGCGATGGGTGCCGTCGCTGACTTCGCGCCGTCACAAAACCGCGATGAACTCCCGACAACCAACGCAGGGCTCGCTGTCAGTGCACTTCAGGCAGCCAGCACGAAAATAAAGACAGCCAGAGCAGGAACTCTCCCGCTCTGGCTGTTTCATTCTTCCTCAGCGAGTTCAACGTTCCAGTACGCCTCGCTCACAAACTTCGACCAGCTTTCGATCCTGACTCCGTGAGGAGCATACAACGGATTCCACATCGGCCGTGTGGGCTTTTGCAGAAGCGGCATCCCGGCCTGCTCCGGAGTACGGTTCGCTTTTCGAGTGTTGCAGTCAATACACGCAAGGACACAGTTCGTCCAGCTGGACAAACCACCCCGCGAACGAGGAACAACATGATCAATGGTCAGCTCTTCACTGCCTGGTCGGCAACCACAATATTGACATGTGTAACTGTCGCGTTTGAAGACATTGCGACGACTGAAGGCAACGATTTTGACCGGCAGCCGATCGTATCTCGTCAGAGTAATCACCTCTGGTACCCGCAGGGTCATCCATTGAGTCCGAATCACCGGGTCACCATCGGCAGGCTTCAGTTGTGACCAGTCTTCCCATCCGTACAGCTGAAAATTCGCCGGATCAACAATCCGAGCCGATTCATTCCAGACTTTGATCAGAGCACGAGAAACAGTCGATACGGCAACCGGCTGCCAGTTGCGATTCAAGACCAGTGTCGGACGCTCCAGAACAGAACCTGTCATCGCAGTCTCCTGCAGTTGCGAGCCTCTCTCTGTCCCACGCTTTGTGGCTGCCGATCCATCAGCGAGCAGGCCCACCACGCCGACGAAGCATACGCCGACCGGGGGGCGCCATGCCAATCACATTGCACATTTTTCACATCCCTCCTGCCCGAGCCCCGTTTTCAAGGGGCATTCGCAGAAGTCGTCCAGACCGCGGGCAAACATAAAGACGTCGGCGCCAACCAGCACGCAACGGCTGTCCCATCATCAGCCCACTGCCATGGCACAACTTTCCGCCACGTTCAACCGTGCGAAATTCGACAAGTTCACCAACCCTGGGCAAAACAGCCCGAAATCGATCTTCTGTCTCCAGCCGATCACTCAACTCCAGAAGAACCTGAACCCAGCGATGACCAATTCGTGAATTCAGGAACGAACCCAGCGTGCCAAAGACTCGCTTCGGTCGCGATTCCATCAGAGGATTGAGGTTTTCGTGGCTGAACAAGTCCCAATTACGCCGTTCGGAAGGGAAAGCATCAGGGGTTTGTTCAATCAGTGTTGCTTCAGGTGCGGGCAGCATCTTTGCCTCCAGTTTCTCAACCGTTCGACGAACCAGATCCGGTCCAATGCTCATCGTCGAAGTGACGACGCTGTCAAGTTGCCGCAAGGACACGCGGACAATCGAAAGGTTCAGGCGATCGCAGCTTCCAGGAACGCGACCGCGAAACCGCGTACCACATCGGCGAGCGGCGCTGTGTCAACCTGCCGGTAACAGCAGGACACAGGGAATCAGCGTCAGCAACACACACGACGTTGCGACAGACACGAGCATCGTGGCGAGCGGCCGGTTGACACCGGCGGCTCGCCGATGCAGTCTCTTTCTTTGAAGCCGCTGGCGAGGCAGGCAGAAAGGCGTCAATCTTCTGGACCAGGACGGATCGCCTGGTCCCCAAAAAAGTCAATGCAAGGGCCTGAGCTTCGGAAACGCTCACGCTGTACGCTCACGAAAACACGCGGCAATCGCGTGCATCAATCTGAGCAAACTTCGAACGTGTGTTGCTCTCACTTAAGCCTTCGTGATCACGTCCTTACCAACCCACGGGCGCAGCACCTTCGGAACAACAACGCTGCCGTCCGCCTGCTGGTAATTCTCCAGCACTGCAATGATCGCTCGAGCACAGGAGATGGCGGTTCCGTTCAGAGTCTGGACAAACTGAGTTCCCTTCCTGTCGGGACTCTTGCAGCGAATGTTCAGACGGCGAGCCTGGTAATCCGTGCAATTTGATGCGCTCGTTACTTCACCGAATTCGCCTCCGTCACCGCGACCCGGCATCCACGCTTCAATGTCAAATTTGCGATAGGCAGGACCACCAAGGTCACCAGAAGCGGTGTCAATCACACGGTAATGAATGCCAAGGGCCTGGAAGATTTCCTCTTCAATGCGGAGAATTTCAGCGTGCAGAGTGTCCGATTCCTTCAGATCTGGCCCGGTGTAGCCAAACATCTCCACCTTCGTAAACTGATGAACCCGATAAATCCCCTTGCCGGCTCGCCCTGCGGCGCCGGCTTCCGTTCGAAAACAGTGCGACAATCCCGCGTACTTCAGCGGCAGGCTGGAGATATCGAGCGTCTGATCTTTCTGGATGCCACCCAGCGTAATCTCCGCGGTCGCGACCAGGCTCAGGTCCGTGTTGGCGACCGAATAGATCTGCGTTTCATTGCCTCGAGGATTGAAGCCAATGCCTTCGAGCACCGAATCGCGAGCCAGATCCGGCGTTGTGTAAAGCGTGAAGCCCTCGCCTCGCAGTTTTGTGAGTGCGAATTGCACAAGGGCTGTCTCCAGCATGACCGCATCGTTCTTCAGGAAGTAAAAACCTGAACCGGCGACGCGAGCTCCGGCTTCAAAATCAATCAGATCAAGGTTCGCCGCAATCTCGACATGATCCTTTGGCTTGAAGTCGAACGCCGGCTTTTCGCCCCACAGTCGAATCTCAAATGCATCCGCTTCTCCACCAATCGGAGCTGACGGGTGTGTCATGTTCGGGATGCGGATCTGCTCTTCCCGCAACTGCTCCTCGACGACTTTCTGTCGTTCCTCTGTCTGGCTGACCTGTTCGCGAAGTTGCTTCCCCTGGTCCACCAGCTTCGGTCGTTCATCCGGCGACGCCTTCGGAATCAATGCCGAAATCTCTTTCTGCTGACGACGAAGCTCATCACCCTGCGTGATCAGAGCGTTTCGTTCGTCCCGAAGGCGGATCACCGCGTCCACGTCGGCTTCGACACCTCGCTTCCTGCAGTTGTCGACGACAAGATCACGATTTTCGCAGATGAACTGCAGATCAAGCACAGGTCCATTCCTTCAATTATTTGAATTCAACTAATGTGGTGTCTCACGCAGTTGTTGAATAAAGCTGTAGCAGAATTCGTCAGAATTCCCCGTCGCGTCCGAATTCTTACGAATCCGGCGACATGGTTATGCTCTAAGGCCAAATGAAACCGGATTGAGAGACACTACTTCTTCTTCACCTTCGCCAACTCAGCCCACAGGCACGCACTGGCGAGTGTTCCGCGATGGAAATCCACGACGTGAATGTGTTCATCCGGACTGTGAAGATTGTCCGAGTTTCGACCCCAACCGAGCAGAAGGGTATCGAGTCCAAGGATTTGTTTGAAGCTAAGCACCACGGGAATCGAGCCGCCCTCACGAACCAGCACCGGAGGCTTTCCAAAAGCAGTTTCTACCGCCTTCCGTGCGGCCGTCAGCCAGTCACTTGTCGGGTCAAAGACAAAAGCCTCACAACCATGAAACCTTTTGAATTCCAACTCAATCCCTGCCGGACAGTTCGACCTGAGAAATTTTTCCAGAGCATCGAGGATCTTTGCAGGACTCATCTTCGGAACCAGACGGCATGTGATCTTCGCTGAGGCTCGCGAAGGAATGATCGTCTTCGGGCCTTCACCCTGATACCCTCCCGTGATGCCATTGATGTCACAGGTCGGCCGAGCCGTTCGACGTTCCAGCGTCGATCGACCCGATTCCCCGAACGGTGCCGAGCTGCCAACTTCTTTCAGAAATTCCGACTCCGAAAACGGCAACGCGGCGTACTGCTCTTTTTCGATCGCCGTGAGTTCAACCACATCATCATAAAAGCCCGGGATCTGGATCCTGCCATCATCGTCGATGAGCCTGCCGCACATCTTCGCCAGAGCGTTCGCAGGATTCGCGATGCTTCCCCCGTAAATCCCGCTGTGCAGATCTTTCGATGGCCCCTTCAGCCGCACTTCCGCAGCCACGATTCCTCGCAAACCGCAGGTAATCGCCGGGATACCATCACCAAACTGACTGGTGTCGCTGACCACGCACACGTCTGCCTTCAGCAGTTCTCTGTGAGTTTCGAGGAAATGGTCCAGATTCACGCCACCAACTTCCTCTTCACCTTCAATCAGGACCTTCACATTCACGGGCAGACTGCCATGCACTCTGGTCCAAGCTTCAATCGACTTCAGGTGTGTGAAGAGTTGCCCCTTATCGTCAGTCGCACCCCGAGCAAACAGTTTTCCATCACGAACCTGTGGTTCGAAGGCCGGCGTTGTCCAGAGACTTAAGGGGTCCGGAGGCTGAACATCATAGTGACCGTAGACCAGCACGGTCGGCAGCGAAGGGCTCTCGATCCGCTCCCCGTAGACAATCGGATGGCCTTTCGTCGGATAGATGGTCGCCGTCAATCCCGCTTCCTCCATCGACGACTTCACCCAATCAGCACACAACCTCATCTGCGGCGCGAAGGCACTGTCTGCACTCACGCTGGGAATTCGCAGAAAGCTGCAGAGTTGCTCGAGGGAAATGGATTGCTGCTGCCTGAGAAAATCCAGAACCTGATTCACCATGGATACTCGTCCCGAACGAACTCTGGGGTCACATTGCCGCGACTGAGTTTCGCCCTTTCGCCCACGAATCGCAAGACATGGCGATTCCGTTTTCAAACTTGACCCCGTGATGTACGCCAACATCGCGTTCGGAAGCGCTCAGACCATCTATCACAGCGCGCCGACGGCACGCATGCACCCATCAAACGGCAATTGCCCGGGCGTGGAACACACATGGATCCAGAAGGCGACACGAGCGGCGAGGCTGCGATGGAACGCAGCGATGTCTCCACTGAGTGTGAGCCATCTCAGATCCCCGACGTTTCTCCCGCAATCAACGGGATCTGCGAGGCTCGCGTGCGAGCGATCTTGCCCGCCAGAGCATTGACGTTCGGTATCAGACAGACGGAGGACTCGTTCGGAACGCTTGTCCCGCCAACTCTACTTCAGGGCCTTGAGTTGGTCGGGAATCTCCGCTTTGCGATTGTTCTCCCGGGCTTTCGCAAGTGCCTGTCTGGCCTTATCGATGGCCCCCTTGCCCAACTCCAGTTCAGATCTCGCCAGCCAGTATCGATCCATTTCCGTCGCTCCGACCGCCAGTTGGTCAAGCACACTGTCCGCATCCTCCAGGTG
>JBKDRW010000017.1:0-9755 GCA_046341255.1 Planctomycetota bacterium
GTGCTTGTACATCGCTGGCAATCGACGTACTTCTGAAAACACGATTCACCCACGGAATCCTGTCGATCACCGGAATTCCTTGCTGGACTCGCGCTGTGATGATCACGGCCGCATCCTGCAGCACGATGCTGTGCTGATCAATCGATTCAACGGTGCCTAGATACTCAGTGAAATCACGAGAGCCGCCGTCTTGCAAATCCCGTGGCCACGACCCGGATGTGACGAGCCGAATTCGCTGACCTGCCTGAAGCGTGTCGACGTCAATGGATGATGCCTCGTTATCGATAACGCCCAGTTGTCGTTTGATGGCATGCGGAGTCTCGCCGTCGACCAGGGGCGCCAGTGCGGAAGAAACCTGCGAGGCTGAGCCATCTGAGAACCCTGCGCAACCGCAGACACCAGAGAGTCCGAATGCAATCGCCTTCATATTCCATGCTCGCCGCATTTGTCCTGTCCCCGGATTTGCAGGCCATCTGGCAGCTAACATCCGCACCATGCGGTGTAACACAGCAGAGCGACCAGACCAATCCCCGAAGCAGTCAATGTCGGGGCTGAATGGGCATCCCCATCGTTGCAGACGAGCATGATTCTGCGGAATGTGCGTGTCGAGGACTCGGGGTGTCGATACACGCCGTTTCTGAGCACGAAGATTTCATGTCGAGAGCATAGATAGCGGAAAAGACAGCGGATTCGGAGCCGGACCTCGGTGGCTCCGGCCCCGTTCTTCAGAGATGCCAGCAGACCTCAAACATCAACACCACCGAGCAAATACCCTTTGGCACCGAGAGTTTCACAACCTGCCATCGCGCCTCCAAACTGACCGATCACCCAGCGAACGACTCCCTGCAGGCGGTGACTCGATCGACCATTCTGCCAACCGAAGGCCACCTCAGCTCCGATTTCAGGCTCCGTGCTCAACCGAACGCAGAAGCCACCACGAGAGTAATTCGTTGCAATTGCAGGGAGACTAACAAGACCATCAACAATGGACTGTCCGTCTGAACAACCCCATGACAATGTACCTTCGACGTGACAACCAAATCGAATTCCGCGTTGAACGCCGCCCGCAGAACGAGCGATCAGATGGTCAGGTATGACGTCCTGCAGAACCACGGCCGACTCGAACGAGCCAACACGCGAATTGACCCAATGCACTGTACCGGGAATGGTAATATCTGACCTGGCGATGTCCGATCGGAATGCCACCGCAACACACTGACCCGGACTCAATTGGTCCCTCGTCGAGATCAGAAGATCATAGCCGACGGCTTCGATGATCGAGGTATCCACACGAGATGATCCCGTCAGGACCTGAACGGCTGACTTACGACGTTCAACAGTGATCGCAGAAACGTGGCGGCTGAGGCGCTGGTGTATGCAGGCGGCATTCAGGCGAGAAGGATTCAGCATATTGGCACCTTTGAGGGAGAGATTGTCTCTGGGTGAGGCGGGTCATGAAGCCGGACGCAGATGGCTGGGGATCCCACCATCCGCAATTCACCAAAGAGAGACTCTCGAAGCAAACTGCCACAAGTTGCGTTCTGTCTGAAGCGATTTCAGGCTGTTTAGGGAATTCCCACCGCCCCCAGGGGCCCCTGAACTGATCGAACCCGCAGGCCTGAATTACACCGACTCAGAGGGTCTGAATCTCGGTCTCGGAACCTTTCCGGGGCAAATCTGAGACGCAACTTCTTTTCATCCGTGCTGATTCTGCTCAGTTCATCTCCGTCAGTCCCACGGACGGTCGTCCTGCGGACGAACCACAACGATCCGAGGATTCTGGGGAGGGCTGGAGCGTCGTACCAGCATTGCCACGACAGCTCCTGCGACGAAGCCTCCGATGTGGGCCCACCAGGCGACACCTGCCGCCTGCATCGTGCCCATGGAAAACGTCCCCTGCACAAACTGAATCAGAAACCAGATACCGAGGAAGACCGGTGCTGGGATGACAACAACTCTCAGAAAGAATGCGATGGGAACCAGCGAAATAATATGGGCGTGCGGATACAGAAACAGATATGCGCCCATCACGCCGGCAATCGCACCACTTGCACCGATCGTGGGAATTGGTGATTCCGTATCCAACACATATTGCGATAAGCTCGCCGCGATTCCACAACCAATGTAAAAGAGGAGGTAACCTATATGACCAAGCCGGTCTTCCACATTATCTCCAAAAATGTGCAGAAACCAGACGTTCCCCAGCAGGTGTGTGACGCTTCCATGAAGAAAGATGCAGCTGACAATGGTGAGCCATTCGGGGAGTGCAGATTTCGGCAACTCACGCTCGACATCAACTGTTTGCGGCCCCAGCGGAGTTTGCACCTGATCTTTCCCTCGGACAATGATGATCTTGTCGGGATGACTGATTCTGGCCGGCACCATGGCAAACTTCATCGTAATCCCATCTGTTGGATCAGCAATCTGCATCAGGTAGACAAGCACGCAGATTCCGATGAGCGTCCATGTGAAAATCGGTTTTCTTTGAGATGGGTTTTCGTCTCGAAGTGGAATCACAGGACTTCCTTCAGTAACGAATGAGTGAACAACAGTGGGCACGTCAGTGTGGTATCATGATTCGCTGCAATCGTCGATTGATCACTTGCGAATCCACGATTGGCGACTTGAGCCACAGAGGTGAGTCTGTCAAATATTCGCGGGTTCTGGAATGGACTGGCGAGATTGTAAAAAGCCAGACGCTCTGAGATTCTTCAAACAGGCGATATTCGAGGGACATAATATCCGGCAGACGACGATCGAGTTCTGTCGTGATCTGTGCTATTGTCGCTGTTCTTTTCCGATTTTTCCTGAACATTGACGCAGGGTAACCTTCACCAACTGGTGTCCCTGGCTCCATCGTTTTCGCGGGTCGTTTGCATGCAGCTTTATGGAGTTCAGATCGACGATACGTTTGCCGAAGCTTTCCCGATCAAGGCGGCGAGGATCCTGATTACGGCCGATTCGGACAAGTGGGCGACAACGGCTGCGACGGTTCTCTGCGGAAACGCAACCAGTGTGATTGCATGCGATATCGAAGCTGCCATCGAATCCAACCTCTCCGCGCACGAGACTCCCGATGGACGCCCGGGTGTGGTTGTACTGGCATTCGGATTCAGCGGTGACGCACTCGCCAGGTCGCTGCAAAGCCGCATCGGTCAATGTGTACTCACCTGCCCGACGACAGCCTGTTTTAATGGTCTTCCGGATGTTCCCAGAGAAAAACAGATTCGCATCGGCGGAGCCATCCGTTACTTCGGTGATGGTTTTCAGATCTCAAAGAAGCTGGGGACTGATCGCTTCTGGCGAATCCCGACGATGGACGGTGAATTCCTCTGCGAGGACTTCTTCGGTACCGTGACCGGGGTAGCCGGGGGCAATCTGCTGATTTGCGGTCGTTCCGGACCACAAACATTGGCGGCGGCCGAGGTGGCCGTGGAAGCAATCAGACGGCTCCGAGACATTGCTTTGCCATTTCCCGGAGGCATTGTCAGGTCCGGCAGCAAAGTGGGATCAAAATATCCGAAGCTCAGAGCCAGTACGAACGAAGCCTATTGCCCGACCCTGCGTGGAGTCGTGAAAACGCGGCTCCCTGAAGACTGCAATGCCGTCTACGAAATTGTCATCGACGGTCTCAGCTTCGATGCGGTGAAGAGTGCCATGGGGAGCGGTCTGCATGCCGCAGCACAACAGCCCGGAATTCTTCAAATCACAGCTGGCAATTATGGAGGGAAACTGGGCAAACACCATTTCCATCTGCGAGACCTCATTGCATCCGTTTCCCCGGACACCGTGAAGTAGATTCTGGAAAGTCGTATACTTCCCGAAGACCTTCGGAGGTGGCTGCAACCCGCCACTGATCTGATCCGACGAGTCGTGGCTCGTGTCAGCCTTTCCAATCCTGCATCCCGATCATTGAAGAAAGCTTTCCTGTGCAACGACCTCACGGACACTCTGTTCCGCTGCCTGAACCAACCACGCGTATGGCAGAAGGCTGGCACTGTCTGCACATGTATTTCAAAATTGATCAGGCTGCACTGATGAAGGTCGATCCCGCTGATCGGGCTCTCGGGCGTGCCGAAGTCATTTCGATTCTTGATCCTGCAGCGGAAAATGCACCGGCTCGATTGCAGTCCTCTGTTGTATCAGGGCATCGAGCGGATCTTGGCCTGATGATGATGGACGCCGATCCACTCCGACTGGACGCAGTCACTCAGAGGATTCGCGCGAGCAGGCTGGGTACCGTCTTCGTACCAACCTATTCGTTTGTGTCGATCACTGAAGTGAGCGAGTATGTTCCGTCCGTTGAGCAATATGCAGAACGTCTGATTCGCGAGGGAGCGAAACCGGATGAGCCAGCGTTTCAGGCCAAGCTGAACGCTTACCAGCAGCGACTGCCGGCAATGAATCAGCAGCGTCTGTATCCTGACTTCCCTCCATTTCCAGTCATGACCTTTTATCCGATGAACAAGGCACGTCATCCGCTGGCCAACTGGTACCTTGAACCATTCAGCGTTCGCAGCGAACTGATGGCAGAACATGCAACATCCGGAATCAAATTCGCCGGCCGAGTCTCCCAGTTGATCACCGCATCGACGGGATTCGATGACTGGGAATGGGGTGTGACGCTCTGGAGTCGTGCTCCGGAACACATCAAGGAGATTGTCTACACCATGCGATTTGACAAAGCGTCGGCAGGTTACGCTGAGTTCGGTCCGTTTTACGTCAGCTATGTGATGTCAGCCGCGGATGCTCTCGATCACCTGCGAATCTGATGGCTGCTGCCGGTCATCTCACGTGTGTTGCCCGGCACTTTTCCATTCTGGTCGGGCCTCCGGGCGTGGATCATTGAATTGCTGAACTGCGGCAGTCAAGAATGATGCTGATTGACAAGATCAATGGAGCAGTCAGCGATCACATGATCTCATGGATCACCCGGCCGGCGACGTCGGTCAGGCGGAAATCTCGGCCTGCATAACGATATGTCAGACGCTCGTGGTCGATTCCCATCTGATGCAGGATCGTTGCGTGCAAGTCATGCACGTGAACCCGATTGTGAACCGCGCGGAAGCCAAAATCGTCTGTTTCTCCGTAGGTCATGCCGCCTCGAATTCCGCCACCGGCCAGCCAGCAGGTGAAACCATAATGATTATGGTCTCGGCCGTTCCCGTTTTCGGTCGTCGGAGTCCGTCCAAACTCGCCACCCCAAAGCACAAGAGTGTCCTCAAGAAGTCCTCGTTGCCTCAGGTCGGACAGCAACGCGGCAATAGGACGATCGATGTCTCTGGCGAGATTTTCTGTGCTCTTGTTGTGATCACTGTGCGTGTCCCACGGCTGCCCGTTGCCGTAGTAGACCTGGACACACCGAACGCCTCGCTCCGCCAGTCGTCGGGCCAGCAGGCAACCATTGGCAAAATGTCCTTCTCCGTAATGTTCTCGCGTCGACTTCGATTCCTTCTGCAGATCAAATGCATCGGTTGCGGAAAACTGCATCCGAAATGCTGTCTCCATGGCCTGCAGTCGACCTTCAAGCTGTCCATCCGGACCAGAGCGATCCAGATGAAACTGATTCAGGCGTCTCATCAGGTCTACCTGCTTCCCCTGTCGATCGATGGATGTCTCCGATTGCAAAAATGGAATGAGCTTATCCGGCACAGGCTCAGTGTGATTGATGTATGTCCCCTGATGCGAGCCCGGCAGAAACGCACTCGTCCAGAGGATCGAAAACCGCACTGGCTTACCCGGACACAGAACCACATATGCGGGAAGGTCAGCGTTCTCTGTGCCAAGACCGTAAGACAGCCATGACCCCATGCTCGGTCGAGTTGGCAGAATGGTTCCATTATTCATCAGCAACAAGGCAGGGCCGTGGTTCGGGTTTTCCGTATACATCGAGCGGATGATGCACATATCGTCGATGCATCGAGATGTCAGCGGCAGCAGTTCACTGACCGGAACACCGCTGCTGCCAGATGGTCGAAAACGAAATGGTGAGGGCATGAGGCCCGCAGTTCTGCGTTCCGTTCTCAGGTCGGCTTCCGGAGGACGCTGGCCGGAAAACTTCGCGAGGGCCGGTTTGGGATCGAAAAAGTCTGCCTGGAACGGCCCACCATTCATAAATAAATGAATGATGCGTTTTGCCTTCGGCGCCGAATGCGGCGTCGACGAAGTGAGTCGCTCGGACAACCGGTCACCGCCCTCGGCCATCTGCACTGCGGAGAGCATGCCAATGGAGCCCATACTGGCACCCATTCGTGTCAGCAGATTCCGACGGGACAGTGATGAAATTTCAGACTCAGAGATCAGACCAGCGGGGTTGGATGTGAACATCGCAGCAGCCCTTCCAGATTCTGCCAGATCGCCTTTCCGCAGGATATCGCCGCTTTCTCCGGAAGGCACGGACTCAGCCTGAGAAATGTCAGGAACCTCTGCGACTCAGTGCAGAGTCAGCGTTTGACCATCAAAGCGAGCAACTCGGTCAGGGCGACCTTTGGACTGTTCGTCCAGAATCATTTCCATCGCCTGCACGGCTGCAACAACCTGCCGGTCGGCACTCAGATCCGCGTACTTCAGTGACCGAATCTCGGCAAGACGCTGCATCCGCTCGTCTGCGGAGCCGCCATATTCAACGAATGCCACTTCGCGAGCAAAACGATCGATGACTTCAATACCGTAGCCTCGCTGAGAGCGTTCACCCCATGGCTCAACGAAGCTGCCGTTGTAATGATTGTTGATCGTATTCTTCATCTTCAGCGGTGTCAGACCTTCCACGGTCAGCTCTACGCCTCGCTTACGAGAATGTCCGTTCCAGATACCGTTGTCGAACCGGAACTGAACTTCCTGCTCCACATAGCCCGGGAAATTATCAGGCGTAACCCAAGACGTGTGAATATCAAATGCCGCTTCGCGTCCGGAGTCATATTCATAGATCAGTCGCAACTGAACACTGTCCCACGTATTGCCATCGCGAGGACCAACGAGGCCTCGTTGCCCGGTGCAGGTAACGGTCCGCAGTCGACCGCCAAAGGTAAAATCGATCAGCTTGATGTAATGCACAGCAACATAGGTGCCCGGATTTCTTCCTGAGATCCATTCGGAGAACTGCTGACCTGAAATCTGCCGCGGCTCAAGAAGTGAACAGTAACCATTATTGACATGCTTCAGAACTCCATCATGCACCAGTGTTCGAAGCTTTTTGTGATCAGGGTCCAGCAGCTTGTGATAGACAACGCGAGCCAGAACGCCCTTTTGCTCGGCAATGGCATTCAGTTCATCCACTTCCTGCAGCGAAAGCACCGAAGGTTTTTCAACCAACAGATGCACACCGGCATTCAGAATCGCTTTCGCCGCGTCAAAATGTCGATCATCCGGAGTTGCCACGCACGCAAATGTCAGACGTTCAGACAATAGTTCCCTGACTGCATCGTCACCCCGAAAACTTCGAAAGGCGTCAATTCCGCCGCTGGACCGGGCAAGGTAACGCTCGGCACGATGTCCGGTCTTCGAAGCGACAGCCACGAGCGGAACATCGATGTCTCCGAATCTCCGATCATACAGGCCTCGCTGATAAGCCGACTCAAAAAACGGGCGATACGTCTCTTCAAAGATCATGCCCATACCGACCATCCCAGCACGAAGCTGTGGCCGCTGCGACGACATCTGGCCGGTCATCAATTGCCTTTCACGGCGTCTCGAGACATCGATGCCAGCGGCGGCGACGCCGTCTGCTCTCGCTCGTTGCTCGCCTCTTCATTGGTGTCTGCGGGTTCCCGAAACGAATGAATCATGAGCATGATCGCCCCCGCCACGAGAAACGAGTCCGCCAGATTGAAGGTAGGATACTCGTAGGTTCCAAAATGGAATCTCAGAAAGTCCCGCACCGCCAGCGCAGGTGACATCTTGCCGGGCATGACGACACCATGCAGTCCCAGACGATCATACATATTACCGACCGCACCCCCGGACACCATGGCAAGTGCGATGGTCAGCCACAAACTTTGTGCTGCGTTACGAAAGAACAGCCAGAATACAATCAGAAAAACGGCAACGGCACTCAACACCGCGAAGCCCGTGGCGAATCCCTGACCGAACCCCCACAGTGCGCCGTGGTTAAGGCTCGTGTGAAGCTGGAATCGAAGCCAGCTGTCGATCAGTCGCGGCTGCTCCAGACAGGGGAAACCAAGTGATCGAAAGACCCACTCTTTGCTGCCGAGATCAATCGCGAGTGTCGCAACTGCAATGGCACTAAAGACCGCCACTCGACTTCGCGGATATTCCTGCATCAGCGTCGCAATTCTTTCTGCCGCTCGCATTCAACACAGTTCCGAGCGTGGGGAATGGCCTGAAGACGGGCTTTCAGAATCCGAGCTTTAGCTTCCGGTTTTCCCTGGTCGATACATGTTTCACACAGACCATAGGATCCATTGTCGATCTTTTTCAACGCGTGTGCGATTTCCTCGAGCACGTTCTGGTCACTCTCAACCAATTGCAATGAAAAATCAAGATCCCATGCATCTGAACCCATTTCAGCCATATGATTTGTCGATCGGGACTCATTGCCCGCCTCAGAGCCAGAAAAAGCTTCCTCCGTGAGTTGCTCGACATCGCCCCTCAGTCTCGCCTGCAGCAGTTTGAGCATCGTCTTAAACTCCTGCAATTCGTCCGGCTTCATTGTTTCGTTATCCCGCGGGTGAATTTTTGCGGTGGGAATTTCGGGGGTCGCCCCAAAATCGAAACTTGAGTATTCCAAAGGCTGAAGCCAAATTCAAGCGATCCAAATTGCCCCCGCAGACAGACCTGAACGGTCCGCTTCAAAACAGGAATGCCGCCCGTATCTGAATCGGGACAGGGCAAGAAACCCACTCCGGCATCGGTGAAAGCCCAAACCTTCTTATCCTAGTCGATCGCCTGACGCGAATATCCGAGAAACAGAGGGATCTCGGCACGACTCCACCATCCTGAACAATGCTGGAGCAGACAATGCCGACTGGCAGGAATCCTTTTGTCTCAACAGTTCTTCTCAGAACGCGGCGACCCGCTTTGAGACACGCGCGTGGTTGACCAACCCCTCGAGAGATTCACGAGCCTGGTTCTTGCGAGCCCGCCAGGAGTCCCGGCAAAACAGGCGAATTGGGTTGAATCCTGTTTCACTTTAGATTTTCCCAAAACCCATGTGATTGCCCATTCATATCTGGTCGTTCGACCTGTGATTGATACCATCAACGAACGTTTGAGAGCGGGATGTTTTCCGATTGTTGCATGGAGGATTCAATGCCAGCTCTAGCCACCCACGCAGCCAGTTCCGCCAGCACTGGTGACTCCGCACGCCAGTTGGAGGCGGATGTCCGAAGAGCACTTCTTTCAGAGGAAGGTCTGAACATTGCATCTTTGGTCGTCCGAAGACTTCCGAATGGTGTGTGCCTCGAAGGTGTCATCCGAGTCAACAGTGACGATGTTGATGTCTGCAAATCTGTGCGACAGTTGACAGGCGTCGGAGATGTTCGAAACCACCTTGTCGTGTGCTGGAACTGCCCGGAGCCGAGTGCAGCACCGCTGGAAGAATCCATCTTTTGATGGCCCCGTATCGTCAACAATCTCGCGTCGTCAAAGGGTCGCCCTTCAGGCCGTTCGCTGTGAAGACGCCGAGATCATACAACGAGGTGCAGCCACAATTCCTCAGCACAAACACGGCTCCCGGTATCACATGATGCATTCAGCGGCGAAGTCCACACCAGCATTGAATTCAAGGAGCATTCGAA
>JBKDRW010000018.1:0-20413 GCA_046341255.1 Planctomycetota bacterium
CGCAATCTTCCGTCGGCTTTCCGTTCGAAGTTGAGACTCAGCCGAGGCAGGTGAGTGAGATGAGCATCGTCGGCCTCCAGTCGATGCGTGGTCGTCTTTTCGATCCGTCCGCTGATGCACAGATCGGAAAACTCGTCATTCAGTCGCTGCATCAACTGATCTGTAGGCTCGACGTGAAGACGGAGAATCAGACGATCCCGGATGAATCGCATGCTGTTGTACACGCTGTAGAAACCAATCACTTCTTCAACGGCGTCTTCGACATGATCCGTCACTTTGAACAGCGACAGGTCGCCAGGTGAGATCAATCCATTGTCAAGCAGTTCGTCGCGAACGTATTTCAGAAATGCAGACCAGTATGTTCCGCCAGGTTCATCCAGCATCACCAGTGGCATCAGGTCTCTTTTCCCGGTCTGAACGAGCGTCAGCGTCTCAAATGCCTCGTCGAGGGTTCCGAAACCACCAGGGCATGAGACCACGGCATGGACTTCTTTGACGAACATCAGTTTCCGAGTAAAGAAGTACTTCAGACTGACGAGCTTCGGATCTCCCGCGATAATGGCGTTCGCTTCCTGCTCGAAGGGAAGCAGAATATTCAGCCCCATTGCCATCTCGCGACCAGATCCGCGGTGTGCTGCTTCCATGATGCCGCCACCCGCGCCGGTCACCACCATCCAGCCTTCCTCAGCCATCCGCCGACCAAATTGCTCGGCCGTTGTGTAGCACGGATTCTCACGTTTGGTTCGTGCTGAACCGAAGACTGACACCTTGCGATTACGCCGGTACGGGCCGAAAACTTTGAAGGCGTAACGCAACTCTCTCAACGCGCGGCTCAGGATCTTGAGATCGCCGCGACTGGCCCGGTCTTCTGCCAGCTTATCCGCTGTCTGCTTGATTTCTTCGATCAGTTCCGAGTGCTGTCGGAGTTCCGAGACGTGCTCAATCACATCCATTTCGGAGACCTGCGGATGTCGGATCACGTTACGATGTTTCACGAGTTCTTCTCTGTCTGGGAATGCTTCTTTTCAATCTGGTACCACGAGGCCAAGGCGTTTTCGCAGGATCACATCATGATGAAAAACATGACCGGCAAGAATGTAGGTCAGTGCGCGAACGGTGATGTGGGAATTATTCGCCGTTCCAGTGCAATTCCAGACTGAATCGGAAAGATTTCGCACAAGATTCAGATTGGCCTGCCTCAGACATTCGAATGACTCAATGATGTCAGCGAGCGGGGCTGGATGCCTTTCGGATGCCGCCGCATAGAAGCTCTCGTCATAACCGGGAAGCGGCGTCTGATCGCCACGGGCAATTCGAAAAAGTCGATAGCCGAAAATGCGCTCGCCGTCGGTCAGATGGTCGAGAACCTGGCGTAGCTTCCATTGATAAGGAGCGTGAATCGTTGCGGCCTCGGATTCAGGTATCTGTCGCCAGCGGGCGACGCATTCACTGCGTTGCTGAGCAAGGATGGTTCGGATGTCACCGTCTGGTACGACTGCGACATATCCTGCGTAGAAGTGATGAAACTCGGAGGCGTCTGGACGTAGCAAGGTCATCGAACCGTTTTCGGCTGTGTCGAATAGCGAATCGTGGAACTGACGCGATGAACCGCAGGTGCAGCAGTGCTGGACGCTGCCGATCTCGCATTCGAAAACCAGCGGGACACCGAATCGGAGCCCGGGACCGAAAGACTCGGAGGACGAATCACCATCGTCATGCGGTAGCTGAATGCATCCAGCGTTCCCACATACTCGGTTTGCGCATCTGAGAACTGAGTCTGCATCATTGGGAACGAGACATGAGTCTGATGTTCCACCGGACCATGGTATGTTGAAGCAACCGAAGTATGTTCCAGTGACTGCGAATCACGAGGGTAAATCTCACGCCCCTGCTGAAGTTTGGAAGAACCATGCATTGCCGTTTGTGCCGCATGCGGCTGCAGTTGATTCATTTCAGGCAAGCGAGCAGGTGGAACGGTTCCTTCAGAATACCCCGACTGGCTGACTGACTTTTGAGAAGGTGACGACACCTCTTTGTGATAGGACGCGGCAGATACGCTCTGTTTCGATGTTGGCGATGTCATCGATGCCGCTGATGGCTGCTGCGGACGTATCGCAGCCGCAGGTGGATGAATGGACTTTGGAACGGCTGCCAGCGCAGTTCGGCTGACCTGAGATGCCTGTTGTCCGGCTCGCGGCACCGTCGTGACGTTGGCTCGCGGCTGTGACTTTGATCCTGCGATTTCAGAATTCGCGGCTCTCCCTGGAATCTTTGTGACGGGTTGACGCACAGAACTTGATCGAGACGCCGGTGAAGACCGGTGATCTGCGGAACCTGGACGAGCATGCATGCCGTGGTTTCCACGCGGCTGAGATGCAACGGCATTCATCGATCGTGCCGTCTGCGGTTCCGCGGGACTCCCTTTTCCTGTCCGCTCATCTTTCCAGTCAGCCAGGCGATCCACCCAGATCGGAGTGTCAAAGTCCGGCTTCGAGACTCGATTCACCGCGCTTGAGACGCGTGATTTCATTCGAGCGAGGAGCCCCGGTGATTCAGGTGCACGCGGAGCCGATGGCGATTTGACACCCTTCAGGCGTGAAGCGATGGGCGGGCCGGATCTGCTGACTCCTTCGGAAGCAGAAGAATAAGGTTCGCCTGCCGATCGCATCGCGCTGCCGGATCGACTGGTCGTGACTCTCGAAACCGGCTTGCGAATCGACGGCGCGGGTGCTGAACTCGCTGCCGACGATGACTTCAATGGCATGACCGAGGGGGTTTGCGCCGCCCATGAAACCTGTTGCGCTGGAACGGACGTTTGACCGACGGAATTGGATTTCGTTTCGGTCACCGGGAAAACAGGAATCGTTGACGGTTCGTGGAATCCGTCCATCGACTCTGCTGACCTGACGGGGACAGGCGGAACTGGGGTGGAAGGCTGCTCGTTCGCAATTTCTGTTTTTCCAGGGTCCGACAGTGGTTCCGCTGGAATCGTCAATAATGGGGTCACAATTTCGGCGGCAGCTGGTTTTGCTGCCTCCTCGGGCATTTCCATCTCAGGGAAAGACGGCAACTCGTCTTCGTACACAATCTGTGTCACTCTTTGAGTCTCGTCCGGTCCAGCTTCTTCCACTTCAAAAGAATGCACCCATTCTGTGTAACTGTTCAGTGAAGTTGCTGGTGATGAGTTTGCCTGAGGTGGCGGGTCAAACGAGGGGAGATGCTGTTCCAGAGGATCAACCGGCAGGCCGGAATGCGGTTCCGAAAAATCAGTGAAGTCGGGCACAGTCAACCCCGGCTCCTCAGCCGTCTGAGTGTTAATTGGTGGAACAGCATTGGTCTTCGCTGTCTCTGATGGCATCTCCGAGGAGGCGTCCGACTCCGCAGTGATCTGCTGTGGTGTGTCCGCTTTAGTCGAGCGAGGATCATCACCTGATGGCTCTGGTGACGTGAATGACTCAAGGGGTTCCGGCAGCCGATTGGCCGACTGGAGCTCTGAATCCACCGCTGGCGACGGGCCCTGGACGGCGATGGCTGATGGTGCAGTATCGGAAGGGACTTCTACTGCTGCGAGAGATTCCGAAGCCGGCGAGTCCGAAGAGGGTTCTGACGGCGATGAATCATCTGATAGGTGCCCACGAGTCAATATGACTTCTTCCTGAAGCCGCATGAGTTCCGTCAGGATTTCGCCATTGTCCACATTCACCGTGACAGGTACGGTGATGTGAGCAAGCGGAGTTGGCTGAGCCCCGCGGTCTGAAGAGTTCCCTGTGGCTTCGACAACGGTCGCGGTCGTCATCTGGTTGCGACTTTGTGCCGGGTTACTGATTGTGACATCGTCCGAGTGTACGGAATCGAGAGTATGACGGCTCTGAATGATTTCTGGACGACGCGACGTGTCGTCGGAAACAGTTGAACTGTGCGTCAGGACTTGCACTTCCGGCTGCGACGCCGTTCGAATTGAACGGGACGAATCAGTCCGACCGGGATAGAACTCGTCGTACGACTTCGACAATTGACGGTTGGCTTCAGCGATGGTCGCCGGTCGCCCGTGACTCAACGACAGAGTTCTCGGTTGCCGACCTCGAGCCGTGCTGATCACGCTGCAGACAGCCAGCATACTGCAGATGACAATGCCAGCCGTCAGCGTTACTCGCGAACGGCGAAAGGGAGAGTCGTTGTTCATCCGTGAAACCACCGCTCAAGGTCTTGCCCTGCGCAGGGAGAAGCAAACTGCTGGCGCAGGAACACTGAATCGTTTTCGGACCGGGACGATTCGCTCCTTGATAGAAAATCCGGAAAAGTCGCCGCAATCGATACAATTTTCCATGCGCATGAAAAAACAGCGCGGCAAGGTCCCCTCAAAGCTCCTAGCTTTCCTTACCGCGCTGTTAAGTCGAATGTGTTTTCATGGCTTGGTTCAGCAGGGATCGGTCGGCCTTGCGTGGCCGTTTTCCTGTGTTTCACAGTCCGTTTGCATGAACGTCACGGAAACATAGGTCGAAGTTATTCGTCGTCAAAGACATTTGCTAAGAATTTGGAATGGATGGGTGTTCTGGGTGGAATATTTGACTGCTCTCGACCGGTCTGCGAGGTCAGAAGGCCTGCTTTTTATGGTGTTTCCTGCAGTCGTTGCTCGTTGTAAATGAATTGAAAGATCAGTCCTGATTGTCTGCGTTCTGTCCGTGCGGATGAGCGTTACCCCGCAGATCTTCACGACTGTCGCTGAGTTCGACAGATGTTGTGAGAACGGTTGATGCAGCATTTGCTCCTCAGCATCCTGCGTTGACTCGCTCAGGCGATGACGTTTGTCGAATGCTGGTTAGTCTGTGTTCTCGAGGCTCCTGCAGCGTGGGGAAATGCCGTTCGTTGGACGCTGGTCCGTTTGAGTCTGGAGTTCCGACTGGGGTGGACTGGATTCGCGAACGCTCCTCGTTGAAAACTCGAATCGCTTGCGTTTGCCGGGCGGCCCGTTCAATGTTCGAATGCTGAAATTGTTTTCGCCGGTTCCGTGACTGATGTTTGTGAACGATACGGGAATGTTGGTCGCTGATCACCAACACAGGATGATCTCCATGCATCGAAACGCTCGCCGCATTTTTCTCTCACAGTCCGGAGTTGGCTTTGCCGGACTCGCCGCGACAGCGTTGATGGCATCCAACGCACGCGGTTCGAAGGTCGATCGGTCTGATCTCGATCCGCTTCATCCGCTTGCGGAGCGAATCTCGCACGTTGCTCCAAAAGCTCGGCAGGTCATCTTTTTATTTCAGTACGGTGGACCTTCGACATTTGATTTGTTTGATTACAAGCCGGATCTGATTCGACTGCATGGCAAACCCGTTCCACCTTCGCTCAGGGAAAATCCGGACCGTGTGGGAGGCGTGTTCAATCACTGTAAGGACGAACTCATGGCCGGTCCATGGCAATGGCGTCGGCACGGCGAGTCAGGACGATGGGTTTCCGAACTTCTGCCGCACACAGCACGTCATACGGACGATCTCTGTGTTGTTCGCTCAATGTTCAGCGACAGTTCGAACCATGCTCCGGCCACCTACCTCATGAATACCGGCGCGATTCTTGGTGGCAAGCCGAGTCTTGGTTCATGGGTCACTTACGGACTGGGCTCGGAGAACCAGAACCTGCCGGGGTTTGTACTCCTCTACAAGGTTGGAGGACTCGGTGGCTCTGCAAACTGGAGTAACGCATTCCTGCCCGCGGCATTTCAGGGAACCCAGTTTCGTCACGACGGCTCGCCGGTTCTGAACCTGGAAGCTCCTTCCGAATTCGCTGCTTCTCAGCGAGCAACCATCGACTTTGCTCAGGCTCTGAATCGACGACACGCGGCAGTCCGTCCCGGAGTCCTGGATCTGGATGGTCGCATCGCCGCTTACGAACTGGCTTACCGAATGCAGTCCGAGGCGATTGATGTCGGAGAATTAAATCTTGAGACCGAAGAGACTCAGGGAGCCTATGGACTGCACGACGCGAATTCGGCGAAATCACTGTATGGTCGCATGTGCCTGCTGTCACGACGACTGATTGAAAAGGGTGTTCGGTTCGTTCAGATTTACAACGCCGTCGACAAGCTTGGCTGGGACGGCCACGACAATAACATCGACTACAACCGTCGCAATGCCGAGCAAACGGATCAGCCGATTGCGGCACTGCTTGACGACCTGAAGCAGCGAGGACTGCTTGAAACGACGCTGGTGATCTGGGCCGGAGAGTTCGGCCGCACTCCGATGATGCAGGGAAACGGCGGACGCAATCACAATCCTTACGGTTTCAATATCTGGATGGCAGGGGGAGGCGTGAAGGCCGGGGCCACGATTGGAGCGACAGATGAGATTGGTCTTCGAGCGACAGAAGATCCGCAGCCCGTGAAAAATCTGCACGCTACAATCCTGACCTCGCTGGGACTGGAGCCTGACAATCTGTTCTTTGAAAATGCCGGTCGGCAGGAACGACTCACGGGAGTCGCAGAAAGCTGGAGTCTGATTCCGGGTGTCCTGAGTTGATCCATGCTCCGGATCGAAGGTCATTTTTCGGATGCCGATGTGGTGGTCGTTGTCTTGTCGGGGGAATCATGACGGGAATGATTGCATTGCTGATCGCTGTAGCCATGTTGCTGATGACCAGTTCATCGGTCCTCGTCGCCGATGATCCGCCAACGTTGTTGATTGGATACACCGAAGGTCGCAATGACCTTCCTGACGGGCAGTTTGCGAACTGGAGAACGCAGCGAGCTTGCATCGTGAATGCCGACGGCACGAATCGGCGAGTGGTCGCGGAGGAACTTGTGACGAATTCTGACGCGTGGACACAGTTTGCCGGATGGTCGCCCGATGGACAGCAGGCGATCGTACTGAGCCTTTGGGAGGATCCAGAAAACGCCGCCTGGGAACGGCAGCACAAAACATTTCGAATGACGGAGGGGTGGCTCGTCGATTGCTGCCTTGTGAATCTTGCTGGTGGCGGGATTCAGAATCTCACGGAGATCGAGCGTGTCAGCATTTACAACACCGGACTGTTCTTTCTGCCTGACAAGTCCGGCTTTGGCTTTACCCCCCTGCTCAGCGGCATCTCAAAGCCGTTTCGCATGGATCCCGATGGTCGCAATAAACGCGATGTTTCCGGAGATACCGCCGGATTCAGCTACGGCTATAGCGCGTCGCCGGATGGAAAGCGGATCAGCTATCACGAGAATTACCAGATCTATGTATCGAATGCTGACGGAAGTCAGAAGCAGCACATTCAAACGGGCAATCCATTTAACTTTGTTCCGCAGTGGTCGCTCGATGGAGAGTGGCTGCTGTTCGTTTCCGGTGCACACTACGACTGCCATCCGTGTGTCGTGAAAAAAGATGGCACCGGCCTGAGAAAACTGGCCGATCGACAGGGTTATCGAGGAGTCGTTGAACGACTGAAGTTCCCGGATTTTCACAGCGAGAGCAGCGATGTCCCAGTCTGGTCGCGAAACAGCGATGCGGTCTTTTATACCGCCAAAGTGAATGGCCGGATCGAACTGATGCGTGTCACTCTCGATGGCGTGACGACTCAACTGACTCATTCAGAATCCGGCGTCCGACATTATCATCCGAGCGTTTCTCCTGACGGCAACTGGCTCCTGTTCGGCTCTGATCGAAGCGGCACGATGCAGCTTTACATCGCCAAAACAGACGGCACTCAGGTGACTCCCGTCACTCAGGTCCCATCCACCCACTGTGCCATGCATGGGCACTGGCAATCCAAACCTGGAGGCTGACGAGAGCTTAACGATCCGTGTCATCCCGCACACTGAACTCCAGCTTCCAGCGTTGTTTGCCATTTTCCTGGACGCACCAGAGTTCGAGGATACCGAGTTCGGTGATTTTCGACTGGAATAGAACCGGGACGAAATCATCGTCGGCATCGGCGGACGATTCGGCGGGTGGCAGAGTGGCTTCCAGCGAGTCTGTTTCGAACAATTCCTCGGCCGACCACCGAGCCAGAGTCTGGCCCGGACGATCCTCGCGGCGAGTCGATGAACTGAAGAAACGGAATCGAGCAGACTCGCCGACGATCAGGCCGATCGGATCGGAAGGCACATCGGTCTCAGTGCCCTCCTCCATTCCCATGGGTACGACGCAAAGAGCTTTCAAGGGGCGGCCTGCTCCGGGGATGGCGAGTCCCGCCGTTTCGATGCCGACATAGTAGGATCGAGCGGTGCCGCCACGAATGCGAACGCCTCCGCGTTGCTTGGTCCAGCCGTAGAAGCAGGCTCCGCGAGCGACCGAGTCATCCAGATCTTCCGGACCATCGACCGGAGTTGGTGGTTGCTGTGGAAACCATGACTGCAATTGCTGCAGCAATCGTATTCGCAAGTCTGTCGCCTTGAAGACACCTCCGTTGAACAACACATGAGTCAAGGCGCTGCCGTTCAGGTTCTGCTGCAGGAACGCGGCCAGATGCTTCGTGATCGCCGTATCTGCTTCGTAAGGCAAGCCCAGCTCGCGAAACCCTGACCGCGACTTCCCCGGGCGGTCCGTCAACGCGGCGTTCGGGAAGAAGCCATCGGACAATAAGGTCGAGACGGCCGTTCGTTCGACCTGAACGGATACCAGCCCACCAATCAATCGACTGCCTCGGCCCGGGACGGAGATGGTGTGAGTCTCGGGGCCACTTCCGGACAGCAGTGCTTCCTTCGCGTTCCGGCACGAATGCCAGAGCGAAATCGATTGCCACGGATCAAGGCTGACACCCTTCTCCTCAAACAACTGCGCCACAAAATGTGCCAGTGACAGGTCCATGTTGTCGCCACCGACCAGAAGATGATTGCCGACGGCCGCGCGCTGCAAAGTCAACTCGCCATGTTCTTCCGACACTTCGACCAGCGTCAGGTCCGTCGTACCTCCACCAACGTCGCAGACCAGCAGTCGATCACCAACCTTCAGCAACTTTCGCCAGCGATCACCGACCGCATCCAGCCACGCATATGTCGCTGCCTGAGGTTCCTCAAGGAGCACGAAGTTTGACGGCAGTCCGGCCAGAAGAGCGGCTTCCCGTGTCAACTCGCGAGCACTCGCGTCAAACGACGCTGGGACCGTCAGGACGACACTCTGCTCCGCAATCGGTGCATTCGGATACGCATGATGCCATGCAGCAATCAGATGCTCGAGAAACCTCTGTGACACCGTCACGGGCGAGATTTTTGAAACATTCGATGCAGCCTGCCATGGCAGAATATTCTCATGCCGATCAACTTTCGTGTGGCACAACCATGACTTGGCGGCGACGATCGTTCGATCCGGAAACTGCGCCGACAATTGCCTGGCAGCGACTCCGGTTACAAAGCTCGTATGACTGCTCCACGGCAGTCCAAACGCATTTGAGTCTCGTTCCGTATCTGTCGCCAGATACAAGAATGATGGCAGCGACGTCCGTTGTTCAATCGTATGCGGAGCGACCGCCTGGGGAATCGGCAGCAATTCAACCTTCGGCCGATCATCATGCAGCGACGAATACGCGACAACACTGTTGGTGGTACCAAGGTCGATTCCAATGACAAACTGAGAAGCCATGTTGAGAGGTGCTCTCCGAAATCTCGATGCTGTTGCCTTCGCCCGATCCATGGCGGGCAGGAAATGTCCCGATGTAAATCGTTCAGTCAGCAAAATTCAGTCGCAGTCGTCAGCATACCAATCCCGCCACAACCATACACAGTCTGCCCGTGCTGGAAGTCGATGTTCTCAGGTTGAGCACATTCGGAACTGAAACCGGAAAGTCCGGCAGGTCGCATCGCGATTGCACCGTGCAATGGCATCAGACTGCATCGGGCGACCCAAATAAAGCTTCGCTGTGACGAGCGACCATGTCACTCGGGATTCGAATCCTCCTCGAAGCGCTGACCCGCAAACGCCTGGCACGACGATGTGGCGTGTCAATGCATCGCGTGCCATTGATTTGCGACAAAACACGATTGCGGTTCCGCCTGCGCGTCAGGAAGCGGATTCATACGATCGAGGGCCATGGTGCCGCCTGCCGGCGGTTGGACAACCGAGTCGCTGGCCGCGATCGAATTCTGCAGCGGCTTCGCGAAGAAGCAATGGCAAGGGCCGCCAACCACATCGAACAGGACTCCGCAACGGTCGAACGTCGCGCCGTCATGAAGGCCTCGTTCCGCATTCTCTTCACTGACCAGCCAGTCGAAACTCAATGATTAGCCGGGCTTCTTCCGTTCGTGCAGTCTCTGACGTCAGCGTTCCAATGGTCATGAGCACACGGGAATAATGATCGAACCGCAAGTTGACTAGCCAGGACGGGGATCGAACCCGTACGTCCCTTTCGGGACACAGGATTTTAAGTCCTGTGCGTCTGCCTATTCCGCCACCTGGCCACGATTCTCGTATTCACAGAACACGCCGGTGGGAAGGTTAGCCGACGATTGCCGAAGAGAAAACTGTCTCGCATGAATTTGAGGTTGTGACCACTCGATGAACGGTGCTCGCTGGAACGGTCGAAAGGAGCATCAATCCCGATCCGGGGACGAATTTTTCGGGATCTCGTCGCCCAAAAACTTTCGATGTGAGAGTCAGATTTTTCTGAGACATCAGACTTCTGTGCTTTCGGAGGCCATGCCGTTCGATCAGCACGTCAATGTCAATGGCCCAATCAGGTTCGACCGCGATCGAGTTTCGCGGGGCCTGGCCGACCGTCTCCATCGTTGTTGAAGTCTCGTCTCAACTCTGCGAATCATGACGGATTGACGATGTCCTGAGGTGCCAGCAGGTTCTTTCGCACGCCCATCTTTTTTTTCTGCCGTCAAACCGCGATAAACCTGAAAATTTGCTGTAATGATTCCGTCCCTGCACCGTTACCAGCAGAGTGAGGAGACCGGATGACTTCCGGGAGAACCAGCGACGACGGTTTAGCTGCCTGGGTAGACACTGTTCTTCCCAAAGCGTTCGCGTTTGCGCGGAGTCTGGTGTTGGACGCAGCGACCGCGGAAGATCTTGTTCACGACTGCATGTTTCGGCTGTGGCAGCGTCGTGAACGCTATGATCTCAATTCCGATGGTTTAAGGCTGCTGTTTCGCGCCATTTCCAATGCCGCGGTTGATGGGTTTCGTCGAACATCTCGGGTTCATTCGAGTGGCTGGATTGATGACGAAAGTCACGGGCTGGATTCTGGCTCGCTGGAACCTGCCGAGGTTCTGGTGCTCGAGGAGACGCAGTCTGTGATTGCAGTGGCATTGAGTCGACTTTCTTTGAATCAGCGAGCGGCCCTGCAATTATGCAGTCAGGGTTTTTCACTTCGGGAAATCGCGGAATCGCTGAAGGTTTCCGAACAGAATGCTGGTGTCCTCGTTCATCGTGCGAGAAAAGCCATGGAGCAGATGCTGGCTCCTTATCTGCAGGATGGAAAACTGTCGGGTGTAAATCGATGAAGAATGAAACCCACAACAGGAATTCGAACTTTGAGCCAGCATCGATCGATGATCTGGTCCGTCGACGACTGGATTCAGATGCTGAGAGTATTTCTGTGGAGCGACTCCGAGAGCGAGTCCTTGCGTCGCTTGGCGCTGATGAGAGTTTGTTTGCTGCAGAGCCGATCGGGATAACTGCCTCTGCGTTGCCGTCAGTTCCGCTCTATCGACGCTGGTTGTCGAAATCTGTCGCGTTGATTGTGGCCATGGTTTTGCTGATCGCAGCGTTTTTCGCGGGACACTTTGACAATGAAGCATACGCGGATGCAGCATCGGTTGTTCGGGCTGCGATTGAAACTCATGCGGATCCGATTGAACGAGTGTATCTCGTTTCGATCAGAAAAGATGGTCCTCAGCTGCCTGAGTTCAACGTAATCCGGGATGTTCGGGTTCATGTGATGGGCGATGAATTCTGGGTGGAAATGTCTCGGGGGAACCGAGGTCTGGTCTGGGGACGGAATAAGCAAGGGGTTGTCTGGCTCGTTGCGCCGAGCGGGGATGCGATGACAATTGAGCCGCAGGAGATTGGTCCGGTTCTGGAAACCATCTGTACCATTTACTCATTGAATACGGAATCGCTTCTGAAGGATGTGCTCGCCAATTGTCGCCTTGAACGTTCCGATGCCAGCGAGTCGATTCATCGAATCGTCGCAGCACCTCGAAGAGCCTCGCTCGGCAGCATCCGCTCTGCAACGCTTGACATTGATCGGGAGACTAAGGCAATCCGTCGTCTGATGATCAATCGGGCACGATCGAATCGATGGGCATCGACCGTCGAATTTACTCTGGTTGGTTCAAATGTGGCCGATGCAGGCAAATACTCTGCTGGTGGTCATGTCTCCAGCGTCGCTGAGGTGATAAGTCGCGGCAGTCGTCTTGATCGTCGAAGAGAGTTGCTGGCGAACTGGCTCGGAATAACGCCGGACCAATGGATTCTTCCGAAATCGTCCCCGTGAGCGACCTCTGGACAACGCAGGCAACGTATTTCCGCGAACTGATGTCAGCTCGAGAGCGAGGATTCAAGGGATGTCAGGGATCACGCAGAGAATCAATTGGCAGAACAATCGCGACGGGAATCTCCGATCCCACCGGCCATTCTGCTTTCGTTCGATATCGACGGGATGCGTTGCCGATCATTTTTGTACAAATCGAATCAAATTCAGATTGAAATCCTCGTGGAGAGTTGGCTCCACGGAATTTGTTGTGGTCAACAGCGGCTTCGAATCCTGTTGATGACCAGCTTGTTGATGACCAGAAGGTGATAAAGCAATGTTGTCGAATTTACGAGTATTTGTTCGTTCGATTGCAGCCGGATTGTTCTGTCTGGGACTGGTCGTCGGATTCGTCCGGATGATCAAGGCCCAGGATGGCACATCGCTGGAGGATAAGTTTCGGGAAGTTGATGTTGACGGGGACGGGAAGATTGTTGCCGGTGAACTTCCCGATCAACAACTGTTTCTGAAACTGGATGCAGATCAGGATGGCCACGTCACTATCGAGGAAGCCCGCCGAGCGTTTCGCTCCGGTGCGCTGACCAGAGAGATGATACAGAAAACTGCGGGTCCCCCCGTTCCGGTGCCGGATTCACTTGAAACGGTGAGTCTGAAACAGTCGGCGAAACGTCTGAAGCCGGCGGAGCATGGTGTTGGACGATATGTGGCTGACTTTGAGTTCACTGACCTTGCGGGCAACAGACACAAACTCTCAGATTTCAAAGATGCCCGCGCGGTGGTTGTGGCAATGACGAGTACCAGTTGTCCGCTCAGCAGAAAACTTCTTCCCACGCTGACTGAGTTGACGAAGTTATTCGCTGCGCAGAACGCTCAGTTCATCCTCGTCAATTGCGTGCCCACAGACAAGGCCGCTGACATGAAGTCCGTTTCAGAAATGCTGGATGCCAAAGCCATTTATGTTCACGATCAGGACGAGTTGTTTGCCCGCCACATGTCCGCGCTGACGACCACTGATGTGTTTGTGATTGACTCTGCAAGAACGGTCGTCTACCACGGGGCGGTGGATGATCAATATGGGATTGGCTTTGCTCGAGATGCTGCAGGTCAGCATTTTCTGAAAGATGCAGTCGCGGCCACGATTGCAGGCCTCGCTCCCGAAATTGCTGCGACTGCAGCACCCGGTTGCACCCTTGATCTGGAACCCCCGCATCATGCTGATGAGACGGTGACTTATCATAATCGAATTTCGCGAATTGTGGGGCAGAATTGCGTCGAGTGCCACCGCAGCGGAGGTGTCGGACCATTCTCGCTCGATACTTATGCTGACGTCATCGCTCACGCGGGAATGGTTCGTCAGGTCGTGGACAATCGAACAATGCCTCCGTGGTTCGCAGCAAGGGATTCTTCGACGCACTCGCCGTGGGCCAACGATCGCTCGCTGACGGATGTGGATCGCACAACTCTGCTCAATTGGCTGGTCGGCCAGCGTCCGGAAGGAGATCCGGCTGACGCTCCGTTGCCACGAACAGACGCGGGTGAATGGACGTTTGGTGAGCCCGATCACGTCATTCAGTTGTCGGAACCTGTGGAAATCAAAGCCACGGGGACCATGCCCTACGAATTCATCACGGTGAAGTCCACACTGGCCGAAGACCGCTGGGTCAGGGGCTACGAGATTCTTCCCACAGACCGCAGTGTTGTGCACCATGTGATCGTCAATGTACACACCGGTGGACGCATCTTCGATTCGGAAGAGGGAGTTGGTGGATACTGGGCGGCTTATGTTCCCGGGAATTCAGGGCAGATTTATCCGAGGGGATTTGCTCGGAAACTTCCTGCAGGCGCGACGGTCAGCTTTCAGATTCACTACACGCCCAACGGTATTGCGACTCGGGACCAATTGAAACTCGGCATTCATTTCGCAGACGAAGAACCGCAGTTTGCGGTGACAACAATTCCGCTGGCGGACCGCAATCTGAATATTCCTCCCAACGAGCCAGATCACGTTGAGTCCATCACTCGACCTGTTCCGAACGACATTCACGTGATGGCTTACATGGCACATCTTCATGTTCGGGGAAAAGCGTTTCGATTTGATCTGACGAGACCAGATGGCACGAAGGAGGTATTGCTTGATATTCCGAAATACGACTTTAACTGGCAGTTGCGGTATGACTATGCCGAGCCAAAAATCATTCCGAGGGGAAGTCGCGTGACGGTGACAGCCGTCTATGACAACAGCGATCAGAACCCGGCGAATCCCGATCCGAGCAGAACGGTCCACTGGGGGCAGCAGACCTTTGATGAAATGATGATTGGTTACGTGGAAACATTCGCCCCCATCGGTGCCGAGTCCGTGAAGCCCGCGCGAAGCCTCAGAGTTTCCGGCGACAGTGCGTTCTCAGTGCTTGATGAAGATGGTAATGGTCAGCTGTCCCGAGCAGAAGCGACAAAGGCGGGAGAGAGATTCCCAAGGCTCAGGGATCGGGCTGAGATGCTGGGACGCCTTTTCGATCGCATGGATTCCGACGGTGACTCAGAACTGTCATTTGAGGAATTTGAACGGCTTCGTGACCAGCTCGGCCGACGCTAAAGCCTGTCAAACGGCTGGATTTCCCCGCATTTTCAGAATCTTGTTGAGAGTTCGAAATTTCGTGTAACCTTTCGTTTGCCACGCTTAATCCAGAGTCAGTGAGAGTTCAGAATGGCTCCGACTGAAAGGTGAACGATGGGAATCCAGTGTCCGAAATGTGGCAGAACGTTGACCGCCGATGCACCTCAGGGGCTGTGCGCAGCCTGCTTGTTGTCCGCTGCGCTGCATGGAAATGACGGTCCGCCTGAGATCAATCCGTTTTTGTCGCCGACAACTCCCGGAGTGAAACCGTTTGCACCGACGGCGATTGAGGACCTTCGGCCGCTGTTCCCGGGTCTGGAATTGATCTCGCTGCTTGGATATGGCGGCATGGGCGCCGTGTACAAGGCGAAACAGACCAAGCTGGACCGTATCGTCGCGCTGAAGGTGATTCGTTCCGATGTGGCGAATGATCCCACTTTTGCTGAGCGCTTCAATCGCGAGGCTCGCACAATGGCACGACTGAGCCATCCCGGTCTCGTTGCCATTCACGACTTTGGCGAAGTTCAAAGATCGCAGGAAGACTCTGCCAGCGAATATCGGTTGCGGGTGCCAGTCTATTATTTTGTGATGGAGTACGTAGATGGCACGAATCTTCGTCACGCGATGAACGGCAGTGGTCTGTCAACTGACCAATCCATGATGATTGTTTCGCAACTCTGTGATGCACTGCAGTACGCGCATGATGGCGGCGTTGTGCATCGAGATATCAAGCCGGAGAATATTCTGCTGGATCAGAGAGGTCGTGTGAAGATTGCTGACTTTGGCCTTGCAAAGCTGGTTGCCTCAGATGAAGACTTCGCACTGACAGGGACTCATCAGGTCATGGGGACTCCGCGATACATGGCGCCTGAGCAGATGGAAGGATCGCGGGCGGTCGATCATCGAGCGGACATTTATTCAGTCGGCGTTGTCTTCTACGAGATGCTGACGGGACAGGTTCCCGCCGGACATTTTGATCCACCTTCGCACACAGTGAACGTTGATCCGCGGGTGGATTCCCTCGTGCTGAGGGCTATGGCTCGCGATCCGGAAAGACGGTTTCAGACGGCGACGGACCTGCGGACCGAAGTCAGCCGAATCTTATCTGCTCCGAAGACTCAGGATGGCTTACCGTCACATCCTGGAATATCGATGTCGACCAGCGGCGAGCCGTCGCCACAGGCATTGTCAGAGTTTCTCAGCTACGAAGCTCGCGCTCTTGGTCAATGGATCACAGGGGGCGACCAGAAATCCAATGTGCCATTTTCGGCTCGATGGATCGCACCGCTTCTGGCCATCGGCTGTTTTATCTGTCTGTTCTTTCCGTGTCTGAATGTTACGGTGACTGAGCCGAGGGTACAGCTGGTATCCAGCCCGCTGCAGATTCCGGCTGATTTCCCGGCCGGTATTCTTGCCGGGGCATGTCTTCTTGGTGTGTTTGTGATTGATCTCACGTTGCTGAACACTGCCCATCCATCACGACGTCTGGCCGTCGTTCGAGTGAGCCTTGTTGCAGTGAGCATTCTGTTGCTGCTGATGTTTCGAATCTCCATTGGTGCGGAATTGGTTCAAGTCAACTTTGAAACCGGTGGTTCTGGGACCATACCAGTGCCGTTGACGGAATCTTCAATTCAGGGGAACTCAGGAAGCGGCCGCGCGTTCCTCAACAGTCTCAGGAAAACAACGGAACTGACTCCGTATGGTGTTGTGGTTGCGGGCACAATGCTTGGCCTGCTGGTGCTTTCCGTGATCAGTCTGAAATCTTCAGTGGCGACGCCTGTATCTGTTCATGGAGTTCAGAAATCTCGAGGGACGCTCCGTCTTTCTCCACGGGAACTAGCTGCCCGATTGATGACCATTATGGGCGTCTTGATGCTGGTTGTCGCCGCAGCCGGGTTCGTTCTGACGATGTTCACAAAGGAGCGCGTGTCGTCTGACGCAGACCTGGAAAGTATTCGTTTACGAGGTCTGTTTCTGGCAGGAATACTCTTGCTCAATACTGTGTTCGGAACGATCGCCATCGCCAGCGGGCTAAGTCTGCTGCGAGGAAACGGCCTTGCTTTCGCCAGAGTGGTCTGCGTCACGTGTATGCTGTTTTGTACGTTCAGTATTCTGACAACCTGGCCGCTGGCGATCTGGAGTCTGTTTGTACTGAACAGGATCAGCGCTGCGGAATCGGGCAAGTTGCCGTAATACAGGCGAGAACGCGCGTCGGCAGACGGCAGAGCCGCTCCGGGACTTGCAGCCGTGGCCGATGAAAACCACGGCTTATCCAGAGCGGCGCGTCACTCACTGCGATCGTCAGCTCGCTGAGTTGACCGAGACTTCAGATCATGATCGCATCGAGCGGCAACATGGCCTGAGGCCCCCTGAACGCAATGATATGTCACCTGGTACGAAGTGATCCTGACTGATTCGGATAGTCCTTGAGAGCCATCGACAACAGTTGCGGCAGAATCTGCCGATTCTAGAAAACTGCTGACTTAAGGCAGGCATGTGTTTCAAAAGTTCACTGAAGTTGCGTTGAGGGTCAGCTCGGACAACTGTAGTCTTCCGAATGACGTCCATTCGCCAGGAATTCCTGCGTCGAATGTTCCCGCGGCACCTCGTTCCGTGTTGTCAGAGCAGGAGGCTCGTACATGCGATTCCGGTTGTTGTTCGCAGGCTGGCTCACATGGTCAGTTTGCCTCACCGTCAGTGACATCGCCATCGCTCAGGGACTGAGAGTTTCGACCGACGTCTATGATATTGCAAATTCTGAGCAGAGCGCTGCGCCTCAAGTGATCAGTTCCAGTCTGACGCTGATCCATAATGGGCGTGTCTATGACTATGTCTATTCCGCTGATGAGGTCGTGGTTTATGACCCGGTCGATCGAAAATTCACCGTTCTGAACACCGCGCGGGGATTGTCAACTCGTCCGACGTTTGAAGAGATCCGCCACCTGCTGGATAGTCTTCGCCCGAAGACGGAAGACTACATCAGGGAGCAGCTGGCCGGCGGGAATCCGCAGGCAAAGCGGATTGCAGAGTCTCTGCAGTTCCAGATGAATCCACAGTTCCGTCAGTCTTTTGATCCGATGAAGGGTCAATTGATTATGACGTCTCCGTCGTTTACTTATCGTGTGGAAACGCGAAAGTGGGCAGACCCGGAGCAGGTCGAAAAATACCTTGCGTACGCAGACTGGACCGCTCGCCTCAACGCTGTTTTGCATCCTGGCAGCCTTTTTCCCGAGCCTCGTATGGCTCTGAATGCCGCACTGAGAAAACAAAACGATCGAATGCCGATCAGTGTTGAACTGGATCTTCGACCGAATGAGACACTTCGGCTCAGGGCCCAGCATCAATGGACGCAGCAGCTCAGCGATGAAGATCATGCGCGTATTGCTCGCTGGGAAGAGATCCTCAATTCAAAGACCGTCAAAGAGATTCCATTTCGGAACTATCAGCAGGCAATGCTGATCTCAAGAAGCCGGTGAGTCTGTCACTGGCTGATGTTCCGGCAGCACAATCATCAGCGGAACGCGACGCACCGGCAGGCCATGACCTCGATCACTTAAGTCGATTTCGGATCGTCGGTAAATGCAGGCTGGTCATCTCCCGCAAATCGCAGTGTGAAAGGATATCTGCCAGCTTAAAAAATCGGCGTTCCCTGCTTTCAGGAATGCTGACGGTGGCGATCGTCAGAAGACAACGCTTTGGTTCGGGGAACGTCGGACGATGCGTTGTGTTTCATCGAGTCGCCGAAGATCGACACCCACGTGTGGCTGACGCAACGAGGTCAGAATCTGACTTTGACGTCATCGGGGAATGCCAGTTCGGAGCATCAATTCGAGATCTTCACCTCGTGGCGGGAATCTCGATCGGAAAGACAGAATTTTCGTCGACTTCCGACTTCAGCAGATTGAGTGTCTTCTGAATCAGATCCTCGTGTGACGAGGCAATGTTGAGGGATTCCGATGGATCGGTCGTCAGATCGTAAACTTCCCACGGCCCGGGTTTCCTAGTCTTTAGTCCGGTACGAACGATCTTCATGGTATTCCATCGGACAGCAATCTGCCCTCCGTATTCGGGGAAAATCCAGATCAATGGCTTTTGGCGGTCGGGCTGCTGCTGGCCGAGCAGAGTCGGGAGAAGATTTTCGCCATCCGCCATTTCGGGCTGTTTCAGTCCAGCTGCGGCCGCGAGTGTGGGAAACCAGTCTGCAAAATAGCCCGGCGCTTCACTCACGGATCCAGCGGCGATCTGCCCGGACCAGCAAACGATTGTGGGGACTCGCAGCCCGCCTTCATACACGCTTCCTTTGTAGCCTCTCAGCCCCGCCGTGCTGTTGAAGAACTCAGGATCGGCGCCGCCGATGTGAAAATGAGTTTCTTTCCTGCCCTCGTGAGTCGTCCCATTATCGCTGGAAAAAACAATCAGTGTGTTGTCCTCGATGCCTGCAGTTTTCAGAGCCCTGATCACTCGTCCCACATAGCTGTCCAGATCGGAAATCATGGCTGCGTAAGCAGCGCGAGGCCGCGGATGGGGCAGATAGCCGCACTGACCTTTGTATTGTTCCGTATCCCATTCCCTTGGAAATCGGTCGACCGATTCCTGCGGCGGATGCATCGCCACGTGAGGCTCAATGAATGGAAGATACAGAAAGAACGGGTGTGACTTATGATCAGCAATAAACTTTTCAGCCTCTGCAATCATGAGCTTTGGGGCATACGTCCGGCCAAGGAATTCCTCGAGGTTCACATTGCCTTCCACGGGTTTGTGATGTCCGGAAATCGGTTTCGGATTGATCTCAATCTGAGCCGAATTCTTCCACAGAGACCGCGGGTAGTAACTGTGCGCAACCGCCTGGCAGTTGTATCCAAAGAAGAAATCAAATCCCTTCGCGTTGGGGGCACCAGTGCTTCCAACGGGTCCAAGTCCCCATTTGCCCATGGCACCAGTCGCATAACCGGCGTTACGAAATGCCATGGCCATAGTGACGGCGGATTCCGAGATCGGATGTTGTCCTTCCGTGAATTCGGGAAACGTTACCTTCGCCTGCTGGTTGCCTCGGATTTCTGCGTGTCCCAGATGGCGTCCGGTCATCAAGACGCAACGAGATGGCGCGCAAACCGGTGCTCCACTGTAATGTCGAGTGAGTCGCATTCCTGCTGCGGCAAGTTGATCAATGTTCGGGGTGGGGATCTTCTGCTGTCCGAAGCAGCCAACTTCACCCCAGCCAAGATCATCAGCGAGGATAAAAACCACATTGGGCCTCTTCTTCGGTTCGTCATCAGCGAGAAGATGCAAATCGCAGAAAATCAACGAGATCGCTGAGAACAGCAGGTGCAGCCAACGCATTGGTGGAATACTCCGAAAGGCTTCAGGTCGCTTACTCTGCGATAG
>JBKDRW010000019.1:0-4008 GCA_046341255.1 Planctomycetota bacterium
ATGGGAGAAGAGGAGCGACGACGACGCTGTCACGCTGTCAGCGGACCTGAATGACGGCATGAGCGACAGTATGGCCATAGCCAATATGGCCATACGGCCAGCCGACCATCGAGCACTCGGCATCGAACGATGACTCAGAAAAAGCATTGCCGCAGCGACGTGAATCAACATACCAGCAGACATCAGCATCCCGACCGGAAGGCCGCGCCCAAGCCACAGGAACGCTGCAGTCATGCCAGCCAGACCCGCAAAACCATTTGCTGACCGCGAGGGATTCGGCCACAAAGAAAACATCGGCAAGAGTGCTGCGGCAACGATGATGCCAGCCTGCATCGACCGCTGCACCAGCATTCCTGGCAATCCTGAATTTGCTGTAATCGCCAGATTCCAGTCCGTGAGTAATGCGATCGAATTCGGAAACGCAGCCAGCACCAGTGATGAGAAGATCACCGCGACGATCGGAGGGAAAAACCGGCGCACAATGCCCAGCATGATGCCAGAGATGATGAGGGCGGCCATGAGCAGTCCTGTCAGAACAACAGGAATGTTCAATGGTACCAGTTGTCTGATCAGGTTGGCACCTGCCACAGTCAAAAGCGTCGAAGCAAATGTGACCGCAATCGACATCCACCTTCCGGTCACTGATGCGGCAGGCATCAGTCCACTGAAGAATTCCCTTGAAGAAGATCCGTGATGAACAGAAGAATCTTCCCGACTCTTTCCACGGGTAATTGATAATTCACATACCACCGCAGCCACGAGGAGGCAGACTGTCACTGTCGCGGCGAGCGGAAATGTGAGCCAGCCATGAATCAGTATCAAGACGGAACCAGTGGCAATCGCAGGTACATCCAATACCGCTGACAGTCGACAGGAGTTTTGAAAGGCTCGAATCAGTAACAGGCTCAGTGTGACATTCATCGCAATAACGAGTGCAGGGAACGTCAGACACAGCAGAGTCCGTGCATCTCCCCCTGTGCCAAATGTTTCGGAGCCGGCGAGCAGCGTCGAATCCAGCATCAGCGGCGTACACCACACAATCAACAGTTGCGTGATGACAACGACAAGCCGAATCATCCGATCGTCTGCCGCACCGACCCGCCCCTCCGGAAAGAGCAGGGGAGACGCCCAATCGAATCCAATCGCTCCCAGAACTGCACCAATTCCCAGTGCCATAACCGACATGGGTGACGTCCCACAGAGAGCAATCCAGACCGTCAGCAGCATGGCCAGCAGCGAACCGACTGCAGCACAAAGGACGAATCGAGAAAATCCGGGACGAAGAACAGTCCGGTGAAGATTGAGCATGGCATCCTTGCCTGACAGAATTCACAGTGTGGGCGACTGCGATTGGATTGACGTCTGCCAAAATCCACTCATTCGCGGAAGCCGCTCTCTCGGCGATTTTTACCGGATTTCATCAAAACGTCTCAAGCCCGAAGAAACCGCGTGTTTTATGCACACTTCACTCGAATGCTCTCTCACCGGCGACGTCTACGATCCTGGCAAGCTGCAGGGACTCAGCAAAGCAGGAAAACCCCTTCTGGCTCGTTATGATCTGGACGCCCTCAGGGGGCAATTCACTCCGCAGACCGTTCGAAGCCGTACCGAGCGTTCAATGTGGCGATTTTATGATGTTTTGCCGGTCGATCAGCTGTCGGAGGCTGTCACTTTGGGAGAAGGACTGACTCCCTTGCTGAGGTGTCTGCCTCGAGGTCCTTTTGCAGAGTTTTCGGATCTGTGGGTAAAAGACGAAGGTTTCAATCCCACACAGAGCTTTAAAGCTCGCGGCATGTCTGCTGCGATCACCCGCGCGGCAGCGCTGGGAGTCAGGACCGTTGCCTTGCCTTCCGCAGGAAACGCCGCGGGCGCGGCCACCGCCTATGCAGCGCGAGCCGGTATGAAGTGCGTCATCTTTGTGCCCGAAGACACTCCTCCGGCCAATATCCTTGAATCTGAATGTGGCGGTTCTGTCGTATGTCTGGTGAATGGACTCATCAGTGACTGCGGACGATTGTGCCGAGCGGCCTGCGATCGCTTCGGCTGGTTTGATCTTTCAACTCTGAAGGAACCATTTCGGCTCGAAGGCAAAAAGACCATGGGATACGAATTGGCTCTGGATCTTGCCGATGCAAGGGGTTCAGGCAATCCTCAGCTTCCGGACGTGGTCCTTTATCCAACAGGTGGTGGAACAGGGCTGATCGGTATGTGGAAAGCATTCGACGAGATGGAACGGCTTGGCTGGATCAGCTCGAAACGCCCCCGCATGGTGGTCGTTCAGGCCGAAGGCTGCGCGCCGATCGTGAAGGCGTTTCACGATGATGCGACATCGGCTCCGATGTTTCCGCATGCTCACACGATCGCCTCTGGTCTGCGGGTGCCGGCAGCGGTCGGCGATTTTCTGATGCTTGATATTCTCCGCAAAAGTCACGGCACTGCGATCACAGTCACTGATGCGGAACTGATGCAGGGTGTGGAAGAACTGGCACGTCACCAGGGCATTCATGCGGCCCCCGAAGGCGGCGCGATCTGGATGGCCACAAGACATCTCAAACAATCCGGCTGGCTGCGTTCGAACGAAACCATTGCCCTTTTTAACACTGGTGCGGCCGTCAAATACAACCATCTTCTGTCCTGTCGGCATGCCATCACGCTCGATCACACCGCATCGAATGCTCTTCAGCCTCTCGAAGCATCACTGAGATCGCGCGGTTTATGAGGCAGGTATCGGGGGTTGGCCTGAAATCGCCCGCAGTGATCAGGTCTATGCTCTGCAGATGCGAATCCATCCTTTTTGTCTCGGGCGCATGAATTGAGCGAGCGTTGCGGATTTGAATTTGCCCGATGAAACAGTCTGCACGCGCCGCTCGCAAGATGAGAAGCATTCGAATCCAGTTGACAGGAAACGATCCCCCACGCCGACAGCACAGTCGCTGATCATGATCGAGCAGGGGAACGACGATCATGCCCGCAGGGCTTACCGGGAATCCCCGCGGCCAACCTGAGCAGCAAGCTGATCAGCAAGATTCTGCATATGGGTGCGGTACTGATGATCAAGGTCGTCCCACGGCACGTCTGCGATTCGCGAGAATGAAGGGTCCTCCAGAACGGATGACGGATCTGGCTGATAAACGCCCGACAGCAATGCGATCAGGTCGTCTCGATAAAGCCCCTCTTCATAATGCATCAGAAAATGTGCAAACCCAGCGGCCTGCGTGTACAGCGGACTGACCTGCGGATGCTTCTGGAAGTCCTCTTTGCCAAGTGCAAAAAACTGTCGGGCTGGCATGTAGTAAAAATACGTCGGATCCAGCATGCGCTGCTGCGCTGTTTCAAAACGGACATAATCCGGGCGTCCAAGGCTCACTTGTCCGTCATGGAGCTCGAACGATTCAAAATAGCAGGCCAGTCCTTCGATGATCCAGAAGTTGCTGTATTCGCAAAGCACCCACGGTTCCGGACGTCGTGAACGCTGTTTCACGGCTTTCGTTCGAGCCGCCAGTCGACGTGCATCCATGGTGTGCACGTCCAGGATCTGATGAGTCGCTTCGTGAAATAACGTCGAAAAGTTGTCTCGATCCGGGTTCATGTAAAAGTAGGACGTTCGATCCGGCTCCCAGTAGAGTCCATTGGTTTCCAGATTCGGCGGCACTTTGCCTTCCACCCGTTTTTCATACTCTTCCCGAGTCGCAAAATACTGCACCTCCATGGGCTTGTCTCGCTTCGGAGCTGATCGTTGTGCGGCGTTTTCAAATCGCTCCTGCAGCGCCTGGGGCGTCTCGAAGAAGGCGGCAAAGTTTTTCTGCAACCAGAGATGAAAGGTCTCCAGCCTGCGTGACAATTCGACGCCGGCCTCGAGACTGACATTGGTCTTAACAAGGAAATGCTCACTGGGAATCTCCCATGCATTCCGAAAATCACGACGCAGCTCCGCCTCTTTCTCAGCACTGACCCAGGTGGAACCTTTCCATGGACGCTGGCCTTCTTCGAAACGCGTGACGCTGCTGA
>JBKDRW010000020.1:0-23051 GCA_046341255.1 Planctomycetota bacterium
GGAACGCGACAAACAAAGCTGCTACGTTCGGCAGTGATTCGCTGATCCGAAATGTCGTCCTGAATTCGCCAGCTTGTGACACTTCCGCCTGTCTGTGTTTGTGATGCCCCTCATGCCTGATGAACAACACAGATTCGGCAAACTTTGCCGATCCTTCAGAAGACGCGTGGGGAGCTGCAGTCTAACAGCCCTGATGGCTCGTTTCTGCCATAACCATTGTCTCCGGTGAGTCGTCCGGCGAAGTCGAGTTTCGTTTTGGAATCACGGCATTCGCTGCAAAAATCATCCCGTCAACACCGCGTAAAACATGCCTGTTACGCTGACCCGACGTGGGGTGTCTCTCGAGCCGGAGCTGGAGTGGAACGGGAAGCTTCAGGCGGGAGCTCTGCTGACCATGCGGATGTGACGACGGTGCCCGGGTATCATGCCGACTATCGTGTACGCGGCGCATCAGGCCCGATGCTGACCGGAGGTTGCTCTTCAGACGATCTGCATGCTCGGGGAAATCCTCAAGGCGTCTGGCGTGGTCGAATCAACCGAAACAGGATTCCACCAGCGATTGCTCCGGTGATTGGGCCCACGATGTAAATCCACATTGAATTGACATGGCCTGACACCAGTGCGGGGGCAATTGAGCGGGCGGGATTCATGGACGCTCCACAGATTGGTCCGGCAAACATGGCCTCGAGAGCGACGACGCTGCCAATCACCAGTCCCGCCAGTGACCGTGCGGGTTCTGAGACTGAAGTTACGTTCAGAATCACAAACATCAGGATCAGTGTCAGCAGAAATTCAAGCGTCAATGACTGAGCGGCCGCCCCGGAAGGCTGAGTTGCTCCGAGCGTGATGTTGTCGGGAAACAAGGCTCTGAGAACACTGCTCGCGAGGATCGCGCCAAGACATTGGCCGAAGACAAACAGTGCGGCGTGGCGGATCTGAACCTTTTTCATCAACGTCAGTCCGATCGTGACCGCCGGATTGATGTGACATCCCGAAATATCCCCGATGGAATAGATCATGGCCATGACGATCAGGCCAAAGGTGATTGCGATGCCGGCATGTGTGATCGCGCCATGAGACGTTTCATTGATAATGATCGCTCCCGTGCCGGCAAATGTCAGGCAGAATGTGCCGAAACACTCCGCGAGAAGTTGTTGCACCAGTGATGGTTTTGCGGCAGGCAATTTTGATTCCGACATCGAAGGTGTTCCATCAGAAAGACACTGAAACCTCGGCCGGAGTTTCAGCGAGTGATGTGAATTTTCCAAATGACTTTCTGCGAATCGGATCGGATTTGTCACTCGTGGTCAGTCAGCGTCGGCGAATTCGCACGGAAAAAACATCTGCTGGCTGAACGCTTCAGGACTCGCGTCCGTCGTGATCAGTCCCGTTTTCGATGAGGTTTTCGCAACGTCTGGGACGTATTCAGCATTCGTCCCTCGCCACATGATCGGCTTCCGCAACTGAGGCATGATCGATACCATCTGACTGTGGCCGATTGCTTCCCGCTTCGATCAGGATTTCATGATGTCTCCGTCTGCTGCTGAGTTTCTTGGTACGACTGTTTTGGTGTTGCTTGGTGACGGTGTGGTTGCCAACGTGGTTCTGTCAAAGACGAAAGGACATGGTTCCGGCTGGATCGTGATCACGATCGGATGGGCCATGGCTGTGTTTGCAGGCGTTGCCCTTGTCGGCGACATCAGCGGTGCACATTTGAATCCAGCCGTGACCGTGGGGCTGGCGTCCGCTGGTCAGTTTGCCTGGGCGAAAGTTCCCGGGTATCTGATCGCCCAGATGCTGGGAGCGATGCTCGGCGCCATTCTGGTCTGGCTGATGCATCGAAGTCATTTTGCGGCCACCGCAGATGCTGATGCAAAGCTGGGAGTGTTCTGTACCGGTCCGGCCATTCGGAATACTGTTGAGAATGTGTTGAGTGAGGTTTTTGGCACCTTTGTTCTTGTCCTCGCCGCCCTGATGATGGTCGCCGGAGAGGCTGGTCTGGGTGCTGTGAAGGCTGTGCCAATTGCATTGATCGTTCTGGCCGTGGGGTTGTCTCTGGGTGGGACGACCGGGTATGCAATCAATCCGGCTCGTGACTTCGGGCCTCGGCTGGTCCACTTTCTTCTTCCGATCCCGGGGAAACGCGACAGCGATTGGGGATATGCGTGGATTCCGATTGTTGGGCCGCTTCTGGGGGCGGTCGCTGCTGCGTTCGTCTTTCAGGTCGTTGGCTGAGACCTGTTTTGAAATCACTGAATGGGGCCTGTCAGTTCCCGGAATCTGTTCAACCACGTGGTGTGAACAGGTGGTATGAAGCAAAAAGACTCGCCCTGCCGCATCCTCGTGATGCTGCAGGAGCGAGTCCCTCAGGCAGTGGGTTGGTCCCGAACAGCGACGGTGCTCTCCGTCTGCTCCACAATCACTGTTCTTCTCTGCCGTGAGGCTCAGGCCGTCACTGGCAACCGCACGTCAGACTTCTCAGACTTCATTGTTGGTTTCACTCTGGCGCTGGTCGCCGTACCAGATCGAAATGTCTCCGGTTCAGATTCGCACACGCCGAAAGGCCGGATCCGGACGTTCAATGGATCGATCAGACGGAGCCTTCCGGTCTCGAGACGATGGGCGATCGCGATCGTTCGCGTCCTCGAAGCCAGCGTTGCCGCGAAAGTAGTCGGAATTGAGATCCAGTTCATCGCGACTGTATCGACTGCGAAACGTGTCATTCACCGGTTCCAGTACTGGTCGAAGGCTCCGCTGAGTCCACGACTCATTCTGATACTGAGAACCCGATGTGCGAAAGGGATCGGCCGGCTCGCGAGTGTTGCGCTGAGACCATGCCGATAATGAGCCGGAGCCTGTCGATCGCTGCGATTGTTCCCAGGTTCCGTTGACACCGCATCGACCGTTCGGGCATACAGACCCTCGTTGAGTGCCATATCCCATCTGGCACCGGCCGTTCACGCAATCTGAGACGCTGCACTGACCATTGCGGCAGGCGCCGGTGAGACAATTTCCATCGGGGCATTGATCTGATGGGCAGCGACCATTCGGGCATGTGCTGGTTCTGCATTGCCCATTCAGGCAGTTGCTTCGGGCCGCTCCATTTGTGAAAGAGGTCGGTCGTGCGCCCGCCCACTGCTGAGGGATTGGAATGCCAAAAAGGCCTCGCGATGGAGCCGAGCCCGCTTGATATCGGGCATCATCAGCCATGATTGAGGCTGAGACGCTGATCATGATGCAAGAGGTTGCGAGCAGAGTTGAAAGTTTCATAAGACACCATTCCTTTGTTCGTGATGTTTGAAAGGTCGGACGTGAGCAGCGCGATCAGATTCGATGGCCGTTTCCGTGCAGACGTGTTTGAAGCAGCCATGTGATCGGAAAAAAGCGAAACATGTGCCAATCGCGAAAGAACACTTTCAGACCTCTATGAAGCGGCAAGGTCTGCCGAAGGTGCCCACTTTTGCAGTCGACTGATATCAGCCTGATGTCGCAATGTGTCTGAAAGATGTCATTGCAGAATTGTCAAACCGACAATCGACAAGGTATGAATTGCAATGGGAGGTCATCACCCAGCGTTAAGGCTTTACGAAACAGGCGGGTTTTCCTCTTTTGCGCAGATTGTTTTTTGACTCGGGCAGAGTTTCCGCTGCACCAGATCGGCGGTATCTCAGCAAGAGGCGTGGCACATCATTGACCTTGTGGGTGATCTCATGACTGCGACAGGCATCCGACTTTGGTTCGCCAGTGTGGCGTTGGTTTGGTGGTCAGGTGGACCGGCATTGCATGGCGCGGAGAATCTGATTCAGAAGGAGAACGCTCAGGCCGGTGCAAGGGACTGGCAATTAACGCGCGTTCGCGTCCCTTTGACGGGATGCAGGTCGACGGATATCGAGGGATACTGTTCTCGGCAGAGTATCAAAGCCGGTGAGAAACTGGACCTGATGGTGTCGACGAATCCGGCTCGGGATTTTCGAATTGAGTTCTTTCGGACGGGCTTCTACGGAGGCCGTGGTGCGAGATTGATGAAGACGGTAGACCGGGTGACCGGCGTGACGCAGGAGGATCCGGCACTTGGTGAAAAGGACCTGCATGAGTGTCGCTGGAAGCCTTCGTACAGTCTGACGATTCCGGATGACTGGCTCAGCGGAGTTTATCTGGGTCGGCTGACCACTCTGCCGCAGGAAAACGAACCGTACTGGCAGAGTTATGTCATTTTTATTGTGACGGATGATCGTCGGGCAGATGTGTTGTTTCAGTGTTCTGACAACACGTGGCAGGCCTACAACATCTGGCCCAGTCACTACTCGGTGTATACGCATCCCAAGGGTGGTCAGGGCCCCTGGGCGGATGTCAGCTTTGATCGGCCGTATGGTCGAGAGGCTCAATTCACATCGGTGGTCAATGATCCGCTGACTGTGGGAGCGGGAGAGTTTATACCGTATGAATTCCCGATGACCTATTGGCTGGAACAGAACGGCTACGATGTGACGTATTGTTCCAACAGCGACATGATCCGTCCTGATCGAGGCCTGAAGTGCAGATCCTTTATCAGTATCGGACATGATGAGTACTGGGACCTTCGTCAGTTCGAAAGCGTTACGAAGATGCGGGATGAAGGTGTCGATCTGTTGTTTCTTTCGGGCAACAGTGTGTGCTGGGTCAGTCCGTTGCGTGCCAGTTCCAGCGGGGTACCCGATCGAATCTTCTTTCGAGGTGGTCCGTACGGCGGCGACAATGGATTTGCGGCATTACGTGAGAAGGAGCACGGGCCTTTTCCGCACAAAGGGCCTGATGAAGGTTTCCTGATGGGGGCGAGAAACGTCGAGCCGGTGAATGGTGGAGGTGACTGGACAGTGACAAAGGCCGACCACTGGATGTTTGCCGGGACGGATCTGAGGAATGGCGATTCGATCCCTGGATTGATCGGATGGGAATACCACGGTGCTCCGGCGGAGATCTCCGGGCTGGAAATCGTGGCGGGTGGAACGGCATGGCAGGGAGGAGCCAATCCACAGCAATGGACGGCCACGATTTATCCGGGGCCAAAGGGGAATTTCGTGTTCAATGCATCAACGATCTGGTGGGCCCAGGCACTTGGAGATCCACCGGGGCATACATTGCCGTGGTCACATCACAGCCGCCCGCACGGTCCTGATGATCGTGTCCAGCAAATTACCCGCAACCTTCTGGACAAGGCAATCAGCGAATAACGGCCAACATCTGGCGGGCGAGCACCGTAAACGCGGTCGTGGGTGATTCGTAAAATACAGATCTTTCCCGAGTTTCTTTGGGAAGGAGTTCGGCGAATCACCTGCTGGCTGTCCGAATGGAAAACAGTTTTGATTTCTTGCTGAGAGACTTCTCCGAAGAACAGGCAGTTTGTGTGCGGAATCGCAGGAGCAATTTGGTGGCAGCCAGCGCAGGCGATCTCGCGAGAGACGCTGCAGAGAATGACGGACAGCATTCGGCACCGCGGCCCGGATGCAGACGGGCACTATTTCTGGCCTTCCGGAGACGCCACCTCGTTCCGAGTCGAGACGCCGGGAGTCGCGCTGGGCCATCGTCGGTTAAGCATCATCGACGTGTCCGGAAGTGCCCAGCCGCTGGGCAACGAAGATGGCAGTGTGCAGATTGTCTTCAATGGCGAGATCTACAATTATCTTGAACTTCGCACGGATCTGCTCCACGGGGGTTATCAGTTCAGAACGGATGGTGATACCGAAGTCATCGTTCGACTTTACGAACGGCATGGACTTGATTTCGTCAAACACCTTCGTGGCATGTTTGCACTTGCGATCTGGGATGCGAATCAGAAACGACTCGTGATCGCTCGCGATCGACTGGGAAAAAAGCCGCTGCACTACAGGCTTGATGACGGTCGGCTGGCGTTTGCCAGCGAACTCAAGGCGTTGTTGCAGATTCCAGGGATTGAACGAACGCTTGATCGCCGTTCTGTGCTGCGCTTTCTGACCCTGCAATATGTGCCCCATCCGCACTGCATGCTGGAAGGATTCAGCAAATTGCCGCCTGCCACAATCGGGATTCTTCAGGATGGAGAGTTTCGGCAGCAGGCATACTGGTCTGCTCCGTTTGACGAACCGGAGTTGCATCGTTCACATGTTGAAGACTGGCGGGACGAACTGCGAAGTACGCTTGCAGAAGCCGTTCGTCTGCGACTTCGAAGCGATGTGCCTCTGGGCGCATTTTTATCGGGTGGAGTTGACTCGTCCGTGATCTGCGGGCTGATGCAGAGTCAGATGGATTGTCCTGTGCAGACGTTTTCCATTGGATTTCCCGTCGCTGCATTTGACGAACGAGACTACGCCCGCGAAGCATCGAGACATCTCGGCACCGATCATCATGAAGCGGTCGTGACACCAGATGCTCTGGCCATCCTTCCGCAACTGATCTGGCACTACGATGAGCCGTTTGGCGACAGTTCTGCGATTCCGACGATGTACCTGGCGAGGATGACTCGCGAGCACGTCACTGTCGCGCTGACCGGCGATGCGGGCTCTGAGCTCTTCTGCGGTTACGATCGTTACCGGGCTGCTCGGATGACGGGCCTGGCGGACTTCCTGCCTCGATGGTTTCGGCAACTTGCGTCGTCTGTGATTTCCCGTATGCCTGCTTCGACTGCCCATCGATCGTTCAGCCGTCGATTGAAGCGTCTGATGGAGTCGCTGGCGATGGACCCCGAGCGGAGATATCTCAACTGGATCACGATCTTTAACTCGTCACGACTCGAATGGCTCGTGACGCCGGAACTTTGGCAATTCGCTCAGGTCGAGGATCCGGCTGACTGCATCTTCAAAGCTTACGAACGCTACCCGAATCGCGATTTCATTACGCGCACCACCGCAACAGACGTGCAGACCTATCTGCCCTGCGACATTCTGACCAAGGTCGATATCGCCAGCATGGCCGCGTCGCTTGAATGCCGTTGTCCGATGCTGGATCACAAGGTGGTTGAGCTGGCCGCTCGGATGCCGATTGAGGTGAAGCAGACTCTGAAGCAATCCAAGAAAGTTTTGATTGACACATTCAGCGACCTGTTGCCGGCTCGCATCCAGACCCGGAAAAAGATGGGTTTCGGAGTGCCGATTGATCATTGGTTCCGTGACGAACTCAGGCCACTATTGCATGACATCCTGCTGTCGGATCGATGCCTGTCTCGTGGTCTGCTGAATCCGGATGCCGTGCGAACACTGGTCAGCGAACACACCTCGAATACGATGGATCATGCGTATCGCCTGTGGAATCTGCTGTGTCTTGAACTGTGGCAGCGTATGATGCTCGATCATACGCCACCGATCTCCGCACCGGGCAGCCTGCCCTGATTGACGTTGAATCAGCTCGCGTGCGGAGTCGTATCTCACGTTCCGTCGTCGGCATCCGATGCGGAAATTTAAAGAGCCGATATGCTGATCGATCGTTCGAAAAAAATCATCCATGGACCATATGGCTGCTGATGGATAGCATGCAGGTTGCTTTCGGATGATCTTTCGGTGAGATTCGGTCGAAGGCTGGACGCATGGATGCTGACTGATGCGACGTTTGTTGCAGATTCCTCTGTTGATCTTTGCCCTGCTGCTGCTGGGTGCGGTCGGTCTGCACACGCTGACCGGTATGGGGATGTTTGACTCCTTCTATCATGCAGTCATTCTGCTCACCACAGTGGGATATGCAGAACCGGAACCTCTGACTGCTCCGGTCAAACTGTTCATCATCATTTATCTTGCGTTCGCCCTGGGCTTGTTCACCTACAGTGCGTTCCAGTTCGGGCAGATTTTGGTCAATGCAGACCTGCAGAAGTACTGGGAGCGACGTCGAATGGATGCTCGTGTGGAAAAGGTGGCCAATCATTTCATCGTCTGTGGATACGGGCGCATGGGATCGACTCTTTGCGAGTATCTTCATTCGCGTCGACAGCCGTTCGTGGTTGTCGATCAGGATGAAACGGTTCTGGATGAATCATTCCATGACAATAAGTGGCTGTTCGTTCATGGAGATTCGTCTCAGGACGAAACGCTGGAGCGAGCCGGAATTCGTCGAGCTCGTGGACTGACCACGGTTCTGCCCACCGATGCGGATAACCTGTATGTTGTTCTGTCAGCCAGACTGCTGAATCCCAAATTGCCGATTGTTGCTCGAGCCAGTGATGACCGCGCGGCTCAGAAAATGATGCAGTCCGGTGCGACTCGTGTGATGAATCCCTTTTCATCCGGCGCGATTCGTATGGCGAGGTTCATGCTTTCGCCCAGCATTGAAAACTTTGTGGAGGTCACTGAGTCGCAGGGTGTTGACTGGGAAATCGCCGACGTTCAGGTTCCTGAACACTGTTCGCTGGTGGGGCAGAAACTGAGTGAAACGGGCTTTCGCGACTCCGGGATTATGCTGCTTGGTGTGTGTCGGACGACCGGCGAACGTTTCTTCCCGCCACCGGGCAATCTGACGCTGACCGCCGGCGACAAGCTTTTCGCATTCGGAAACTCGGATGCGGTGGCAAAACTCCTGTTGATGCTCGAGCACAAAAATCCAGCGGTGAAATCCTGAAGCAGGCAATAAGACCGCGGGAAATGAAATGAAGCCCTCGAAAGAGACTTTCGAGGGCTTCTTCTGAGTCATTCAAGTTGATCCGGCTGCGAAGTGCGAACCGGCTTGAGCATCACGTCACGCCGTGTTATCGCGAATTTCTGATTGAGGCTTTGGTGACTTTCTGGTGATCGATCACCATCGGACCCCACCAGTCGGAAGCATCCCATGACTCCATGACGGAATCAACCGCCATCACGTCTGCGTCGTCAGCCACCAGAACGACCTTCTCACCAATGACCGGCGGTGCGGATGTGCGGACAGGCATCTGTTCGGTCTGTGTTACCGGAGTTGCAGAGAATCCGGAATTCTTCTCGAGCTTCACTTCGGTTTTCGATTCGAACTGTGGCAGAAGAGATGTCAGGATCGCTCCGGAATCATTCTTCAGAGAGTCGGCCGGCTGCAGTGAACTCTGAGCGACGGTGAACGACACCGGCGTGCTCCACGCAGTCGTTTCGCCCATCAGGCTGACAGCACGGACCCAGACTCGATAATTGCCGGCGGCCAGATTTGCTGCTGGTCGGTAGCTGGTTGACGTCAGATTCGTGAGATAAATCACTCGAGTCTTTGTGGTATCGTTATTCACCCAAAGTTCGTAACGTTCCGTCTCACTGATGCTGGACCACAAGAACGTCGGTCGCGGGTCTCCTGACGAGTTGTTGGTCGGCGAGTTGATCACCGGAGGCATGCCGATTGAGAACTGTCGAGCTGCTGACCACGGACTGAAGTACTGCCCGCTTTGAGCGCGAACCCAGACCGTGTAATCACCGACCGCCATATCGCGTGCGGGTGTAAAGGATGCTGATGAAACACTCTGATTGCGGATTGCAACGACATTGGTCGTTCGGCTTGTGACCCAGATATCATAGGTTTTGGCCCCTTCGATCGGGGTCCATGAGAAGGTCGGAGTCCGATCAAAGGTTCCACCGGTTGACGGAGTGATCATGCTCGGGGATGCCAGCACCGTAAACGTATGCCCGGCACTCCATTGACCAAACTCTGACGAAGAGTTGAAGGCACGCACGAATGCGGTGTAAGTACCTGAACCCAGCTTTTCTGTGGCTTTGTAGTTGGTGGTGACAAGATTGGTTCTGCCAATGACTCGGGTTCGTCCGGTGGTCAGGTTGTTGACCCACAGTTCATAGCGGGTTGCATCGACAACAGCGGTCCACGAGATCTCGGGGAACGACGTGCTGGCGACCGTCCCGTTGAGCGTTGGTGCTGTGATCGTTGGGGCCGTTTCCACATTGAAGTCACGCGGTGCGCTCCAGAACCCCGGGCGTTCCAGAGCGTCTACTGCTCGGACCCAGACCCGGTAGCGACCGATTCCCAGCTTTTCTACGGGAGTCAGACTGGTTCCGGAAACTGTCTGGTAAATCAGGAACGATGCACCGGAACTCAGATTCGCAACCTGAACGTCGTACCGGATTGCTCCGGGAATCGGATTCCACGTAATCGTCGGCAGAGGATTGACCGTCTTTGATGCCGGTCCCGTCACAACCGGTGGCTCGTGATCAAGCACAGTGACTGTCCCGGAGACACCGAAATATCCCGAGGCAGAGGCTGAAATCTGCACTGTCTGAGGACCATCGAGATCCGGATCATTCACGGCGGCTATGTCAAAGGTGACGCTGGACTTACCGGCGGGAATTGTCACCGACGCAGGAACCGTCAGTTCCGAGGTATCACTGCTCTGAAGAGTGACCACCAGCGGCAGAGCGATGTTGGTGTTACTTCGACGAACGGTTCCAACGGCTGCCTTCGATCCCGCATTTTCCAGAAACTCATTGCGATCAATGGTGACTGTCACGGTTTCAAAATCAGTCACATTGATGTCGATGGTTCCGGGAATGATGCTGCTGGAGCTTGCCGTGATTCGTCCGACCTGAGTCCCATCAAGCAGGTTGTCATCGATGATCGTAACAATAAAAATCGCTTCCGGCTGATTCGCGGGGATCACAACGTTGGCAGGAACGGAAATTGTCTGTGCTCCACCCGCCGGGACATTCGCAGAGGAAAGAGTCACAATCATCGGTTGACTCATATCTGCCTGATCGACGCGTTTCACTTTGACCTCAATCGTGCCCGCATCTTCTCGAACCGTACTGTTATCTGAGGTCAGCAGTAAACTTGGTTCAAGATCCTCAACGGAGACGATTGCCGTCAGGTCCGGACCATAAGCCGGGGCTGAAGCAGTGATCGTTACCTGCTGAGTGCCGTCAATCAGGTTGTCATCGATCGCTGCGATATCGAATGTCACCGAATTCTGGTTGGCTGGAATGGTGACAGATGGCGGAACCGTCAGTTCTGATGTATCACTGCTGCTGAGTTGAACCGTGAATGGCAGTGAAATGTCAGTATTGAACCTGGTCAATGTCCCTGTCAGAGCAGCCGGGCCGGCCGCTTCCGACACGGTCGTTCGGCTGAGTGACAGAGTCAGTTTTTCGTCATCGGTCACATCAATGGTGTCCGATCCCAGCAACAATCCCTGAGTTGTCACGGCACTGGCAGAGATCACCACAGTCTGAGTGCCATCCAATTCCGTATCGTCAATCGCATCAAGATTCACATAAACGCTGGATTGATTTGCCGGAATCAAAACCTGCACAGAGTTGCTTCCGCCAAATCCAGCCTCCGTCAGATCATCTCCCGTCAGCGTGACAACAGTGGGTTCAAGGCCCTCGGTCTTGAATGTCAGCGCCCAGGAGTTCAGCTGCCCAAAGTGGGAAACGTTGTCGTCTGTAATCTCGAGGGTCCAGTCGCCTTCGATTTCTTCGCGAAACACCTTCATGAGTTCTTTTTCAGGCATGAAGCGACCGGTGAATGTTCCCGTGCCGTTCAGGATTGACGTGTTTGCCTGATCGTCCAGAATCGTGTTGATCATGTTCCTCGAGTTTGTGTTGAGATCTGTAAAGAGCTCAACTCGAGTACCCTTCGGACTGATCAGAAATACATCAAGGTCCGGCATGTTGGTGTGGCTCAGATTGATGGTGACATCAACATCGGTCAGCCATGAGATCTGAGAGGGGACACTGATGACTGAGGTAATTGTCCCTGCATCGAGGAGATAGCTGAGAGCCGTATTGGTAAAACTCTGTGTGTCTGTGTAGGTATATGGTCCCGCTTCGTCGGTGCGATAAACCCTCACTCGAGTTGCAGCAGGTCCGTCCGATTCCGCCATGCTGGTGGCTTCAACATCCACTGCGATCTCTTCGAAATCATTGACGGTGACGATTGTGTCATTGGGAACATAACCGAGGGCCGACGCGCCGACGGTCACATCCTGCGCACCGTCTCGGAAATTATCGTCTACAGCCCCGAATGGGACGGTGACGGTCTGCTGCCCTTCGGGAATAACGACGGTGATCGGGGTTGAAAGCTCGGTGACATCGGAATTCGAGATCGTTACAACCAGCTCCCCGCGGTTTTTCGACACATGTTCGCCAAAAGCCATAAAGACGGTCGTCGCAGATCCGCTGGAGTAAACTGTCGAAGTCAGCAAGGCTGTTGTTGTTCCCGCACACGCACCGCCGGCAGACCCCGCCAGAATGTCCCCGGAGACGTTGATGTCCAGGTCGCTGATCAGCCCGATTCCAAGTGAGAGTCGCTTGATCACTGCTCCCGTGCTGTCGAATTCGACGACGTCCCCGGCAGACGTTCCTCCAAACAAGTTGCCCAGACCGTCGATGGCAAGAGATTCGACGCGTTCACTGAGTGTCAGGAAGCTCACCGGGCTCAGAGTGTTACTGTCGAATCTGGCGACAATCAGTCCACCGCTTTCGAGTGCGTAGATGCTTCCGTCAAGCCCTACGATCGTGTCGCGATACCGATAGGGGGTGTCCACGAGGCCCTGAATACCGTCTCCGCCGAGAGCATAAATCCCGAACGTATTTGTCCACGGGATGGTGCTCTGGAAGACGCCGTCAAGATTGAAGATTCGAATCGATGAGGTCGACCCGCTCTGAGCACCCATGTACAACGTAGACCCAACGGTGGCAAGACCGGCGTCCCAATATTCACCTGAGGCAAATGTTCGCTGAGTCCCACCCGGTCTTGTCAGCACGTATCCAGTCGTTGCACTGACTTCGTAAATCGTGTCAGAAAACGTAGACGTCACAAACAGCGAATTTCTTGCCGGATTTGGAGCAAGGCCGCCGGAGAGATCCAGATTATTCAGTGCTCCGATCAGGAGCGTGCTGACTGTCCTTCGGAGTACCGGATCGAAAACAACAATCTGATCGGTCAGAAACGGATCGAGAAGGTAGATATAGCCATTCATCACGGCGAGGCCGTCGAACCCGCTGTTGGTTGGCGACCCGACTGCGAAGGTATCAACGACGCTTCCCGTGTCGGCATCGATTTTGTAGAGCGTGTCGCTGGCTGAAACAATGTACCAGATGAACGTACCGTCAAAGGCCAGCCCGGCATTTCCACCCCCAGCCGCGGGTGTGCTGATCGATCTGAGGATAGCGCCTGTCAGCGGATTCAGTTCGTAAATGGTTGATTCGGGCCAACTGCTTGCAAACAGCCGGTTACCGAAGGATTTCGTTCCAAATCGCGTGATCACGCCCGAAATCACATCCACTCTGATCAGGCCGTACTGATCTCCCGCTGAAGTCTCAAGATCGGACAGGAACACAAAATTTCCGATCGTGGAAATGCCTCCCGTCCCGGAATCTGCGGCTGATGCCGAGGCACCACTGATCAGGCGATGGGTCCACGCATCCGTAGAGGGTGTGTACAGCGAGACATAAACCTGCGAGGTGCCGTTGAAGACAGCAATCCGGCCGTCTTCCATGGTGGCAATGTCGCGGACATCTTCACCTCCGGGACGGGCTCCTGTGGGCCAGGGAACAGTCACGCTGGCACCGACCTGAGCACCACTTTGGTCGAAAAATCGCAGTTCGTTGTTGACAGAAGCGACACGCGGCAGTGTGAATACGTCCGTATTGCTTCGTGAAACCTGCAGAACACCGGCATTTGGCCCCGCGTTTTCTGAGACCACGTTGGGAATCGCCACAACAGAGACGGTCTCGTGATCGGTCACCTCCAGGGATGCCGTTGAGATCGATGCTCCCATCTGCTGCAGATCAAAGATGACCGTCTGCGTTCCGTCGAGGAGGCTGTCGTCAACTGCATCGACAGCAAACGTAATCTGAGTCTGACCGGCCGGAATGGTGAAGGTCGGGTTCCCCGCCAGAGCCGGAATGATGGCTTCGCTTGTGTCACTGACCAGGAGATCCAGCGTTAACGCCTGATTCACAGGGAAAGAGGTTTTCTGAATCGTAATCGTGGCCGCATTCGCCCCTGCATTCTCTGCGACCGAAGCCGGGCTGATGGAGATCGCGGCAACCTGAAGGAAATTCAGAGCATTATTGACGTTCAGTCGAGCGCCGGTTGAAACTCGTCCCGCCAGAGCCGGCAACGGATCTGCGCCCTGATAAATTGCATCGATGATGGTTGTGTACGAGCTCGATGGAGAAATGCTTCTCAGCAACGCGACGGCTCCGGCCACCATCGGTGATGCCATGGACGTACCATCGCTGTATTCATAGTTCGGTGTCGGATAGAAGACTGACCCAGCGGTGGGAACAGTGCTGAAAATGTCAACACCCGGAGCACCGATATCGACACTGGTAGCCCCATAGCTCGAAAATGAAGCCAGTCGGTCTCTCGAGTCCGTCGCTGCCACGGCAATAATGTTATCCTGCGGATAGCTTGCCGGGTAAGCGGGAAATGCGTCGTTGTTGCTGGAAGAATTGCCTGCCGCGACAACCACGATGTGATTGTTCGCCTGCGCGTTGATGATGGCATCCTCGAGAGCCTGCGATGGGGTGACTCCGTAACTGTGGTTTGATACCGCTGCTCCCATGGAAACAGCGTAATTGATCGCCTCAATCGCGCCGGAAGTCGTCGGGCCGCCAAAGTCCGTCCCGATCTTCAGTGCCATCAATGACACATCCCAGTTCACTCCGGAAACACCAACACCATTGTCGCCGACCGCTCCGACAATCCCGCCGACATGAGTGCCATGGCCCACAAAGTCCATCGGGTCCGCATCCCCCGAGGCGAAGTCAAAGCCGTTGGTGTCGTCGATGTAGCCGTTATTGTCGTCATCGATCCCGTTGCCCGCCACTTCGCTGGAATTCAGCCACATATTGCCCGCAAGGTCGGGATGCAGGTAGTCCATACCGCTGTCGACGATTGCAGCAATGACCGATGAAGATCCCGTTGTTCTGTCCCACGCCTGATTGGCGTCAATGTCTGCGTCCGGTGTCCCGTTGGTGCCGTTGACATTTTGTCCAAAATTACGGAGTCCCCATTGCTGGTTGAAGGACGGATCATTCGGAAGCGCAGTCCATTGACCGATCCAGTCCGGCTCCGCACTGCGAATTCCTGGCTTTGCACGCAGGGCGTTGATCGCGGTTTCTACCGAGGTATCCGGTGCCAGTTTCATGAGGGACACACCGTATGAGCCCAGCGGTGTTGTCTTTGAGCCCGGGACGGTCGCCGCGAGCTGTTCCGATGAAAATGTCGAACCGTGGTTGAACGTCAGCAGAACGTGGTTCTGAACGTACGTGGCCGAGAGAACAATTCGCGACTCGAGGAGTTCCGGCGTACTTCCGTTCCGCGATTTTTTTGTCACTCGATCCGGTTTCTGGCAGAAAAGTGACTGTAAATATCCCAGGAATCCGCGGCGACGGTCGTTTTTGTGCCACATAAAGGTCAGACCCTGAAGTTGCAAAAGTGAGTACTCTGAAGCTGCACAAGCGAAATTTATTCAGTGTTCCTGACATGCCGGATCAGGCAGAGACAGGGATTTCCTGAATTTCTGTTGGACGTTCTGAAGTCGTTGATCTAACGAAAATGCCAGAGATGACGACGAATCGGCTATCATTTCGAGCACGCTCAGGGGGTCGCAACTGCATTTCGGTTGAAATCTCTTTGAACGGAGACTTCGACGGTCAGAACCGCTCCAGATGAGATTCCAGTTATCGAAATTCCTCACGATCGGCCGCTCTGATTGGTCGGAAATACCCAATCTGAAGTCGGTCTTGTACTCAGGCTTGATCGCCGACACGGGCAACGGTCCTGCCGGATTTTCAGTCCCTTTATCTTGCATAGATGGCAGAGTCTGGCTGGCGGATCTCTGAAAGCAGCCAACCGTAAGGTCGTGGGCTGTGCTTAGATTCGACGGCGGCAAGGAGGATTTCTGCGAACAGAATTCTGAACTTGCGCGTGGTTCATGTGGAACAAGGGTCCTGACAGTGCAAAATCCCCGATTCGGAACCGCTGGAAATCGTTGCCTTCGGCTGGTTTGGGAGATAGTATTTGTTGGGAAATTCTGAAATGGCACAGAGAAAAAGCCGAAGGATCGCAGCAGAACCCGGTTCAGGATTTCTGAGGCGTTGTACGATCTGGACGTCCGGCGGTCCCTTCCGTGGAGAAATTCCTTGAGCACTCTACAAGTCCAGAACCCGACGGCATCGACGGCTGACAGCGAAGATGCTGTCGGAGAAAGCACTTTGTGGACCATTTTTGACGCCGTCCCCGCCTGGGGCGTCAGCCTGCTCATTCATGTCGCCATCATTCTTCTCGTGGCCATGATTTCCCTTCCGGAGATTGTGCTGCCGGAATTGAATCTGACAACAACGGTCGAAACGGAAGAACTGCAGCAGGTGGAGTACGTACTCGACACAGAGCCGACAGATGCTCTGGGAACGAAGAGCGACCTGAATATTGCCAGCCCTTCGGCCGCTGTGGCGCAGGATCGCGGACTGGATAACCATCGCGAAGAAATCGCGCGAATTGAGGATGTGGTCAATCCCCAGGTTGCCGTGTTTGAGCCGATTGCTTCTCCGAACGAGGCAACAATGCTTGAGAACATTGATCTCACCGGAACGACGGAGCACGCGGGAGGGACAGAAGGGGCTGTCGACCGGATCACTCTCGAGATCGCATCCTCTCTGCGTCAGAGGAAAACACTCCCAGTCTGGTTGTTTGATGAATCTCTGTCTCTGGAAGCGCGTCGAGAACAGATCATTGCTCGTTTTGAAAACGTGTACCGTCAGCTGGGCCTGATGGATGACATTGACACCAAAGATGCCTTGAAGTCGGGCATCATCGGATTCGGAAAAGACATTCATGTCCTGGTCGATGAGCCCACAAGTGATGTCGCAGAGTTGACGAAGGCGGTCAAGTCTATCAGCAGTGATGTGAGCGGGGCTGAAAACGTTTTTGCCGCGATTCAGCAGGCCATCAAGACGTATGGTCCCGTCAGCAAAAAGATGCGGGCCAACATGATGTTGATCATTGTGACGGACGAGCGAGGTGACGATTTCGGGGGCGACTCGTTCGCTATCCTGGAAGAGACCGTGAAGCGCCTTGCCAGAAGTGGTGTCAAGGTTTATGTGGTGGGTAACTCGTCTCCGTTCGGTCGTCAGAAGGGACTCGTCCACATGACCTGGAAGGACGAGGAAGGGACTGCGCACGAGGGTGATCTGGAAGCTGATCAGGGGCCTGAATCGCCTCTCCCAGAAGGTCTTCAACTTCCGTTCTGGACCTCCAACGCTGCCGGACTCGAACACATGTCATCCGGCTATGGACCTTACACGCTGTCTCGGCTCTGCTCGGAGACTGGTGGCATCTTCTTCATTGCTGATGATACAAACCGGATCAAGTGGGATCCGATGATCATGCGGCAATATGCGCCGGACTACCGTCCCGGTACAGAATATCGCCGTCAGCTTCAGGGCAACCTCGCCAAGCAGGCTTTGATCGCGGCAGCGCAGTTGGCTGTTCGGGAGCCCGTCCCAAACATTCAAAAACAATTTTCTGCCTACAATGACAATGTGCTGCGTGAAGAGATCACGGAATCTCAGAAGCCACTGGCAGTACTGGACTATTTTCTTGCGCAGGTCCATACCACTCTGGAAGCCGGTGAAAAGGATCGTGATAAACTGGATTCGGACCGCTGGCGTGCCAGCTACGACCTTGCGATGGGGCGAATCCTGGCCATGCGAGTACGAGCGTTCGGATACAACTCGATTCTGGCAGAGATGAAGGCCAGTCCGAAGAAGTTCGAGAATTCCGACAGCAACCAATGGGTCCTGCAGCCTTCGGAAAGCATGAACGCAGGGGCCAACATTCGCCGCATGCATGACAAGGCGGTTGAGTATCTGAATCGCGTGATTGATGAGCACCCTGATACACCGTGGGCATTGATGGCCAAAATGGAAATCAGCGAGCCACTCGGCTGGGAATGGAAAGAAGGCCGTATGGCTGTGCCAGCCATGCAGAACGGGAATGGTGATGCTGCTCGTCGGCCTCAATTTGCCCCGGAAGAAGAACAGCGCCGACGTCAGGCAGCGGAGATGGCCCGCAAACGCGAAGCGTCAAAGCCAAAGATTTAAACTTATCGCCAATCTCCTCGAATTCCTGAACGCCCGCTTTGACAGAGGCATCGCGAACACGAGGGATCGATCATCATGGCTCGGATGCTGCTCCGGGTTTCCGGGTGTTCTGAGCCGCCCACGAGGTTGAATTCTCATCTGCGGCGGAAAGCCGCGGGACTGAGCAGAGTTCAGAGCCAGTCTGCAGGTGTCCTCGTATAATCCTCTGCAGCAGCATTTTGCCGGCTCAGCGGGACGTCTTCGTCTGAGCGATGTCTGCCGTCTAAGGTATAACAGGTCATGCTCACCGCACAGGGATGCCTCGAACGTCGTGCCAATCTGTGGAAACGCCTCCCGGAAGAAATCGAATGGGTGTTGATCGGAGATCCGAGGCACGTTCAGTATTTCAGCAATTTTCGGGTGAATCCGATCAGTTTTTCAGCGGCCGAACGATCGTTGCTGCTGATGACTCGCCATGGGAAGGCGACGTTGCTGGCGGATAACTTTACGAAGCGGTCTGCAACCGTTCCGTACTTTGTGGACTCGGAAATCATCATTCCGTGGTATACACACAAATCATCTGTCGTGAACCGCGATGACGCGCTCAGTCAGGCCCTCTCTGAAGCCAGGAATCTCTGGGCAGGGAATACTGGTCTGATCGAGCCTGAGGGAGTGTCTGAAATGAATGCTGCGATGGTGGCGGAGTACGCGGCATGGCAGTTTGCTGACGACGATGACTCCGAGCCAACAACTCTTGGGAATCTCATCCGATCTCTACGTCGATCCAAGTCTGCAGACGAAATCGAGCTTCTCCGGACATGTATGGTGGCTGGTGAAGCGGGCCATCGGCGCGCTTTTGAAGTGATTCAGCCAGGAGTGACGGAACTCGAGGTTTATCTCGAAGTCCAACGAGCGGTTCAGGAGACTGCGGGTGTTCCATGCGTCGTCTACGGTGACTTCCGAGCGACGCATGGGCAGTTGCATAAGGCCGGGGGGCATCCCACGTCATATCGGTTAAAGACGGGAGATCTGTTCATCCTGGATTACAGCGTGGTCATCCACGGTTATCGCAGCGACCTGACCAATACAATCAGCGTGGGCAATCCGTCCACAGCCATTGTGGAGCAATTTGAAGCCTGTCGTGACGCTCTGCTGGCGGCCGAAGGGCTTCTGATGCCGGACGCGGCATGTCGAGATCTCTGGAGAGCCGCATCCGATACGCTTCAGACTCGAGGCTTCGGACCGCTGGCCCATCATGCGGGGCATGGTCTGGGCATGGAACATCCCGAACCACCCGTATTGGTGTCAGAAAGCTCCGATGTTCTGATTTCCGGGGATGTGATCACTTTGGAGCCCGGATGCTATGTTGAAGGGCAGGGCGGGATGCGATACGAACACAATTATCTGATTACAGACAGGGGATTTGAACGACTCAGCACTCATCAGATTGGCCTTGCTCCGTAGTCCGGAACTTGTCCGTGTCCGGTTCTGAACACGTCCTGAGTCAACCTGTGCGTGCAAATCTGAGGGTTTCTGCTGCCGTCAGATCCCGACAGGGTTGCCAAACAGGAACATTCCGGAGATCCCGGAGTCGCTCGCTGTTCGGCGCGGGCAGCGCGGGGAGGCGAAGGATGCCGAAACTCGGGAGACTTTTTTGTTGTGAAGTGCTCGAAAACAGCGATAAACTGCCTGATACTGAAAAGAGATGGCGTTTCTGTTATCGCGTGACACCTGTTTCGCACCAATGATGTGAGAAGCGGCTTGTTGTGCGAACCCTTCGTTTTCTTAGTCTCTCTCGCAAAGCACTTACGTCGTGCGAAGGCAGTGCAGAGTCTGGTTCTTACGCCGCGCAGGAGAATTGTGATGGTGCCCTGGTCATCTGTTGTTCGCAATTTCACGCTGGTTGCCTCTGTGTTTGGTCTGATGGCTGCCTCGTCCGTGTCGACGGAAGCCGGATCCAAAGGGCGCGAAGCGCGTAAGCCGGTGCTCACGAATCCCAAGTTCGATCCGACCGCAGAGCGAGTTGAGCTGTTTGCCGGAATCGAGGAAGGGCGACTCTCCGCGAAGGTCGTACCGAAGGATGCGAACGGAGGAGTCGTTCTGATCTCCAATGAGAGCGATCAGCCACTGACGGTGGGACTGCCTGAGTCATTTGTCGCAGTGCCCGTTCTGAATCAGTTAGGTGGCATGGGTGGCATGGGCGGAGGTATGGGCGGCATGGGTGGCGGTGGTATGGGCGGCATGGGTGGCGGCGGCATGGGCGGCGGAGGTAATCAGGCGGCCGGTGGTGGATTTGGCGGCGGTCAGGGCGGCATGGGTGGCGGTGGTATGGGCGGCATGGGCGGCGGTGGAATGGGCGGCATGGGCGGCGGTGGCCAGGGTTTCTTTTCAATCCCACCGGAACGAACGGTGAAATTGCCTTATGTCTCTGCATGTCTGAATCATGGGAAGCCGGACCCGAATCCAAACGTCCCCTATCGACTGGTGCAGGTTTCTGAATACACGGAGGACCCGGTGCTGACAGAACTGATTCGCATGGTGGGCACTGGCAAGCTGAACGCGAAGTCGGCTCAGGCCGCTGTCTGGACTCGTACCGATCACATGACATGGGAGCAACTGGCAGCAAAGAATTTCAACACGCTCCAGGGGGTCGAGTTCTTCTTCCGACCGGAGCATATCCAGCAGGGCCAGATGATCATGGCACATGCTGTGGCCACGGTGCGTGAATCGGCTGAAGAAAGCCCTGAAACGGAAGAGCGGATTCCTTCTCGCGTCCGTTGAGAAGTGATTGGTGATCAAATCATGGATCGGGGAATTGTCGAAAGGCAATTCCCCGTTTTCATTGGCTGTGACTGTTTTCAGCAGCATGCCACAGTTGAAAGTGCATTCAACGGTCCCTCGCAGACGCAGTTCCTTGACCGCATGAGAAGCAGTGCTTGCTGGTCACAACACGGCCTGTTGTTTGAGAACGAAACGAGAGACCGATAGACTTTCGGGTCTTCCGGGGAATTCCGCAGGCGGAATTTCAACGCAGCTCCCATCCGCTTCGACGATTGGTTCGTTTCGATCGGATACTGCGGCCCTCTGGCTCTGAGTTTCCCACCCCAACATTTTGTTCTGACGAGAAAGAGTATTTTCATGAGCAGCACTTTAAATCGGCGTTCCTTCCTCAGCGCGTCGGCGGGATTGGCTGCCGTCGCGATGACATCGCGCGGCGTCTTTGCAGCACCTGCTGCCGCTAAATTCGAGATTTCACTTGCTGAATGGTCCCTGCATAAGGCGATTTTCGGAAAGAAGATCGACAACCTCGATTTTGCGGTGACTGCGAAGAAGGAATTCGGGATTGAGGCGATCGAGTATGTCAACCAGTTCTTTAAGGATAAAGCCAAAGATGAAAAGTACCTTGCTGAGTTGAACAAGCGGGCTGCAGATCAAGGCGTCAAGCAACTGCTGATCATGATCGACGGTGAAGGAAATCTCGGTGACCCTGACAACGCGAAGCGAAAGACAGCGGTTGAAAACCATCACAAATGGGTCGAAGCCGCCAAGACCCTCGGATGTCATTCGATTCGTGTGAATGCGGGAAGCAGTGGGACTTACGAAGACCAGATGAAGCTGGCTGCTGATGGATTGCGATCTTTGTCGGAGTTTGCCGGAAAACTCGGGCTCAATGTGATCGTCGAAAATCACGGAGGCTTGTCGTCCAATGGTGAGTGGCTGGCCGGTGTCATGAAAATGGTTGGACTGAAGAACTGCGGAACATTGCCTGACTTTGGCAATTTCCGTGTCAAAGACGGCGAAATGTATGATCGCTACAAAGGCGTGACCGAACTGATGCCATTTGCCAAAGCCGTCAGTGCGAAGTCGCATGACTTTGATGAAAAGGGCAATGAGATTCACACCGACTACTTCAAGATGATGAAGATCGTGCTGGCCGCTGGTTATTCAGGTTATGTGGGTATCGAATACGAAGGCAGCAAACTGGATGAGTTCGCCGGTATTAAAGCCACAAAGGCGCTTCTGGAGCGAGTTCGCGCGGAAGTTTGATTGATACCGCAGCGAAGCGATTTCGAAATCCGCACCAGCTGAATTCTCACCCGTATCGAATTGATTCGATGCGGGTGTTTTTGTTCGCATGGCTGGCGCCCGTTGAGATCCGAAATGCACGAAGCGGAATCGTGGGTCTGGAAATCGGATCAACATGGGACGTGCGAGTCGGTCCCTGGAGCGTGTCGAACGCCGGGCCTGACGTGTTCATGAATCTGCATGGGCGCGCAGAGCGTTGTTGAAATCAGCTTTCCGCGACGGGCAACGCGCTCAGTCCCACGCCGCTGTAGTGGAATCCGCGTGCCGCCATTTTTCGGCGGTCATAGAGATTGCGACCATCGAAAATAACGGGCGATTTCATTTTCAGCCTGATGTAATCGAAGTCGGGATTTCGAAACTCATTCCACTCAGTCACGATGGCGATCGCATCTGCGCCGTCGCAGGCATCGTAGTGATGGACACAATAGGTGACTCGGTCACCAAGTTCCTTTCGGACGTTTTCAATGGCCACCGGATCGTGGACCTTCACGATGGCTCCTGCCTTCAGAAGGCTGTCGATCAGCACCAGCGAGGGAGCTTCACGAATGTCGTCCGTCCGTGGCTTGAATGACAGGCCCCAGATGGCGATCGTACGCTGCTTCAGGTCTCCTCCGAAAAAATCCTTCAGTTTCTCGAACAGAACATGTTTCTGCTGATTGTTTGTCTCATCGACTGTGCGAAGAATTCTGGGCTCGACTCCGTTGTCTTCCGCCAGTGACGCCAGTGCTCGAACGTCCTTCGGAAAGCAGGAACCACCGTAACCCACGCCCGGAAACAGGAATGAAAATCCGATTCTTGCGTCGTGTCCGATTCCTTTGCGAACCTCGTTGATGTCGGCACCGACGCGTTCACAGATGTTGGCCATCTCATTGATAAAGCTGATCTTGGTGGCCAGCATGCAATTGGCCGCGTACTTGATCATCTCGGCGCTCTCGATGCCGACAACGATAAATGGCTTTTCGGTTCGCAGGAAAGGCT
>JBKDRW010000021.1:0-5964 GCA_046341255.1 Planctomycetota bacterium
CGGTGCCCGCAATTCGGCTGCCGTCATTTGCGATTGTGGGAACTTTGAAGGATCCCGACACAATGCGCCCTGACCTGCGCCGGATGTTCCAGAACGCCGTAGGTTTCTTTAATGTCGTTGGCGCGCAGAATGGAAATCCACAGCTTGAAATGGACATCAGGAGGGAAGGTGATCTGGATATGATCACTTCTCGGTATCTCCCGGAAAAAAAAGATGCCGATTCAACCTCCGCGTCGGTCATTTTCAATTTCACGCCAACAGTGGCTTTTCGGGGCCCGACGTTTGTGCTGTCGAGTACCACACAGCTTGCCGAAGCAATGGTCAATTCCCATCCATCCTCGGCTGATGCTGATGCTGATGCAAATACAATCGTGCGTCTGTCGGCCGATCCGCTGAAAGCGATGCTCGAGGACAACCGTGAGCAACTGATCTCGCAGAACATGCTGCAGGAAGGTCATTCGCGAGAAGAGGCGGAGGCCGCGGTCGGGCTGATCTTTGAACTGATATCCTATCTTAGAAAGGCCGAAGTTCATCTCAAATGCCACGATCGTTGCCTGCAGTTCGGCTTTCAGCTGGAGGCGAATGACAACCCCTGACACTCGTGTCTCGGATACCGTGGACATGTCAGGATGCTGATCCGCGAGCAGACTCAACAAAGGGATGAAGTTGTCATGAAACGAATCCCTGGAAATTAAAAACCGTCCCGACATCGCTGTGGCTTAGAGTTCGCAATAAGCACAGTTTCCCGTGGTTGCCTGAGGGTCAGCGGGACCACTGTTGGCTCCTTCATCGTGTTTCAGGCTTTTAGATCGGGTTTTCAAATCACGTCCATTTCTCATTGAGCATCGAATTCAGTGCCTGAGACCTCGAATGCCCTGATGGGCCAGAGGTGTTGTTCCTCGCGTGTGTCTTGACAAGGCCTTCGTTGACGAATCGATCGATGCGTCACCAAGAACCGGATTGCAGGAAGGCATCGGACGGACGAATGGAGTCTGTGACTCGGGGATTGAAAGCAGAGGCCGCAGTGCAGGTCCCGCAGCAAAAGATCGCCTGCGTCCGAGGGCTCCAGCAATTTTCGTCAGAGCTGCCACCCTGCGACTCGAGGTCATGGAAGACGCCGCCCATGCGATGCTTGTATTCGAGGCAGCCATCGACGTTCAGCTCGATCAGGAGGATGCGCTGCGAATGCGGGCGTATGTGTATGCCCGTTTGTCGGTGGAAACGGAAAGGGAATCGCGCCTGCATGATCGGACAGGATGCAGCAGGATGATCGGAGTCTGGCTTCGGCAGCTTTTGCCGGAAAGGGCATTCTGTGGCGGACGGCTTTGGGGCTCTGGCGAAACTTTGATGGTTTTTTCGGCGCGATACTGAGGATTCTGGCGATACTCCACGACGTTTGGACAAAAAGACTGTGGTCTCGGGAAGTCCATGGAGAAGTTCAGGAGCCCTCAATCCATGCGGACGCTTTGCTTACTGCTGATGGTTGGATTCACGACAGGTTGTCAGGCGATTTCGCACGAACTTCAGCCACATCGGCTGTGGAGATGGAATTACTACGAACCGACGAGTCGCGATGCGTTCGGAACTTTTTCGATCGACGATCCGCTGAACGGCAGGGGCGGAGTGTCTCGGCAGTCGCCTGCCTCATCGCACGTTGACGAGTCGCTGGCAGATTCACAGTTGGTGGTGGCTCCGATGCCCAGTGTCAAGTCCCATGAGTGATGATGTCGGATTCCATGTGGTTTGTGCCTCGGAGGATGATACCGATCGTCTGGGGCAGGATTTGGCCCGGGTGCTCAGGCCCGGTTTGACGATTGGACTTAACGGCGACCTCGGGGCCGGGAAGACCCGTTTTGTGCGGGCGCTTTGCATGGGGCTGGGGATCCGTTCCGATGCGGTCACAAGTCCAACCTTCGTGCTGATGCAGCTTTACACGGGCGGACGTTTACCGGTAGCGCATTTTGACACGTACCGCCTCGGGGATGTCGACGAATTCGTGGCGATCGGGGCTGAAGAATATCTTCATAGTGACGAGTGGTTGTGTGTGGTGGAATGGGCGGATCGTGTGGCGGAAGTGCTTCCGAGGGACCGTCTGACCATCATTGCTTCTCACGTTTCCGAACACTCCCGTCGATTCGAGTTCTTTGCTTCCGGTGCGAAAAGCCTGGCCGTGATGGATTCGCTTGTGCTTTTGCGTCGAATGGATCAGATGAGTTCGTCCAGTTGAAAGCTCATGCCTCTTCGATGCCTCGCCTCTTCGGATTTGCGCTGCGTGGTGCACGGGGGCCCGAGTCATGTGGCCACGCCGTCTGGTGACGATGTGTGCCGTCGATTGTCGCTGAGACAATGTTCACGAAGCAGTTCAGCTTTTGTTGAAAACAACTTTGGATTCTGCGCGGGTGTTCGGAACGTCTGACGACAGCAGTTTTGAGATGACGGTACAAGGATCCTGCGGTTAAAACGTCAGATCAGCACGCGAGTCAGATGTTTTGGGTCATCGGAGATGAAATCGTGCAACTCGGCAGAGCGATCGGTGCAACCGTGGATTATCATGTGGCACACGCAACGCCGATGAGTCAGACAGTTCCGGCTCATTCCCCGGGAGTGATTGAAGCCATATGCACTGTCTGTGTTTACGTGAGGACAAACCATCGCAGGTGCGCTGCAGAGCGAGCCGCGGGCGATGGGAAATTCGCTGCGGCAGATCGGTGACGACAGGCCAGCGTCGATGACAGATATCGCTGAGACATCTGAGTTCAGACCATTTGAGACTCCATCGTGGCCCGTGGCCAATGCGGAGATTTCTTCGGTGTTTCGTGCGATGTGGGAAGATGGTTCATGGGGACGATATCATGGACCGCACTGCGAAATGTTGCGTGCGGCCTTGCAGGAATTCCATCAGGTTGACCACGCTGTGCTGTGCAGCAGCGGAACGGCGGCTGTTGAGCTTGCGCTGCGATCTGTTCCCGTGCAAGCCGGTGACGAAGTGATCATGTGCGCTTATGACTTCAAAGCGAACTTCATGAATGTCGTTCTGCTTGGAGCCATACCTGTGCTGGTCGATACGAAGCCAGGATCACCTGTGATCGATGCTGATCAGATCATGTCTGCGTGTACTTCTCGCACCAGAGCGATCCTGGTTTCGCACCTGCATGGTGCACAGGCTCAGGTTGACCAGATTCGAAGTCTGGCGGATGCTCGAGGCATCACCCTGATCGAAGACGCCTGCCAGAATCCGGGTGCACTCTGGGCTTTGCGCCGCGTGGCGACGTGGGGGCACCTTGGGATATTGAGCTTCGGCGGAAGTAAACTGCTGACCTGTGGCCGCGGCGGCGCTGTGATTTCTAATGATGCTTCTGCCATTCAGCGCATTCGGCTGTACACTCATCGCGGGAACGAATCGTACCCGCTGTCGGAAATGCAGGCGGCTGTCGTTCTGCCTCAACTCCGGCAACTCGATGAATACAACGCCAGGCGACTCGAAGCAGCTCAGAGGTTTACATTCGGATTGCAGGAGTCTTCCAGAGGTGGCCGGCACGATTTCCGTGCGCTCGTCGATGATGACGCTGAAGACAAGTTCGGAGAGTCTCGACCGGCTTTTTATAAACTTGCCATTCGATGCGAGGAATCCTTTCCAGCCGCCTTTCGTGCAAGACTTTGCGAAAACGCGAGGTCGCTGGGTATTCCCATTTCACCGGCATTTTCCGGGTTGCATCTGATTCACAGTCGGAAACGCTTTCGAACGGTGGATGACCTGCCACATGCCACGCTGCTTCACCAGCGACTGATGAGTCTGCACCATACCGCTCTCTTGACTCCGGAGGCGGAATTGAGGCGAATGGCAGACGTTCTGATTCAATTGGCCGCACGGCTTGAGGAACGCCCATGAGACTGTTTGAAGTCCGTCAGAAGCTTGTTTCAAATCGGATCGAGGATCTTGAGGGTGACGTATTTCGCCAGCTTGATTCGCTGGATGTCCCGGTGCCTCAGGGAGACGTCGCGATCACCGTTGGCAGCCGGGGCATTCGAAATCTTGCGGCAATCGTGAAGGCCTGCGGGATGTGGTTGAAACGCGAAGGAGCGAAACCTTTTATCGTTCCAGCGATGGGATCACATAACGGAGCGACGGCCGAAGGTCAGCAGGCCATGATTGAATCTCTTGGCATCACCGAGGCCGCTATGGAGATGCCCATTCGCAGCAGCATGGAGGTGGTTGAGATCGGCCGAGTCCGGACGGGTCCCGTCTACATGGATCGGTACTGCTACGACGCCGCCGGTGTGCTGGTGCTGAATCGCATCAAACTGCATACATGTTTCGCTGGTCCTGTTCAAAGCGGCCTGACCAAAATGATGGTCGTCGGAATGGGAAAGATCAGGTCGGCACAAACCTTTCATTCGGCGCGGGCGGGTGCCATGAAAGATATGTTGCTCGAGATGGGACAGTTTGTGCTCGATTCCGGAAGAATTTTTGCTGGCCTGGGGATTCTGGAAGATGGCTTTGATGAAACGGCAGAGCTTCACGCAATCGCCCCCACCGAAATTCTGATGCGGGAGGCCGAATTGCTGGAACGTCATCGGACCTATTTTCCTCGTCTGCCTGTGGAGGACCTGAACGTGCTGATCGTGGATGCCATCGGCAAGACGTACAGCGGTACAGGGATGGACACAAACGTGATCGGTCGGCGTGGTCTTCCCGGCTTTGAAGATCTCACATCACCCCGCATTCGGATCATCGGAGCTTTGACACTCTCAAAATCCTCTCAGGGCAATGCGCTCGGGGTTGGAAATTCGGATTTCATCACTCAGGCATTACGTCGTGAGATCGATGAACACAAAACCCTGGTCAATACTCTTACGACCGGCGACATGGATCGCGCGAAGATCCCGGCGACGTTACGGGATGATGAAATGCTGATTCAGACCATTGCCGAACGCTATGGCGAACATCGCTGGATATTCATTCCCAACACATTACACCTCGATCGTCTGTTTGTTTCTGAAGATCTCGTCAGCGAATTGTCAGGAAATCCGTGCTGCACAATCAGTCCTCTGCCCACCGAACTGACCTTCGCGGAGGGACGTCAGCAACTTTTTGTACCCTGATCGGACACAATGAACCGCTGCGGGGCAACCTTCTGAAGGTCGAGGCTGGTCAATGCGGGGTGCAGTTCCATCACCTGAGCACGTTTTTTCAGAGACCCTTCGGAAACCCATGGCATGAAGTTCAGGGGGTTGACGCCTCGGGCGCCGCGAATTCAAACAGCGAGTTGCGGGCGGATTGGGCTGACGCCTGCCAGTCAGGTTGAAACAGCGTCACACTCGGGGACTCCGCTGAACCGGTTCCTGGACTGATCAGCATGAGGCTTCGTTCATGATCGGACTGCTGAGCCGTTTCGTTGGTCAGCAACTGTGCCGGAACGTCAAAAGTTCCTCGCTCCGTCACAGCCACAACGACCGTCCGAGACTTACCGTTCATTGTCGCGCGAAACTCGCCACATCTCCGGTCGGGGAACTCTCGGGTTAACATGATGTCCGAGGCGCCACGAGTTGCCAGATCCTGCTCGGCAACCGTTTTCACAGAGATCCACAGTGAGGCAACTCCATGACCACTCGATTCCGTGACGGAACCGGCTGGCAATTCGGAGAAGAATCCGATGTCCGGGATCACAATACTCGAATCGATTCCGCGAGCTTTCATCAGATCTTCTTCAGCACCCGAACGATTTCCCTGACGATATCGAACCACACCGCGATTCATGTACCCGAAGGCCAGATTCGAATCCAGCTCAATCGCTTTGGAGAAATCAGCTTCGGCATCCTGCCATCGCTGCTGAATCTGGTACAGCGCGCCTCGCTGATACCAGTTGGCGGGCTCCTTCGGATCCAGTTCCAGAGCTCGTGCATAATCTGCAAGTGCCGCGTCGTATTTCCTGCGATCGACATTGCAGAGGGCGCGGTTTCGGT
>JBKDRW010000022.1:0-10289 GCA_046341255.1 Planctomycetota bacterium
ATGCGCAGGGAGAACTCCTGAACAATGAACCATTCTTCTTCTTCGGTGCGGAGCAGGTTCCATTGAGTCAGGTGCGTCCCCGTCTGCAGCAGGAAGCGGAGTTCTACCGAACGATCGGAACGGATCTGAAAGAAGTGGTGGTGGAGATCCGGGCCGATAAGGATGTGAAATCCGGCATGGTTCAGGAACTCATTCAGATGTGCCAGGAGAACGGTATCGGCTTTCAGCGTTTTGCCCTGAAAGCGACGCAGAAGGCCCTGTGATGATTTTCCGCGTTGCGATTTGATTTTTCAGTTTGATGTTCGAGCGATTCACATCATGAAGCTTCGAAACCGAGTCACAGCCACGAAGATTCAGCTGGACATGACGCCAATGATTGACGTTGTGTTCCAGTTGATGATCTTCTTCATGTGTACGCTGAAGGTTGTTGAACCGGAGGGCGACTTCGATATCAGCATGCCACTCGGAGCACCGGGAGCTGCCGCGGATACCGAGGCGGAACTGCCTCCGTTCAAAGTGCGTCTGGAAGCCGATCAGACGGGTGAACTGAAGTCCCTGTTCTTCAATGGAACAAATCTTGGGGCTGGTGATCAGGCCTTTGCAAGACTCAATAACCAGGTTCGCGAAGCGATGCGATCCCTGGAAGCGATCGGGCCGAGTCAGAAGGAGAATCAGGAGGTTGAAATCGATCCTGACTACAACCTTCATTACCGCTACATCATTGCCTCGATCGGTGCCTGTTCAGGAACCCTCGGTCAGAACGGAATCCCGGTTCGCTATCTGAGCAAAATCAAATTCGCTCCGCGTCGTGAGGCGAACTGATTTTATTGGCGGGATATTGAAGCAGCCCTCGAAAAATTGGTCCTTCGCCCAGGCGGGGACAGATCAGCGGCGTGAGTACCTCAGGCGATGCTGACGTGTGCATACCGTTTTCTTGAGGTGATGATCCGGAATCCGTGGAGTTGGAATCCCTGGATTTTCATGCAGGTCATGGAATCTCAGAGAGGAGACGTCCGCTGTTGGTGCCCCGTTTCTACAGGTGGCATCGCCTGGAACGGCAGACGAAGCATCTGCTCATCTGGATGGTCAATCTGCCGCGTTTGCTTTGAAGTATCGGGATAGACCACTGCCCGAGGTGTCATTGTTACGGTGGAATTGCCGCGAGTGCACTCAGACAGCATTTCCCCCGAAGAACGCTCCGCAGGGGGGGCTGTTTCTCCGGCGAGCATCGAACTTCGAAAGGCGTCGGGCAGGCTCCTGGAAATCTGATGGCCTGCCCTCGCCTGAGCGGAAGATTCTGTTTGTGAAATAGCAATGATGGCCCTTGAGCCCGGAAGCATCGCAGCCTCGAATGTTTCACAGTTCAAACAGAACCATTCCCGTTGAGATTGTGGTGCGTCCGCAATGTCTGACGATGGCATGACTCGAGAACTCAGCGAACTCTCGATGCCCAAAAACACGATGTGTCACTTCTGCTGCAGCAGGATCAGCCAGTTGGCTGGGTTGCAGATCAATTAAAGCTTTGGCACACGTTTCTCAGCCTGAGCGCGCTGTCCGGTCGGGTCCCAGATGCGCTCTGCGACACGGAATCCGAATCCCCAGCTCAATTCGGTCTCGGCTCGACGAGCCCAGGGCGTTCCCGGGTGATCGGTGAGGATGGCTTTCAGTCGATCTGTCGCGGCGGTCTCTTCGTTCTTGACAAGTTCGAGATATTCCTCGCGAGTTTCTTTCATCCCAAAAGCCTGCTTAAGACGAGTGAACTGAGCTTCATCCGGTACGATGACCGCGTTTCGATCCCAGTGGAAATCCCAGCGATTAGCCTTGGGATCATTGGCCTTTGGCATGTCGTTAAAGTGTCTGTCCATCGCCAGCAGGTACTGGTACAGCCGGAGTCGGAAAATGTAGAGTTGGGCGACAGCCAGATCATACCCGGCACGCCACCGCTGCGATCCTTCCTTGGCGCGAAGCGGCCGCACTTTCTCGAGGAGTGCAATGGCTTCATTATTCAGTGACATCGCGCGAGCGGCTCTGAGAATCTGTCCCTTGGCTGCTGCACCGAATGCGTCTTGTTCCAACGGGAACAGCTCGCGCTGAATGTTGAGTTCCGGATCGTGGCTCTCGAACAGTAACTTGTTGTCATCCGGATTCAGACGCGCAATGACCTGAAACAAAGTTTCACGAAACTCGTCGGTTCGCCTCGCGTTGAAATACTCAACGCGGGAACTCAGATCCGGCTGGTACTCACGCATCGCCAGAAAGTCATACTTACGTTTTTCCTTCGCATCCTGGCCGACGAGGGTCGATTCATCGCCGGGCAATACGAAGAAGATGCCGCCCGTTTCACGGGCGACTCGCACCTGTTCGTAAGGCCCGAATCCTGCATTCTGCACGTCCCAGCGATGATGCAATCCATTCCACTGCAGACATTCAGGAAAGGGTGTTTCGGGTCCACGACGAATACGAATCCAGAAATGTTCCTTGGTCGGTTCATCAATCCAAAGCTGATGTGCATAAGGAAATCCGAACGTGCTTTCGCGTCCGAGGAAATAGACGGGAGCTTTGGCGGCCTTAGCCTCCGTCACCGCGGCTTCCACATATTCACCGTCATCACCAGACTCGTCAGACACCACGATGACAGCAAGTTTCCTGGATCGTGCTGTCGATTTGTACTTCGAAATGATTGCAGCAATGGAGCGATTCATGTTTTCATCGCCGGTCTGGTCGACCTGGATCTTGTCGATGGCACTTTTGATCACATCCATGTCGGCTGTTGGTCGCGGCGTATGCTCATGAATGTCACGTCCGTAGCTTGCCACGACTGTCAGAAGCTGGTCATTGCCTTTTCGAAGCTTCTGATCCTGCTTCTCCGCGATCCCGAGTTCTTCATACACGCGCAGATAATTCTCTTTGATTTCCTTGCGATCGTCTTCGAGACTTCCGGATTCATCAAACAGCCAGATGACGGTCACTTTTTCCTGTCGCATCATGCGCATCACTTCCTGCGTGATGATGCCCATAGCCGCACCATAGCCTTCAACCATTGATCCGACTTCGCCGACAATCTCACCCTCTCCCAGATCCTGCCCGATCATCTCATCTGAAGGAAGTGCAAGGTCGGTGACGACCGGACGGATATTGACCTCCTTCATCACGGCCGCCTTTTGCACGTTCACGGGAGCGGCCGCGGGCTGGGCTGCGGATCCAATGCTGGACGAAGGTGTGCCGCCAGCGATGACATTCAGGGTCTCAGACGGCGCTGTATCCAGTTCCAGTTCTCGCGTGATCTCTTCCTGTGCCAGTTCTTCAGAGAAGATGGATTCGAGCTGCAGTTCCTTCACAAATTCGGGAAGATGCCGCTGCAGCAACAACAGCATTCCCAGTGCTGCAACATTGATCAGCACGGAAAGGCCGATTGAGGATGCGTTCCGAACAGCTGCCTTCACTGTGTTCTCCTTCAACCGAAGTCAGGTCACGTGTCCGAAATCTGGAAAGAATGGATCGAAGACAGGAAAAAGATTTCTGACCGGTGTCCGTCTGAGTTCTTTACAAATTGTCCAGCCTGTGTCTCGTTGGTTCAAGCCCACACTGGTCATAAATCGAAGAGCAGCGTCGTCGAAACAGGGATTCCGGGGTTCAAGTCAGACGGAACGATGGCGAAAAACGTGGATTGATCGCCCTAAAGTAAAACGCAGATCGCAGCCATTTGCTGATCCAAATCATGTCAGGGACACAGGGAATTTGCCAATTCTGTCGATTCTTCCATAAATCCCGTTTTATTCCCCGTGAATTGGCCCTCAAACTCAGTGTTTGGCGTGGCTCCTTACGCAGGCTGCGACGGCTTCACCGTTGCGGATCATGCTGAACGGTCATCCCACGTGAATTGCGATCGAACTCCGTGCGATGTTTCTCCGATAGTTAAAGAGTCTGTTCGTCTTTTTTCATCAAGTTCAAGCAGCCCAATGTCGCAAGTCGTCACTGTTTCAGAAGTTCCCAAAGGAACTGAAACCTCTGCGAAAACATCTTCGCAGGGTCTGCTCTGCATGTGGCATGGCCTGACGTTTTCGGGACTTCTCAAACTCCTTGCACAGAAGCCGCGGTTCGGCTGGTCGTATGTGCCAAGATGGGCATCGATCTTCGTCATGAGTGTCGCCAACTCCATTCAAAACGGTATGGAGTGGCTGTTGTACGCTCGCAAGATACGAGCTACAACGATCGATCTTCCGCCGGTATTTATTCTGGGGCACTGGCGGAGTGGAACGACCATGCTCCACAACCTGATGGTGCTCGATCCGGAGGTGACGTACCCGAATCTTTATACATGTCTGTATCCGGGTCACTTTCTGCTCACCGAATCCATCATGGCGCCGTTGACGGAGAAACTGCTGCCTGAAACTCGTCCTCAGGACAACATTCCCGTCAGCTGGTATGAGCCCCAGGAAGAGGACATCGCACTGGCGCTCGATTGCCTGATCTCGCCATACATGATTGCGGCGTTTTACGATGAACGGGAGAAATACGAGCGATTCTTTGACAGTCGCGACATGCTGCCTCATGAGCTGAAAGCGTTCAAGGCGTCGTTCCTGAAGCTGATGAAGAAACTGACCATTCGCAGGAACGCGCGGATTGTCACGAAGAATCCCGGTCACACACTGAAGATCCCGGTACTTCTGGAAATGTTTCCTGATGCGTATTTTATCTACATTCGCAGGGATCCCTACGATGTGTTTCGGTCAACGGTTCATAACCGGACCGTGATGATCGGAGAAAACAAGCTGGGGCCCGTTTCGATGGACAAGACCGAGTCTGATACGCTGTATTTCTACGAGAAGACGATTCGGGCCTACGAAGAAACGAAGGGAATGATTCCACCAGGTCGTCTGCACGAACTGAGATACGAAGATCTGGAGGCCGACCCGCTTCATGAGACACAGAGAATCTACGAGGCCCTGCAGCTGCCCGGCTGGGAACGTGTGGAGCCGAAGCTGAGCGAACAGTTACCAAAGCTGAAGGCCTACAAGAAGAATGCGTTTCGGATGGATCGTGCGACGATGGAGATGGTTTACAGTCGCGTTCAATGGGTCTTTGATCTCTACGGATACCCAAGCCGTATGGAAGACGCCTCTCAGCCGCACGTTGCGACACCGCAGAAGTAAACTGTTTTCGCCTGCGATGGCATGCCAGTCTGCGATCGGGTTGAACGCGGAGACTGGCGGGGTTACTAAGCGCCGATCTGTTCCCGCTTGAATCGCTGAGGACGTATTGGGGTGCTGCAGAAGATGTGATCTCGATGAACAGCGTCCACTGCTGGTCGGAGTGCCTCAATCATCCTCAGGGTACCCACGAGATCAGTTGCGGATCGCGAAAAAACTTGTGATCTGATCGGAGAACGGGCCTGAGGCCCGTGCCGACCTGACCGCGGACCGGGGCGTTGTGGACCGGTTCGCCATCGAATCGGCTGGCATCATCCATCCACAAAGACGACCATCAGGAGTTTTGATCAGGCGGCGATCAGATTGTTTTCTGCGCAGATGCTGGTTCCAGGGTGGTGGTCAGTTATTGGATTTGACCGGACGGAACGGGTACACCCAGTTCAGGAATGGATGAACGTAACGAGTCTGAACCCAGACTCTGCCCTGTCCGGAAAAGCGACAGACCAGACCGTCTCCGCCGAACAGGAAATTTTTGATGCTTTTGGACGGACGCGAACCACGCAGGATCTCAACGCTGTAATTGAGCGTGTCTTCAAACGCCACGATGTAGCCAGTATCGATGATATAGTTTTCCTGAACATCGATCTCGAGGATCGCGCCGTAGGAGTTGAAGAAAATATCACCGCTTCCCTGAGCCCTCACAAGGACAAGCCCGTTGCCGCTGAAGAAACCCTTGGCACCCTGCCACTTGCCCGTGATTTCAATCCCCTCAGAGTGCGCGAGAAATCCCCCGCGTTGCATGTAGAACGAGTTGTTATCGAGTTGATAGTGCCTGATGTCACCTGGAATCCCGGGAGCAAAGGTCACTTCGCCATCACCGGCCTCCGCGCTGAATGTGTTCACGATCATGCTTTCACCGGAAAACATTCTTCCCAGTGCTTTTCTGAAGCCGCCTTTCAGACCGGCCTTCATGGTCAGGTTTGGTGTCATGGAGACCATCGCTGACGGCTCGGCGAAGATTTTTTCACCGCCGGGCAGATTCACAGAGACGATAGCAAAATCCGGGTTTTGACTGATTTCGAAATCAAGACTCATGGGCATAATCCGCCTTGCAGGCTTCAGAAACAGAATTCAAATCATCCGGGTGCCAGGGACTCAGCAGCGGAAAAATGATGATGACAAACAGGTGGCAGGATTCGTGTCGGGATCAGCAGGTCTGGTCGTCAATCGGCCTCGCGGTCAAGTTTCTGGTGATGCAGGAATGAACAGCTCAACCCGCCTGCTGATTCCCGCGTCTACCGAGGCTTCAGTTGTGGTCCGAGAACCTTGCCGAAGCTGGGTGGGTTATGACTCTGGCAGTACAGTTTGCCCTGGCCACTGAATCGGCAGACGAATCCTTCTCCACCGAGGAAGCTGCCGATGAGACTTGCTCCTGCCTTGGTGATTCGAAACTGCAGAGTGTCCTCAAAGGCGACAATGTGTCCGGTGTCAACCACGTATTCACCATCAACATCCACCTCATAAATCGCTCCGAAGCTGCTCAGGAAGATTGAGCCATCTCCGGTGGCTCTGATCCAGAACATGCTTTCTCCGCTGAGCAAAGCTTTGCCAAAACCCTGCCACGATGCGTCGATCGTGATGCCTTCATCACTGGCCAGCCAGCTGGAACCCTGAATGACGAGACTACCACCACGCAGGCGATGGAGAATTACATCGCCGATCATGGTCGGACCCAGAATGATGATCTGGTCCGGTTCATGAGCAGTGAAGTGGTTCAGAAAGAAGTTTTCTCCGGCCAGCATTCGCTTCATTCCTTTAAAGAAGCCGCCGCCCCCCTTCATGCCCGTCGAGGTCTCCACGCCGATGCCTTCCGTCATGGCAATCATGGCACCAATCTCGCATGTGATTCTTTCGCCTTCGTCCAGCAGCAGCTTCACGACTGACGCCGCAGGTCGACACATCACCTTGTATTTCATTTCTTTGCTTTCTAAGCAGCTCGGATGGCTTCACAATCCTTCTGAAGGCAGCGTCTTTTGGGGATCGACCGTTCATTCTGGCGGAGCAGGTGACACCCAGTTCCGTCGAACCGGCGGTGATACCGGGCTTCTGAGCAGCACGAACACTACCAGATCTGCGAGTTTACCCAGGCGGACAATGCGCTGAAGTTTCGGGACTGCAGATAGATGCGTCCCGGGCCTTTCACACGAGTGATCAGGCCTTCGCCTCCGAAAAAGCTGGAAAAGATGCCACCAGCGAGTCCTACTTTGATGCTGATAGACGGCTCGTAGCCAACCAGGTGCCCGGTATCCACAATGTACTCGTCAGTGACTTCGCGAACGTAGATTCCACCGTACGAGGAGAACCAGACTCTGCCCTGACCGCTGACCTGCAGTCGAAACAATCCTTCACCGCCGATAAAGCTGGCGAAGCCTGCCCACTTGAGTCCCAGCCTGACAGTCGGCTCGCAGGCGAGGAAGGCTCCGGGCTGCAGAAAGAACGTCATTCCTTCGAGATCGAGACATTCAATGTCACCAGGCAATGCCTGAGTCAGAACAATTTCAGACGGTTCGTCAGCAGAAAACTGATTGATAAACAGTGACTCTCCGCCGAAGATTCGCCGCATGATGGCTGCAAAAAAGCCGCCATTCCAACGGGTCCGGATCTGCACGCTGGCACTCATGCTGGCCATCGCATCCGCCTCGGCAATCAACGATTCTCCTGGCTCCAGGCGAACCAGAACATTTGCGAACGACGGACGATTCCGAATCTCCGCTTCCATCAGAACCTCGCAGGTGACTTGAGGGTGGTCGATGCTGTCCGGTGTTCGGCGGGATTCGGAATGCAAAGCTCTCGACATCACACGGGACCCGGATCACTCAAAGAGTAGATCCGCCCCGAACTTTTGTCCAGCACGCCGCGAATTCACTCGCGGGAGTGTCCGTGCTGCCTGATCACTTTCATTATCTGACGGCCTCCGGATGTCCCATATGGGTGACGATGAAATTCCAGAGCAGTGTGTTGTAATGATCGCCATTGATGGGGTGGCGAGCAGCAGGATACAGCATCAGATCGAATGGTTTGTTTGATTCCTGCAGAGCATGGACAAGCTGAATGGAATTCTCGGGGTGAACGTTGTCGTCCAGCAAGCCGTGAATCAGGAGCAAACGTCCGCTGAGTCTGGAGGATTCTGCAACGACCGAAGAGGACCGATAGCCATCGGGGTTCTCTTTTGGAGTTGTCATCAGGCGTTCGGTGTAGATTGTGTCGTAATTGGCCCAGTCCGTCACCGGCGCGCCGGCAATACCGGCGCAGAGTTTATCGCAGTGAGTCATCGCGTACGATGTCAGGAAGCCGCCGTAGCTGTGCCCGCTCATGCCGATTCGATGTGCATCGACCCAGGTCTGCTGCTCGAGCCAGTCGCATACGGAAATCAGATCTTTCGTTTCTTCCGCTCCAAGCCTGCGGTAGCACAACCAAGCACTCTTCGCGCCGTAGCCGCTCGAACTGCGACAATCGAATGTCATGATCACGATACCAAGATTTGCGAGGGCGTGATCGACAAGTCGAGAGCTCCAGAGATTTTTGACACTTGGAGCATGTGGGCCACCATAGGTGCGGATCCACACAGGGTACTTTCGATCGCGATCAAAGCCCGGCGGCAGCACGAAGATCGCTTTCGTGGATGAATTGTCGGACATCGGGACATCGCGAAACTCCACTGTCCCAAAGCGGTACTTGTCTGTGGGCCATGGATCTCGGGGCTTCAAAACTCGAATGCCGCCTCCCGTTGCGTCTCTCAGTGTCACCTCGATGGGAAGTTGGATACTGCTGTGCGAATCGATGAACTGCTCGCCACCCGGAGCCAATGAGACGACATGTCCGCCTTCCTCGGGTGTCAGTCGCACGACAGCGTCCACGGAGTCGGATTTCAGGGGGACTCGATAGAGATTTTCTGCAATCGGTGAGTCTTTCGTTCCCATGATGAAGGCAAACGACTGGTCTCCCGACAACCCCAGAAGGTCTCGTGCTTCCCAGGCACCGGACGTGATCGGTCGAACGGCTTTTCCGTCCGGTGACACGTGATACAGATGTTTCCAGCCCGTCCGTTCACTGAAGAAGAGAAAACTGCCGTCGTGAAGAAATGTGAGGTCCATGGGATTCTCGACCCACGCCTCGGTGGTGTCTCGCAGGCGAGTTCGAGTGAGACCGGACGGGTCCGTCAGATGGATATCCAGAAACGTCTGGATACGGTTCTGGCCGAACCAGTAAACTGATGAACTATCCGGCAGCCAGTTGAAGTGTGCAAGGATAAAGTCATCCTGCGGATATTCAGATGTGTCGATCCATGTGGTGATTCCGTTCGAAACGGAGACGATCCCGAGGCGTACGAAAGGATTGGATTCGCCCGCCTTCGGGTAGTATTCCGCTTCGAACGACTGTGAAACAGACTGATGATCGCTGATCTGAAACTTAGGGACATGACGATCATCAAACTGCTGGTACGCAAGCCGAGTTCCATCAGGACTCCAGCGATATGCCAGCCAGTTGCGGTTGTAAACCTCTTCGAAATAGACCCAATCCGCTTTGCCGTTGCGAACTCCGGGCCGAGCATCCATCGTCAATTGGCGAACCGTACCTGCTTCGAAGTCAGCACACCACAATTCATCCCGGGATATGAAGGCAAGTGCCGTGCCCATTGGACTGAAAGTCGTCAGTTCAATTTTCTCCGGAAGACCATCGACGATTCTGGGATCTGCTCCGTCGAGTCCGATCCGGATCAAGCGTTGAGCGTTGTGAAAAACAGCGAGACGGCGGGATTCATCAACCGCCAGCCAGTCACCACCCGACATGCGTACGGCTTCCGCTTCGGTCACATCTTTCACTTTCAGCAATGCCGCCTTGAGCGTGTCCGTCTCGTACCATGATGTCGCCGTTGCGCTGGCGGCATGAGTTTTCGTCCAGCCGTCCGGAGTTTTCTGAATGTAGTGGTCTGGATCAATCCATCGGACCGGTTGAATCGGCCGGCCCCCGACAACGATTTTTTCAGAACCATACACGTGTTCGAATGTGATGGGCTGCGGGTCATCGGTCGCTGCGGGGCGTTCGGATGCGGCAAGTCCGGACGCCAGCATGGGGGAT
>JBKDRW010000023.1:0-7663 GCA_046341255.1 Planctomycetota bacterium
CACCTGCACAGGATGATGCAGAGCATTATTCGAGACTGGCTACAGAAGCCGACGAACAATTGAATCAGCCTGCGGAAGAGATGGATCTGATTCGACTGATCCAGCTCGACCTTCAGCTGTCCGATGCGGACGAACGTCAGGCCGATGCCGTCAGTCGAAGAATCCTTCGCGCGCTGGCTACGTCTCAGAATGCAAACGCAATGGAGCACGTGCGGGCAGTCTTTGAGAATGAACCCGAACGCCGATCTATGGCCGCATGGGCGCTGAGTGAGGCAACCAGCAGGCGGCCCACCGATCTGCAGGACTGGCGATACATGGTGCGATCACTTCCCGTGGCGACTGATGATGATGCCCCGGGAATTCTGCGGGCCCTGCAACGCTACCGGAATCGCGCAGACAAACCCTACTGGGTTCGCCACGTGATTCTGATTGGACTCAGATTGCCCGAGGATCAACAGGTCGCGGCTCTTGGATTGCTGAAGCACTGGACGGGAGTACCGGCTCGAGCAGATGCATCGTCCAACTGGACGCTGGCTGACTATCAGGCCTGGTTTGCGGATGAATATCCCGAGCAGCCAGTGGCCGAACTTCCGAAGGATCCGGAAAATCGTCGCTGGACATGGGCCACACTCGAACCCGAACTGCGGCAGCTCCACGTATCACCGGAGCTTTTTTCCTCTGGTCAAGCCGCCTATGAAAAGGCTGCCTGCCAGCGATGCCACAAGCGAGGTGACATCGGAACATCCTCTGGCCCGGACCTGACATCACTCGGCTGGCGTCGCCAGCGCAATGAGATTCTGAAGGCACTGTTATATCCGTCGCACGAACTCAATGAGGAGTATCCCGCCGTCACAGTGGAACTTAATGATGGACGAACGATCTCAGGAATGATGTCAGCCGGCACCAGGGAGACGCTGGTCATCGTCTCGCTGTCCGCCGATCATCCGAACGGTGCGCTGCAGCGTGAAGAATTTGCCCGGACAAATGTGACAGCGATCAGAAATCAGAACGTGTCAAGCATGCCCGAAGGAACTCTGGAACCGCTTACGCTGGATGAAATCAAAGCTCTGTTCGTCTTCCTCACATCCGTCGACGGTGTCCCTCGACCACACGGCGACGAACTGGAATAACGTGTGCGATCCCGGCTCCGGGATCGCAGATTGACCCCAGGGGCCGTGCGCCAACAACGGCCCATAATCTTCGGCGGCGTGAACGTGGCACCCTTCTTTCCGCAGAGAGACCAGAGGCTGAGGTGCCTGATCCGCGACTGAATGGTCTCTGCTCTTCCCATTGTTATACCTCCTCGAATTCCCCGCGGTGCCCTCTGTCACCTCGGTGGTAGAACGGCTTTTTCAAATCTGTCCGACAAGAGTGACGCCCTCGCGCCCGCAGGTTGGCTGTTTTTTCGATTCTGAGCACCGGTTGAAGCGGTTTGCGGCTTGTGCTACCGTCTGGGATTCTTTTCCTTCGCAGCAAATCGGTCTGATTCGGTCTGCGGCACCCTTGAATCCCCCAATCAAACAGCGAAAGCCACAATGCACAAGGTCACTCTTCTTCCAGGCGATGGTGTCGGTCCCGAGATTGCAGAAGCAACCCGCAAGTGTGTGGAAGCGACGGGCGTGAAGATTGACTGGGACGTGCAGGAATGTGGCATTGAAGTCATTGAAGCCAAAGGTCACGTACCGCCCAGCGTACTGGAATCCATTCGGGCCAATGGTGTGGCCCTGAAAGCGCCGATTACGACGCCGATCGGCAAGGGATTTCGCAGCGTCAATGTCTACCTTCGACAGGAACTGGGACTGTACGCGTGCGTGCGTCCCTGCAAAACCTACAAAGGCGTGCGTACGTTCTTCGACGCCTGCAATGTCGACCTTGTGATCGTTCGCGAAAACACGGAAGACCTGTATGCCGGTGTGGAATTCAAAGCGGGAGAGGCTGTCACTGAAAAACTGATTGGCCAGATCAACGAAGCTGCCACTGGCAAGAAGATTTCAACTAATCCGAAGACAACTGGTATCAGCATCAAACCGATGTCCGTGGAAGGAACGACTCGTATCGCTGACTACGCGTTTAAGTATGCTGTCGATCATAAAAGGAAATCCGTCACATCCATTTCCAAGGCGAACATCATGAAGTTTACCGATGGGCTGTGGTACGATGTGACGAGGGCTGTCGCGAACGCTTATAATGCAAAGCACGAATGGGCCGACCTCGCGAAGGGTGTCGCTCCTTCGCCAACTGCCAATGCCGGAAAGCTGGACGGCAGCCGAATCACCTACATGGAACGGCTGATCGACAACATGTGCATGCAACTGGTTCAAAAGCCGGAACAATATGACGTGCTGGTCATGGGTAACCTGTATGGCGACATTCTGAGCGACCTGTGCGCGGGACTGGTCGGCGGGCTGGGCGTTGCCCCGGGCGCGAACATCGGCATTGACGGAGCCATTTTCGAAGCGACTCACGGTAGTGCGCCAAAATACAAGGGCCAGAACAAGGTCAATCCGACAGCATTGATCCTGTCCGCCAAGCTGATGCTGGAACACCTTGGGGAAGACAAAGCGGCTGCGAAACTCGAACAGGCCGTGGCCGACATCATTGCCGAAGGCAAAGATGTGACCTACGACATGAAAGCCGACCGCAACGATCCGACCGCGGTGGGAACTCAGGAAATGGCCGAAGCCATTTGCCGCCGTATCCGTCAGCTGTGAGGTTTTGAGCTTCAGCGGAACACATCAAGCGTTTCGATCTGTGGCTCGGCTGCTGAGTGCGGCAGAATTCCAGAGAATGCGGAGTTCTCACGAACTCCGCGGGCAACCTGATCGAACCACGAAAACGCCCGGGCTGGAAACAAGACCGGGCTTTTTTTCTGCCATCCCCTGGGGGACATTTTCAACTCGGGTGTGGCTTCGCTAAACTTCCCACCTTGAATTCTGCGGTTGTTGATCGCATCACACCGGCGCTCCTCGTGTTCCAGCGAACTCGTAAATTCTTACCAGCTTGAGGACTCTGTCATGGCTAAAGCTCCGAAGAAACTCCCGGCCACGAAAGCCGCCAGCGAAGAGCAAATCATGCTTGAAAACACGCTGGGCCAGATCGAAAAGACATTCGGCAAGGGCTCGATTATGAAGCTCGATGCCGCTGAGAACGCTGGTGGCTTCCCGGGAATTTCCACCGGCGCTCTTTCACTGGACCTCGCTCTGGGTGGTCATGGATTCCCCCGAGGACGAATTATCGAATTGTTCGGACCGGAATCCAGCGGTAAGACAACGCTGGCTCTTCACGCGATTGCGAATGCTCAGAAGGCCGGAGGCATCGCGGCCTTTGTCGACGCCGAACACGCGCTGGATCCTCAGTGGGCTCGTCGGCTGGGAGTCAACCTCGACGATCTCCTCGTCAGCCAGCCGTCTTATGGCGAGGAAGGTCTGCAGATCGCCGAGATGCTCGTGAAGTCCAATGCCGTCGATATTATCGTGATTGACTCTGTCGCCGCCCTTGTTCCCAAGGCGGAACTTGACGGGGAAATCGGCGACTCACACGTTGGCCTGCAGGCACGAATGATGAGTCAGGCCATGAGAAAACTTACCGGCGTGATCTCCAAAGCCAAAGCAACGGTGATCTTCATCAACCAGATCCGCGAAAAAATCGGCGTCATGTTCGGCAGCCCGGAAACGACTCCTGGTGGCCGCGCGTTGAAATTCTACAGCTCATGCCGCGTCGACGTGCGACGTGTCAACCAGCTGAAGGAAGGTGAAAACGTGATCGGCATTCGCATGCGAGTGAAGATCGTGAAGAACAAGGTGGCTCCGCCATTTCGAGTCGCCGAGTTCGACATGTACAACACGAGCGGCATCAGCTTCGAGGCGGACTTGCTCGACCTGGCCGTGGAAAACAAGATCATTGATCGCAGTGGCAGCTGGTTCAACTACGGAAGCACGAAACTTGGCCAGGGTCGCGATCGGGCACGACTCTTCCTCGAAGAGAATCCCAGCGTGGCAAGCGAAATCAAGCGTCGGATCCTTGAACTGAAAAATGTCACCTCGTCCGCTGCCGCTGCCGAAGGCGAGAGTCCCGCTGCAACTGAGGAGGAATGATGACCCGTTCTCGTTCCGAAACGATTCTCCGGATCACCGAGCCATCGATCTGACACACTCGTCGCTCCCTCACTGCAAACAGCAGCTACTGCCCGGATACTGCGAACGAGATGTTCCGAAACTGGAGCGACTGGCAGAGATCGTAGATACTGATGAACTGCTGGACGGCAATGTCATCATGAATGCTGAGAATAATGGACGACTCGGGATCGGCAGAAGCCAGTTGAGTCAGTCGTCGAGTCAGTTCGTCGATGCCATCCAGCGGTTGGTCTTCGAGCAGAACGCTGAAGTTCCCCAGCGGGGCAGGCTCTACGCGGACACGAATGGCAGGATGATTCCACTTTTCCGGATCGGCGGGCTGCATCTCAGCGTCTGCTGGCCCCATGTTGCCATTCAAATCGGCCGGCAGCAGTTGGTCTGCACTTCCGCCGACGGATGCACAAATGAAGAAGACCAGCAGCAGGAACACAACGTCGATCATTGGCGTCATGGTGTCACCGTCGAGCGATCCCGGTCCTGTTGGACGATGAGGAATCTTCATGGCATTCCCGATCCCGATGAAGCAACCGCAAAACGAATACTGCGAATGCCATGCGTCGCACACTGTTCGATCAGGTGTCGGATTTCTCCGTAACGTGCATCCCGATCCGATCGAATGCGAACTTCCGGCAGCACGACTGATTGCTCAGGTTCTTCGCTGTCGCCCGGATTCGCGCTCAGCAGTCGGATCCGATCGATCACTTCCGTTTCCGTGACAACCCTTCCGGCAATGGACAGCCTCCCATTCTTTTCAACGGTGATCGTGAGCCGCTTTTGTGCCGAAAAATCGTCCGCCTTTCCTTTCGATGCCTCCGGCAGGGACACCTCTCGCGACTGCTCACTGCGAACAAAGTAGCTGGCACCAAGGAAGAAAATGATCAACAGAAAGACAACGTCAATCATTGGCGTAATGTTGAACCGAAACGGCGCTCGCCGAGTTGTGTCTGGCAATCTCATAATGCCACCGGGTATGCTTCCTGTCAGAGGGCTTCGCACAGTCTACCTCATGAACGGGCTTCTGGTGTAGAGGACTCTTTGCGGCCGGCGCGGTATCGCAACCGTGCGTTCCTGGAACTGAATTCGTCGGGATTCGGTGGGCAATCGCAATCGTGCTGCCCGGAGTTCTCACGAAGTCTGCGACAAGACATGATTTGGTGAAACTCATGAACCAGCTTCTGATCACTCTCTTCCTGCTTCTCTCATTTACATCGATGCCCTATAGCGACGAGCCGGACTATGTTCAATCCATTGAGCAATGGCGTGCAAAGCGGCTGGAGCGGTTGAAGGCCTCGGACGGATGGCTGGCCGTTTCGGGACTTGTCTGGCTGAAGGAGGGTGAGTTTTCGTTTGGCTCATCGGAAAGTCACCCGATTACTCTCGCGAAGGGATCTTGTCCGGAACTCGCGGGGACTCTGCAGATTCGTGGTGAGTCCGTCACCTTCATGGCGGCCGATGGCGTCGAATTGTCGCTGAACGGCAAACACATCGTGTCTGGCGAGTTGCGCATCGACAATACAAAACCAGAATCCGATTCACCGGACAAACTGGTGGTTGGACGCACGTCGCTGCACCTGATTCGTCGCAGCAACAGGCTGGCCATGCGACTGCGAGACCCGGAAAACTCACTGATTCACAACTTCCCGGGCGAAGACTGGTACCCGGTGGATTCAAGGTGGAAGGTACAGGCCCGGTTTACGTCGTTCGAGTCACCTCGATCGATTCAGATCATCAACGTGAAAGGACAAACGCACGACGGCGAACTCATCGGCTTCGTTGAATTCTCCATCGACGGCCAAATCATTCGACTTGATGTCCAGTCAGAATCCGCGAAGGAACTCTTCATCAACTTCCGGGATGCCACGTCCGGCAAGGAGACTTACGGCGCCGGCCGAATGCTCAATGCGCCAATGCCTGTCGATGGAATGGTCGAGCTGGATTTCAACAAAGCTTACAACCCCCCGTGCGCGTACAATACGTTCACACTGTGCCCGCTGCCTCCTGCACAGAATCTTCTGCCGATCGCCATCAACGCGGGGGCGAAGAAACCGAAAGAGTGAAGAAAGCGGTTGGTCGCAGCGGAAGCTCAAAACATCATTCACGCTTCTGAGCCTCATCTAACGCCTCCACCAAGGGGTTTAACCCGGTAGAAAGAGGCTTCTGCACAATTTCGAATCCAATGTCACACGGGTATGTGTTGCAAAGGACGGTAAACCACCGGGCTAAACCCGGTGGCGCATGAACGCTTGCCAGTTTGAAGCCCATCACGACTTCGCTTCGGTAGCCGAACAATCACCTCAAACATATTCTGCCATCAAACCTCCTCAACCTTCCCTCCGACGTCAGGAACATCCTATGGCTCGCGTTCGTTCGCTGATTCAAAGCCTCTTCGTGGCCATTCTCTGCACGATTGCCAGCCACGCCAGGGCGGCTGACGGCATTCAGGACAACATCCCCGACAAAGTCCGGCGGATTCCGGAGCTGGGTGTTGAGGTGCCCGCCGATCGAGCGGACTCGATGCGAGCGCAGCTGAAGGTGATTCAGGATAAGATCGCGGCCGTTCGAGAAACGAAGGACGCAGGGAAGATTGCTCTGCTGTCTGACGTCATGATCTTCGAACGAGCCGTCCGATGTGCTCTGGACTATCAGGAATTCTTCGACGTCAAAGAATTCGACAAAGCCGATGCTCTGCTGGTCGAAGGCAACAGGCGAGCCGATCAACTGCTCGCTGGTAAGCCGGAATGGATCACTCAAAAGGGGCTTGTCGTGCGAGGCTACATCAGCCGAATCGACAACACCGTGCAGCCGTATGGTCTGGTGATTCCGCCGACGTATGCCATCGAAAACAGCGTACCGACTCGCTGCGACATCTGTTTTCACGGGCGAGGCGAAAAGCTGAGCGACGTGAATTTCCTGTGGGATCGCATGAAGAACCCCGGTGAGTTTACTCCGGACCACACGATCATGCTGCATCCGTACGGCCGTTATTGCAACGCGTTCAAGTTCGCCGGCGAAGTCGACGTCCTGGAAGCTCTGGAGGATGTGCAGAAGCGTTACCGAATTGACGAAGACCGCATCAGCGTTCGAGGTTTCTCGATGGGCGGCGCGGCCTGCTGGCAGTTCGCAACGCATTATGCCGATCGCTGGTTTGCGGCCAATCCTGGAGCAGGATTCTCCGAGACGCCTCAGTTCCTGAAAGTGTTTCAGAAGGAAGAGCTGAAGCCGACTCCATGGGAACAGACCCTCTGGAATCTCTACGACTGCGACAAATGGGCCCTGAATCTGACCCACTGCCCGACCATTGCGTACAGCGGTGAGAACGATTCACAGAAGCAGGCGGCTGATGTGATGGAGAAGGCATTGGCGGAACATGGGGTCAGACTGAGACATATCATCGGGAAGGGAATGGGGCATAAGTTTGATGTGCATTCCAAGGAAATCATTAGTCGCGCATTAAACTCGGTTGCCAACCAGGAACGATCAATACCTCGATCGGTGTCCCTCTCAACATACACTCTGGCCTACAACAAGAT
>JBKDRW010000024.1:0-42377 GCA_046341255.1 Planctomycetota bacterium
GCGGTGATGCTGGCTCTGATCGTTGTCGTGTGCCTTGCCGCAGTCGGTGCCGTAGGCAGCAATGCCAATGCTCGATTCAACAAGGTAGCGAATGCTCTGACATAATCAGCGACCGTTTCGTGTCGAAACGGAGAGACCGCCGCAGGAAAGAATACCAGAATCGGTTTCATTCTCCGGTCGGATGACTGCAGGAGCATTCATCTCGAGGCGGTCCCTGAAAGAAAAGCTGGTGGCGTCTGAGGACGCTGATTTTTCTATCCCAGGCTTTCGCCGATCGGCTGTTGAGCAGGATCGGCTCGCTGCAGAAATGTTTGAGGTTTGAAATGGTTAACAAGGAGATGCTGAACAGATTGAAGTCCAGGATCGGTCGATTTCTGGTAACAGAAGATGGACCAACTGCCGTCGAATATGCGGTGATGCTGGCTTTGATTGTGGTTGTTTGTCTTGCCGCAGTAGGTTCTGTGGGAAGTCGAGCAAACGCAAAATTCAATAAAGTAGCCCAGTCGTTGACATGAGCCGATGTCAGCTCAGGATTTCCCTGGCTGACAGGTTCATTTTTTCACTGCAGGACAAAGGGGTGTCATATGTTGCCATACTGGATTGAACTTGATGCAGCGGACCTGATTCAGGGAACTGCTGTTCTGGCACTGGCGGCGGCATTCTTTCTGTCCTGCGTTTTTTCACCTGCAAGTCGCGCGTAATTCATTCCTCATGGATTCGCCATCAGAGCATTCCCCTGTTCTGAACTCAACTCATAACACCATGATTGTGGAGCTCCCCAAATGGATATTACTCATTACCTGATGGAAAACTGGCATATTAAAGCTGTGTCCGCCATATTGATTCTGGCGGCGTGGATTGACGGCCGGGAACTGAAAGTTCCCAACTGGATCACGTTCCCGATGATTCTTTCCGGGCTGGCCTACCAGACCTGCGTTGGGGATATGGCCGGACTTGGAGCTGGTATTCTCGGGATGTTTGTCGGACTTCTGACGCTGCTGCCACTCTACGCCGTTGGCGGGATGGGAGCTGGAGATGTTAAGTTGATGGCAGGCATCGGTGCATGGCTGGGATGGGAGATTACGTTCTCCGCCTTCTGCGTATCAGTTGTGGTTGGCGCCGTGATGGCCGTCATGATGGTTTTGTCAAAGAAGAAGATGTCTCATCATTACGAGAATTTCCTGCTCATCCTGAGCGAGTGGATGGTTATCAGGAACCCATACGAACTTTCAAAGATTGCAGCGGAGCGAAAGCCGCGTATGATGCTGTTGCCGTACGGTATTCCGATCTGCATCGGCACAATCGGCTACTTCCTTTACAACGGCATGATGTAGCAGAATATGCCGGTCCTCGATCGGCTCAGGATCCAAGTGAGCGGAAGGGGATGCTGAGCGCATCCCGAAGACGGAATCTCGAACGTTTCGAGATCTTCACCGGGTAATCTGATCAAGCAGGTCAACCTGGGACATCAATGAGATTGGCAATCCCGTCAGACTTCGGTGAAGCAGACTTTTGCGTCTGCCGATGAAGATGCTGATGGGGTATGGGCCCATCGTAACAGCGTTTCTGCTTCCGCAGTTTATGCCGTCTGAGTGATAATTCGGCAGAACTCAACGGGCTTGCGAGCGTTTGTTCAAGATCCGGGAATCGTACCCATTATGAAAAATCAAGCTGTAGTGCTGCTGGTTGTGGCGGTCGGTTGTGGTCTCGTCGCGATGCTTGGTGTGAAGCAGGCGATCAGTCAGAAAACCGTTGAGCCTGAAGAGACGATTCAGGTTCTTCAGGTGATCGATGACATCGCGCCGGGGACACCTCTGGATGAAATCAATACGCAGTTTGTTAACGTGCCGGTTTCAGCTGTTCCGGAAGGAGCCGTTCGAACCAAAGAGGAGTATGAAGAGCGAGCATTGACGATTCCGGCTGTTCCGGGCGACTGGATTCTGAAGAGTAAACTCGGGGAGAAGGGTCAGTTCGGGGCCGTCAACAACATTCCGCCGGGAATGGTGGTTGTCACAATTCCGGTTGACGCAACGCAGTCACACAGTGGCATGCTTCGTCCGGGCAATCGGATTGATCTTCTGCTGACCTATGCGGATGCGACTGCGGGAATCTCGATCCAGAAAGCCATCACAGTTCTCGAGTTTGTCGAAGTGTTCGCTGTGGACAATCGGGTGGCCGGCACCAATAAGGACGGTGACGCCGAGGCGAAGAATATTACGTTGCTTGTGACACCGGAACAGGGAAAGGCGGTGACACTGGCTCGGCGAATTGAAGGAGGTACGCTCTCAACTCTGATGCGGGGTAAGCCAGTGGCAAACTCCAACACTCAGGCTGAAATCTCGCAGGACTTTCTCACCAGTTCATTTATGAGATCGAATAAGAACGCACCGTCTGTGATGGACCTGCGTGAAGATCACGAGAGCAACTCTTCGGAGGAACAGAGTCTGTCAGATCCGGAGATGACTTCTTCCAGGGCGATTGTGGATGCTGAGATGGAAGAGGATCTGCCGTCTCTCGATGAATTGCTGGATCAGGAGATTTCGTCAAAGCATGATCCGGGTGGGTCGGGGCCCGTTCCAATGACGGTCGAAGCTCCTAAGAATACCTGGACAATGCGAATTTATGAGGGTGAAAACCTGCGTGTGGAATCGGTTGAGATTGCAGACACAGGCGACACGAAGTCAAGTGACGGTTCAGACTGGAGCGTCTGGAATCTGTTCAAAACAAAATGATCGACCGCACCTGCGGTGAGACGGAGGCCGTGCATCATGGCCTTTGTCACGATCATCACTGTGATCGCGCGGAGCGCGTTATGAGTTGGGGATGCGACGTTTCGCGATTGACGCGGAACGTCGCTCTTCAGCATTTGGGGAGTACAGGGATGTCTGCAATTCGTTTTCCTGCGAGGTCACTTCTGGCCGTCAGTCTGATGCTTGGCATGGCGTCGACGGGTTTCGGCCAGACCGTTGAGGGCACATCCCCGACGTTCTTTATCAATAATGGTCGAAATGAGTTGACGCTGATTGAGCGTTTTTCCTCCTTCGTCCAGCACTCATCAAAGATCAGTCGCGTTTCCGACTTTGATGTCGAGGTTCTGACTGTTCAGCCCGTGGATGGAGATCCATCGCAGATTCGGATCTACGCTCTTAAGCCGGGTGTTACGACGCTGACCATTCTTGACGAACATGGAGAAGCGTTTTCGGTTGAGATTCTCGTTCGAGGAGATGTGCGGCACCTTGAAGCCGTGCTTCGCCGAGAGTATCCGAATGATTCCATCGCGGTCGAAGAAATCGGCGACGCCGCCGTTCGCCTGCATGGCTGGGTCACGGAGCCTTCAAGTGTCGCGCAGATTCAGGCGATCGCAGAGCAGCACTACCCGACAGTGCTGAATCACATGAAGACCGGTGGTGTTCAGCAGGTCTTTCTGAAATGCACGATTCTGGAAGTCCAGCGAAACAAGCTGCGTCGACTTGGAATGAACTTCACGCTGGCTCGCCCAAATGGGTTTCTGACGAGTACTCCCGGTCCGATCACGCCGCTGACAGGCATCGTCGGTAATACACCGACTGTTGGCGGTCTTGCTGGCACGAGTATAGCCTATGGCTTTACTCAGCAGAATACGGCCTTTAATGGCTTTGTTGATGCAATGCGTGTTGAGGGGCTGCTGAAATCGCATATCAGTCCCATGATCGTGACTCACAATGGACGCCCGGCGAACTTCCTGAGTGGTGGTGAAATGCCGATTCCCGTTTCTGCAGGTCTTGGTACGACCGGCATTGAGTTCCGCGAATTCGGGATCCAGATGGACGCCGTTCCTTACGTTCTGGGGCCTGGCCGAGTTCGTCTGGAGGTTTCGACAACGGTTCGTGATCGAGACTACGCAAACTCCGTGACGGTGAACGGCTCGACAACGCCGGCCTTCAAGACAAATTCAGCCAACACTCAGGTGGAGATGAATTTCGGCGAAGCTCTGGTCATTGCGGGCCTCGTTTCCCAGCGTGAAGTGAATAACGGACAGAAGCTGCCCTTCTTTGGGGAACTTCCTTATATCGGTGCAGCCTTTCGGCGAACGTCGTCAGAAGAATCTGAGACGGAGCTGGTCATTCTGATTACCCCGGAATACGTGGCACCGGCTCCTGCATCTCAATTTTCCCACGGCGGTCCAGGGACGATGACCGACACCCCGGTGGATCGAGAGTTGTTCGGGCATGGTCTGATGGAAGTCCCGAAGTTCGGGGACGAGTGTGCTTTCTGTCCGAACTGTATTGCCAGCGGGGACTGTCGGGATCCGAATTGCCCGCATTGCAGAGGAGATCAGTGCGCTTCCTCGGCGAACAGGAATGGCTCGGGCTCGAAGACGGTGGTTGCTCCCGCAAAGAAGGCCGCGACGAAGGCAATTCCGGCCAGTGCGACATCGGATTCGAAGCCGAAGACTCAGTTGCCGCCAGCTGGCAGCAGTAAGTCGACGCGAACAGGAAGTTCCGGATTGATCTCTCCCACCATGAGATAGCTCAGTCAGAAGGATTCAGATCAGCCCTGCACGGGCATAACGTCCGATTTTCGAAAGGAATGAGGACCTACAGGACCAGAACCGAAGACTGCAATTGAGAAGTGCCATGAAAAGCGTATTGCGAATTGCCACCGTCGATCCGGATGAGCGAACGCGCAACTCGCTCAAGACGATGTTGCTGGGTGTTGATACGGTATGGCTCGAAGCAGAATGCTCTCGATATGAATTCTTCATGGATGTCGTGCAGCAGACAGCGCCGGATATTGCTCTGATCAGCATTGATGCAAATGCTGCTCGTGGAATTCAGCTGGTGGGTGAAGTGTCTCGAGCTGTTCCCACGTGCGCCGTTCTGGTCGTCAGTTCGTCTCAGGAAGGCAGTCTGATTCTCCAGGCGATGCGTAATGGCGCACGCGAATTCCTGAATATGCCGTTGATCCTTGACGACTTCGTTTCAGCCCTCGACCGTATTCGCATGACCATGGGTGGCAGTGCGGGAGAAGGCGCTGGTCGTGTCGGTCAGATTATCACAGTCGCCGGCGTCGGGGGCGGAGTCGGAAGCACAGCGCTGGTGGTCAATGCTGCCGCATCCCTCGCTCAGGAAAATCGCAATTCGCCCGTGATCATCGACCTTGATCTGACGCTGGGTGATGCTGATGTCTGGCTGGACATTATTCCGGAATATACGATCCGGGACGTGGCGGACAATATCAGTCGTCTGGACTATGGTCTTCTGAAGCGGTCGCTGACGCGTCACGACTGCGGAGTCTATCTCCTGCCTCGTCCTGTTGAACTGGAAACCGGCGAGCATATCAAACCGGATGATCTGCGACGAATTCTGGCCTTGCTCAAGGCGACGTTTTCACATCTGATCGTTGATGTCAGCAAGTCTTTTGGTCGACTTGACCTGTCCGTCATGGAGGTGTCCGACAAGATCCTGCTGGTCACACAACTGGATCTGTCCTGCCTCCGAAATGTCGTCCGAATCACTCAATTCCTCGAACAGTTTCCGGGTGTGAAGGACAAAGTGAATATTGTTGTCAACCGCATGGGGCTGGAGGACAGCGACATCAGTCTCAACAAAGCTCTTGAGACAATCGGTCGCTCGGTCTTCTGGCAGCTGCCGAATGACTATGCCACGATGGTCGGTGCTCGAAATAATGGTGTACCCCTGTGTCAGTTCGCGCCCAAAGCAAGGCTGACACGCAGCATCAACGATATGGTCCGCCATCTGAGCAGCGGTAACGAGCTGCAGGGCAAAAAAGAAGAGGAATCTCCGAAGAAGAGTCGTGGACTGTTTGGTCTGTTCGCCGGCCGATGATGGCCACGATCGGCAGTTCTGATGCTCTGGCCAGAACTATTCAGGTGCCTCGACTTCGACCAGTGCCTGAAGAATACCGCCGACTGCAGGAATACGAGAATAAACAGACTCGTCCCACGTATGCAATCCCAGCACGGCGCGGCTGTTCTGACCACTTTGCAGGCTGCGGTAAATCAGGACCTGATGTTCTCCGATTCGGATGCGATGTCCGGATGCTTCGTGGCTTTTCAAAACCCTTCTCGCTTCGGTGACGGTGAGCCTTGACCAGTCGGCCGGAGCCTGAGTTCGTTTCGGGTGCCAGTCGAGTGCCAGTGGCATCGTGACTCCTCCGGCACCGACCCCGGTGAGTTCCAGTCGTCCGTCGAGAAGTCGATACGAGCCGTTCGAGTTGAGAATACGGTCATCATCCATCCAGATCGGGAATGTGCGAATGCGTCGCTGCGCCGCAGTCAGGCTTAATTCGCGAGTGATCTCATCTGGTTCTGCAACAGCATCGGCAGCTGTCTTCAGCGTGGTTGTCAGCTGGACTTTTCTGCCGGGATCACCACACGTGACAGACTCGGTCAGTACTGCAAACCGATCGTGAGGTGCGAGCATCAATTGACGGACTCGCCTAATGGAGTCAGATCCCTCGCCCTCCAGCTCCACAAAGACGCACTCCGCATCCGGGAACCAGCAGCTGCACTTCCATGTGTTCGGGAGTTCGACCGGCTGATCATCAATCATCAGCGACCAGGTCCATGGGCCAGTGAGCATCGATACTCCGGCCGCGGAAAGAGTGAGCTCCGGAATTCCAGCGTGCCATTCGAGCGTGGCAAGATCCGCGTCTGGTTCAAGTGACGATCGCAGGACTGCGAGGTTCGATGTGTCTGACTGCGAGGACGTTGCGATTTGCGGTTTGTTGTCCTTGATTTTCTTGGGACGTTTCTGCTTTCCTTCCCCCGAGGACTCTTCGCTGTCTTCAGCTCTCGATTTCCTGAGACGAGCCGGACGGCGAACCTCCTGCGGGGCTGGCCGCTGACTCTTGCGGAGCAGCTTCAGCAGCTTGTGATCGAAGGGACTGCCTGAGACAGGCAGAAGAATGTCGAGAACTTCCGTCAGTGTCACAGCAGCTGATGTCGGAGTGTCGCTTTCGGCATGGTGCAGCTGCTGCGGCTGAATCAGCATCGCAGCGCGTTCCGTGACAGATGCCAGTCGCAGGCAGGCTTCGTCACTCCAGAGTGGTTTCTGAAAAAAGTTAGACCAGAGCGTACATCTGGCCATGGGAGCAAGCCATTCAGGAAGGCGTCGGAGGAGTGACGCATGAAACAGCCCGTCCGCATCGGTGCTGTCCAGAAGCGACTTCTCAAGGAATGATCGCCCGGAGTCCAGCCGTTCAGAGACGTCTGCGACAGGTGCCAGAACAAGGCCGCAAAGCCACGGCATTTCTCCGGAGTTCATCAGGATCTGAATGGGGTCAGTCATCGGATCGGCAAGTTCAGCCGCATCGAACAAGCCGCCGAGGGTTTCCTCGCCATGAGCTCCAGCAAGGCGATTCAATACTCGCGCGAAGCCTTCCGGGCTGAGTCCCGATCCATGACGAAGCAGGATCTCAGCCAGCGCCAGAGATTCCCACGTTCCCATCGCACTGGTTTCGTCGGCGAGCCAGTTCGTAAGAATCTCGTCAAACAGCAAGCCGATGGACCTTTTTTTGTTCTTTGCCTGCTTCGATGGTTTCTCACCATGTTTGCGGGCTTTGTCCGTGGCATACAGGTTGTTGATACTGACGGCCAGTTCGCGTTCACGGCTGCTCAGTTCTGCGGATTCGAGGGACCACAACGCCAGCAGCGGCGAATCCCCCAGTGCTTTTCGCAGATGTTTCATCGAGCGACCAAGAGCTTCCATCCACGCGGATTGCAACGCGGCTGCATCCCCTTTTGCGACCGCCTTTCGAATGGCGGCTGTGGCCTTTTTTGCAACTGTCAGATTGTGGAATGCGGGATTGCTCCTGCGAGCTTTTTCAGTCGTCGTTGCCACGGAAACACCTTTGGTTCGGGCAACGACCGGAGTCCTTTCTTTGTTGCCGCATTGATAAGAATGTGTGCCAGCGTTGATCGATCGCCGTCGGAGTCGTTCCGAAGAAAATCAGATGGTCGTCGAGGAAAAACCTCCATCGACGACGATGTTTTGTCCTGTTACGAACGAGGATGCTTTGTGCGAAGCGAGCCAGACGACAGCTCCGTCGAGCTCCCTCGGGTCACCAAATCGAGCCATCGGAGTATGGCCAATAATCTGGCCGCCTCGTTCGGTGTAAGTTCCGTCTTCCCTGAACAACAGCGCTTTGTTCTGTTCCGCTGGAAAGAAACCGGGGCTGATCGCATTTACACGAATGCCTTTTGCCGCCCATTCGCGCGCGAGAAATTTTGTCAGGTTGATGACGGCAGCCTTAGCGGCAGAGTAGGCCACGACTCGCGACAGCGGAATCATTCCCGCCATCGAAGCGATATTGATAATGCTGCCTTTCTTCTGCTGCAGCATGGTTTCACCGAAAACCTGAGCCGGCAGGAGCGAGCCGCCGACGAGATTCAGATCAAAGACACCGTTCCATGCCTCGCGGGACAGTTTGCAGAAATCACTGCCGGGCGGCAGAGTCGCATCCGGTCGATTGCCGCCTGCCGCAGCGACCAGAATCGTGACCGAACCGAGTTGCCGAATGATGGCGTCCCGAGCATCCGTCAGAGAAGCGGTATCGAGCGCGTCCGCGGATACGAAGATGGCTGATCCTCCGCAGGACTCGATCTGCCGGACTCTGGCCCGGCCGCGTTCTTCATTTCGACCGACAACAGCGATCCGGGCTCCTGCCGAAGCGAGTGCGGATGCCATGCCGCCGCCGAGCACCCCAGTGCCTCCAAGAACGACGGCTGTTTCGCCCGTGAGATCAAATAACGAAGATGCCATTCGGGTTCACTCGAAATGTTAAAATAAGGAGAGGAACGAATCAGTCGATCACATGTTGAAGCGAGTCATTTGTGTGTTTACGACACCGCACATTCACCAAACGAACCGGAGATGAACTCGCAGATCTCGTACCGGCAGACTCTCTCCCGAACTGCGGTTCAACTTCTTCATCAGGATGTTCGAGCCTTCTCAAGAGTCAGCAGTCGGGACTTCAATTCCTCATTTGAGGGGATGGTTCCTTCTTTCTGCCGGTTGCGAAACTGCAGTTCGAGATCATCAATCAGTGGCTGAATCTTCGGCATGAAAGCAGGAGCAACCCGGTCTGTGAACATCACACCCTCGATGTGGTCATACTCATGCTGAACGACTCGAGCGGGGAGGTCCTCGAGTTCCATCTGAAACTGTTTGCCCGACAGATCGAATGCATCAACGACGATGCGAGACGCTCTTGTGACCGGACCGTAAATCTCGGGGAGGCTCAGGCAGCCTTCTTCCTCTTCCTCACTGCCGTTACGACGCGTAATCTGAGGATTGATGAAGACCTGTTCTTCATCTTTTTCAGTCCGGTCCCCGGTGGGATTGATGACGAACAGGCGATAAGGCAAAGCAACCTGATTGGCGGCCAGCCCGATCCCTCGTGCAGCATACATCAGGTCGAACATCTGCTCGATCATCTGGCGCAGTTCAGAATCGATGCGTGTGATCTCCCTCGATTTCCAGCGGAGGGCCGGATGGGGATGTGGAACAATTTCCAGGTTCATGACGCTCACGGAATTCCGGGAAGTCTGGGTTTCGGAAAAATCGGGTTAAAAACCCGGGGATTCTGTCATTTGTCGTTCCGGAGAGCACGCGGTTGACACGGTTTGAGACCCAGCAGGGGCTTGCACACACTCTCCGTCTCTGTAACGGCCGAGTTTATCCAAAGCCTCTCAATTTCGCCCTTCTGCAGGGCCGGGAATTCATATTCCCGTTGCACTTTCGGTCCACGATCGGCCGATAACGAGTCCCGATGGTTGGATTTTCCGTGTGTTTTGGGGCCCCGATTGACTTTGGCTGCAACTGCGTTAACCTATCCGGCCGCATTGTGATCTCGTGTTTCCAGTAAATCAGGACTTTGGCTCTCATGGGACGTACCGAACGACAACGTGAAATCGCACGCCGCCGTAAGCGTAAGACCGGACTTGCAAAAGTTCGTGCCCGATATGCTGCGTCCAGAAACGAAGGCGAAAAGGCCGAACTGCTCGCAAAAGCCCGGCGAATGAGCCCTTTTATCGAACTCGAATAGTGCATTCGATGCTTGCGTGCCCTGTTTTGGGCGACGCGCACGAAGATGAGAATTTCAGAAACGGCGAACGTTCCGCGTTCGCCGTTTTTTTTCTCCACCTGAAAACTCGGTGGGCAGCAATTACTGCGGGGATGATTGCAGGAGTCTTGCAGCTTCCACTGCGAAGTAGGTCAGGATTCCATCGGCACCGGCTCGCTTGAAGCAAAGAAGACTCTCCATCATGGCAGCTTCAGAATTCAGCCATCCGTGATCTGCAGCAGCGCGGATCATGGCGTATTCGCCAGAGACCTGGTAAGCAAAGGTCGGGACTCCAAACGTTTCTTTGACTCGACGGACTATGTCGAGATACGGCATGCCCGGCTTAACCATGACCATGTCCGCGCCTTCTTCAAGATCCATCTGAACTTCGCGAATGGCTTCGTTCGTGTTGGCAGGATCCATCTGATACGTTCGCTTGTCACCTCCGCCAAGATTCTTTGCGGATCCGACAGCGTCGCGGAACGGACCGTAAAAGGCTGATGCATATTTCGCCGAATACGCCATGATCTGAACATGTTGATGCCCCGCCCGATCAAGGGCTTTTCTGATCGATCGGACGCGGCCATCCATCATGTCTGACGGGGCGATCACGTCGCAGCCTGCATCTGCCTGGTTTACAGCCTGTTGATTCAGTGCTTCCAGCGTTTCGTCATTTACGACATAACCGTTTCGAACCAGACCGTCCTGTCCGTGCGTTGTGTAGGGATCGAGCGCGACGTCTGCGATGAGACCGATCTTGATCTGAGCTTCACGAACGGCTCTCATGGCACGGCAGATCAGGTTTTCCGGATTTGCTGATTCCTCGCCATCCGGCGTTTTCTTCTCCTGTGGTGTCACAGGGAAAATCGCGATGGCCGGGATTCCAAGGTCGGCTGCAGTGCGAGCTTCTTCGACGAAGAGATCAATCGAGAATCGGGTGACTCCCGGCATGGATGCAACGGGGATTCTCTGCCGGGTTCCTTCGACCACAAAAACAGGCCAGATCAGGTCGTGAACCGTGAGTTGGTGTTCGCGAACCAATCGTCGCGACCATTCGGTTCGTCGATTTCTGCGGAGACGGCTGAAAGGAAACTCTGAAGACATAACCATACCTGACAAGAGCCCGGAGTGATCGGATTGAAGCAGAAGGACACCACAGCAGGCCTGCGGACTGTTACACACCCGGATCTGCTGATCTCAGGTGCTCGTCCCATTCGGCCGCCCTCGGTATCACGGCGAAACACGAAGTCGGTTCACGCCACCTGACTGGTCTTGAGAATCCCCTGCACGACGTCAACATCGCATTCTGTCAGTTTGGCGGCGCAAAGTCGATCAGTCCAGTCGACTGCAGAATGCGAACCAGGAGATATGAGAGGCCGCCGGAGATCGGGATTGTCAGCAGCCACGCCCATGCCATCTTTTCGACAATAGTCCATTTGAGCGCACTGAATCGCTTTGCCGCGCCGACGCCCATAATGGCTGCGGAAATATTGTGAGTTGTGGAGACCGGAATGCCCATCGCAGAGGCAATTCCGATGACGACAGCCGATGTTGTCTCAGCAGCGAATCCGTGCACAGCTTGAAGTCGAACCATCTTGTGGCCCAGTGTCTTGATGATTCGCCAGCCCCCGCCAGCCGTCCCGGCCGCCATGACGACAGCACAAAGAATTTTGATCCATATTGCGATCTGGAATTCCTGCCCTTCTGCGGGCGGATACGTTTTCAGAAAGCCAAGCCAGTTCGGTAACGCGTCCAGACGCCCGTCGGTTGTTCCTGCCAGAAGAGCGAGCGCAATAATCCCCATGGTTTTCTGCGCATCGTTGGTCCCGTGCATGAATCCCATGGCTCCCGCACTGACCAGCTGGGCTTTGCCAAACACCGTCGAGACGGCTCGCGGTCGCCAGTTCCGCAGCAGGCCGTACAGCAGTCCCATGATGATCATTCCCATGAAGAACCCGAAAACGGGTGAGGAGAACATCGGAACAATCACCTTCCATAACAGACCTTTGCCTTTGTACCAGTGCTCCCGGTCGGGTTGAGACCAGATCACCACGCTCCATGATCCCGCTTTTGCAACAGAAGCACCAACGAGTCCTCCGATCAGAGCATGGCTGGAGCTGGACGGAAGTCCCCAGTACCAGGTGATCAGGTTCCAGATGATGGCACCCAGCAAAGCGCAGAGGAGCACTTCCTGAGTCACGACGCTGGTTTCGACCAGTCCGGAGGCAATCGTTTTTGCAACCGCAGTTCCCCACAGAGCTCCGACCAGATTGGTCAGCGCGGCCAGCGCGACGGCTTGTCGTGGAGACAGAACCTTTGTTGCCACAACGGTTGCGATCGAGTTTGCAGTATCATGAAATCCGTTGATGTATTCGAACACCAGCGCGACCAGGATGACGCAGAAAATGAGGGTCATGGGGTGATTTCGACGGAGTGTCGGAAGGGTCGATGAAGACTGGGCTCCGTGCCCTGAATTCGGCTCCTGTTCCATCTGTTGTCCATGGGAAGCAACAAGTCCCTGGACCGGTAAGCTGGCTGTTCCACAAAAAGTTCAGCAGCATTCACGCATTCTTCAGCACGATGTGAGAAATCACGTTTCCAGCATCGCGACAGCGGTCGATGATCTTCTCAAGAAGATCGTAGAGATCCCGAACAAACATCGCCTGCAGAGGCTCGTACCTGCCGTTGTAAACTTCACCGAGCAAACGAAGCACAAGATCGTCGGCTTCACTTTCGACCGCCTGAAGTTTGTCCAGCAGTCCCTTCATGATTTCCAGCGGCGGCATTTTTCGAAGATGGCCAACCATTTCGCACAAGGTCGCCGTCGCTCGATCGATCAGAATCATCTGCTGCGTGAAGTCCACATTCTGAAGACGCTGCGGAGCGAGATTGAATCGCTCGGCAAACTTTTCGATCGTCTTGGGAATGCGATACAAAGCATATGCGAGGGCGTCAATGTCTTCGCGTTCCATACCCGTCACGAACGTGCTGACGAGGTCTTCGCGAATCTGTTCAGTAATTCGCTTGTCCTTGCTTCGAGACAAAGCAAACTGATCCAGCGGATGAGCATGTTCACGATCTTTCAGAAGCTCAATCAGCAGCTGCGCCGATGCCCGCGCCTCCGCTGCGCTCTGCTCCAGCATGTCGAAAAACTTCGCATCCTTGCTGAAGAACTTCTGGATCGAAAACATTCGAACACTGACTCCAATGACACGATGCGGGAAACGCGGACGTGTCTCTCAGGGAACCCGATTCGGGGCGGAATTCAATTGTTAAGATTTCGTTAAGATGATTCTATGGGGTCGGGGTCCTGATGCAATCCGTGGCCCTGTTTGAGTCAAATTCCTCCGTGTTTTCCCGATGCAGGTGGGAAAAATTGCCCAGAATGTCGTTTCCCGGATTTCCCGCATCATTTTCCGCACAAGCCGAAGTTCTGCGGAGATTCCGTTTTCGGCATCGAACTCGGCGTAGGATCGAGCGGTTCGATCTGCTGGTTCGAATGTGCGAAAGTCATCGTTGCGGACGACCTGCTGCCGTCGGACAATGCGGGAAGTTTCACTCGGCAGGAAAATGATTTCGCAACGCGAGACGGTCAGAATATTTAGCGTGTTCGTTCGTCATCTGCATGGCTGAACTGAGGAAAGATCTGATGATGGTCAACTCCCGATGGCTTGCAACTCCACGTTGGTGGACATGCCTTTGTCTGGTGCTGGCGTGTTCGATCTGTGTGGGTCAGGATGAGCGTCGGTATGACTTCCGCGGGGCACAGTTTCCGACCGGTCGAATTCCGGCCGACCCGGGGAATGTGCGAGTCTCCGGCGGCGTGACCTTTGGACCTGTCGGAACGGTTCAGCAACCAGGTGCTCTGCCAACATCCTATGGAGTCGGATCGTCCGCTTCTTACTCGAATGGTCGGACTTTTGTGAATGTAGGTCGCGGTCCGGCAGGTGCATGGCACCACAGTCATCAGGTACCCAATGGCTACGTGAATCAATTCACGATTGTTCCGCCATTCATTCCGTCGTCTCCGGGTTCTGTAGCGATCGTTGATGGCTACACTGCGGGACTGGGGCCTCATTACAGCATTGTTCCCGGCTGGAGCGTTGCTCCTTCCCTGCCTTATGGATGGCAGAGCAATCTGTGGCTTGGTCAGCCAGCAGTTTATGGAGGCTGGGGATATCCCGGTGGATTCCCGGGGCACCACGCGTCGGGAGTTCCGAACGGCTGGTGTCTGAACAGTTTCCCGTACTTCGGCGGAACAAATTCGTACTTCGCAGGTTCGGTGCTGGTGCCGACGTTGATTCAAATGAATATGAGCATGATGCCAAGCGTGCCTTCGACGGCATCGTACACGGTGACGGATCCACGCATGCTCGACCTGCTTGTTCCGGCCCCGGAAGCACAGGGCCCTGTGGAACCGGTTCCCGATATACCACCAGTTCCCCAGCCGGATGCTGATCTTCCACTGCTGAATGAGTTCCAGCCTGCGCCGAGATCGGATCGTGTTTCAACGCTTGAACAGAAGATGCAGAGCCTGCGCTATCAGACGGTCGGTGATGAGGCATTTCGGCATGAGCGGTACGCCGATGCCGTTGTGTCGTATCAATCCGCGATTGATGCAGCGCCCGATCGACGGGCTCCGTGGATTCGAATGGCACTTGGTCAGATTGCGATGAAGCATTTCGACCTGGCAATCGCTCGACTCAAGACCGGGTTAAGTATGCCGGACGATGCGGGGCGTTCGTGGATCACGGCGGAAGAGCTCTATGGAGTTCGAGTTGCCGAGAGAGCACGATCTCACGGGTTGGATCTGCTGAACTGGCTCTCAGAGCGACCGACATCAGCTGACCGACTGCTGCTGACAGGCATGTTTCAGCAATTGCGAGGTCATGACGAAGTTGCTGCCGAACTTCTCACGATGAGCAGCCATGATGGACCCGAAGCCCGACTTGCTGCCACGGTGACGCGCCTTGCGCACAACGATATTGGCCAGCGAGCGGCTGCCCATGAACTTGCGGAGCTCAAAAAGGAGTTCCACGATCGCCCGGTGCTGCCAGCGTCGAAAACTCGCGATCCGAATGGCATCTATCTGAAGGGCACCGCCAATCAGTGACAGGGGGCACGTCAGGATGAGCCCGCATGCGGGGCTTCGACTGATTGCCGGCTGCCCCAGCGGCCGAATTGTTCGGTTCGGAATTCAGCGAGACGATTCTGTCGGATTGCCGCGCGGAGGCTTCGAACGAGGCTTTGGTAGAACGTGATGTTGTGGAGTGACAGCAGAATGGGCCCGAGCATCTCGCCGGCGATGAAGAGATGACGCAGGTACGCTCGACTGTAGCGAGTGCAGGCGGTGCAGCAGCATTCCGGATCAAGCGGCTTGTCATCCCTCTGGTGCACTGCATTTCGAAGACGAACCGGACCGGCACTGGTGAACGCCATGGCATTGCGTCCGTTTCTTGTCGGCATGACACAGTCAAACATGTCGATTCCTCGACAAACGGCTTCGACGATATCTTCGGGTCGACCGACGCCCATGAGATATCTCGGTTTGTTCGGGGGAAGGAAAGGAACCGTAGAGTCGAGGGTCTGATACATCATGGCCGGGGATTCGCCGACGCTCAGGCCCCCGACGGCGTACCCCGGAAAATCGATGGGAACAAGTCCCATCGCAGAGCGTTCTCGCATGCCTGCATGAACGCCGCCCTGAACAATCCCGAACAGTGCCTGATCATCTCGCCGCTGAGCATCCCGGCAGCGCTGGGCCCATCGGGTTGTTCGGTCCACGGCCACGCGGATCTTGTCGACGGTTTCTCCGGCAGGAGGACATTCGTCAAGACACATGATGCAGTCTGCCCCAAGGTCTTCCTGGATTCGAACGCAACGCTCAGGAGTCAGTTCGAGGGCGGTGCCGTCGATATGTGAGCGAAAGACGACTTTATCATCATCCAGTTTCCGCATTGTTGCGAGGCTGAAGACCTGAAAGCCTCCGCTGTCCGTCAGAATCGGGCCGTCCCAGTCCATGAACCGATGCAGTCCACCGAGGTCTCGCACAATCTCAGAGCCTGGTCGAAGTGCCAGATGGTATGTGTTGGCCAGAACCATCTGCGCGCCAGCGTCGCGAAGTTGCGCGGGCAGCAGGCCCTTCACTGTCGCCAGCGTTCCGACAGGCATGAAACCGGGTGTATCCAGTGTTCCATGAGGTGTATCCCAGCGACCGGCGCGACCGGAGGTTGCTGTGTCAACGGCGTCGAGATGAAACTGAAAACGGGTCATTCGCAGGGTTCTGGATGAGATCGAGATGAACTGACAGGATGCTTGCAACTGCCTGAAAAGGTTACAGACTATTGCGTATCAACGTCTTTGGAAAAGATGGATGCCAGTTTGACTGAGGGTTCAAGTCACCCAGAATCCACTTCCTGCCCTGCCCTTTTGCTTCCACAGAACGCTACGCTCATAGGTCTGCTGAAGCATTCACTGTCGATCAGTGGACACGAGGGGGCAACCGACACCGAAAGTTTACAGGTACAAACTACCGATTGCTGCTGTGTGTCGGCTTTGTCCCTTCAGAAATCGATCGCTGGTACATTTCGTACCATTGCTGATACCGCTTTGGAACAACCTGCTGTCGATTGGTTGTATCCTGCTGATCGCGATCACGATCGGTTCGGCCTTCGCGAGTCTTGCCTGCGGATTTGACATCAAGGCTTTTCAGCATTTCCTCGAAACTCTTCTGAGACAGGCTGCGTTCTTTCTCCTGTTGCTCGTTGAGTTTTCGCTCTTCGAGTTGCTTTTGAAGGCGTTTTTTGAATGCTGTCAGTTCTTCAGCAGTCCAGCCCAGTTCCTCCAGCAGTTTCTGATCGACCGTGCCTCGATCGAGATCTTTTTCCAGTCGCTTCAATGCGAGGCTGGCTGCTTCGGCCGCTTCGTCAACAGCCGGATCCGCTTCGACAGGTGTGATGTCGCCGGCCATGCCCGGCGCGTCGTCATCACTCGCCGCGATATCTTCTGACTGCTGATCACCACGCGCCGTATGACCGCCGCCACCGATTTCAGCCGGACCACTCGTGGATTGGCCAGTGGACTGGCTGGGCCCGGATTTGCCGCTGCCAGACGAATTCTGACCGCCCTTCGATGAACTGGAGGAATTGCCTTTGCCGGCTTTTCCACCGGATTTATTCCCCCCCGACTGGCTGCTTCCGGATTTTTCACCACCGGATTTTTCACCACCGGATTTGCTGTCCCCGGATTCGCTCTTCCCGGATTTGCTGTTGTACGGCTCGGAAGACTCCTGCTCGCCATTCATGGATTCCTGAGACTTCGAGTCCCCGGACTGGCCGTTCTTCGTGTTTCCCGAATCCGACGGACTGTTCGATGAGTCCGCGTCGCCCGATGTGGAATCCGATGCCTTCTCGCCGGACTTTCCAGGGGGATTGCCGGCAGGCTTCTTAGCAGCAGATCCAGCATCTCCTGATTTCTGCTTGCCTGAGTCCGCGTTGCCAGAATTCGAGTCGCCGGATTTTGATCCCGAGTCTTCGTTCTTCGAATCAGGCGAATCTGCATCGCTCGACTTGCTGTTCGACTTTGAACCGCTCGATCCGGAATCCTCGGGCTGGGTATCTTTGGATTTGGAGCCGCCTTCCGAATTGCTTCTCGAAGCTCCGTTCTTCGATGGCCGTGCGCCGGATTTTTCAGACGGAGCATCTTTACTGTCTGACTTCCTGTCGGTTCCCGCCGCATCTGGATTCCCACTTCTGTTTTTTCCAGACTTGCCTTCGTTTTGTTTGTTCGAAGGATCATTTGACCTGGACGATGTCTGGTCGGGCTCGCCCTTCGAATTGCCACCATCGGAATTCGATGGTTGCTTCTCTTTCGAACTGGATGGCTGCTCACTGCTTCGGGTTGACCGCTCACCCTTCATCTGGTCATCACTTTGCTGACCGGATTTTCCACCCGTTTGATCCTGCTTGTCAGTTTCCTGCTTCCCTGCCGACTTCTGATCGCCGGTCTTCTGGTCGCTTCCGGCGGCAGATTTTTGTTTTTCATCGGGCTGAGGACTCTCGGCGTTCTTCTGATCGCTCGGTTTTTCTTTCGGTTTGCCCTGCTTGTCATCCACATTGGATCCGTGGGTCTGCTGTTCGCGAGCCGGGTTATCAGCCTGAGCGTCCTCCTTCTGAGGGGAGTCCATTTCGGGCTCGGTTCTGGAATCCGATGCACCGTCTTTTGTTTCTGATTTTCCTTGATCTTTGCTTCCGCTTTGTGAAGTCTGCTGGCTCGTTCCCTGAGCGTCCGAGTTATCCTGATGTTGATTGTCGTCTGGGTTCTCATTCATCTCTGACGGCGTTGCTGACTTCGGCGGAGTCGATCCCTGCTGTCCTTTGGGTTGCGGAGAGTCCGCGTCGGGGGTTGGGGTGCCGGCTTCCGTTTGCTTTTCAGCGAATTGTTCACCGGGCGTCCTGACGGGGTCTTCGGACGGGTCGGACGGGTCGGACGATGTTTGTTTCTCAGCGTCTGGCTCAGGCCTGCCCGGGTTATCAGCATTCCGTTCCGAAGCGTTGCTCTCGTTCTCTGTTTTGCCCCCGGTTGCGTCATCGGGCGCACGGACGTCCTTCTGGTTTTGAATGTCGGAGTCCGACCGTTGCGAGTTGTTGCCGTCGCTGCCTGAAGCGTCAGATTCGGAGTTTTCTGATTTCCTGTCGTCCTCTGAATCTGATGACGACTTCTCAGTCTCATCGGAGACCTGATTCGGCTTACTCTTCGTGGCCGTCGTGTCTGCCGCTTTGGATTGTGTGCCAGACGACGTATCGGAACGATCAGAGTCGCCGTCCTGCTCGCGACGCCGATTCATGTCGTCAATCAGCTTCTGCAGAGCCTCGTCTTCATCCAGTTTCCTCTTTGGCTGTCTGGCTGCGGATTCATTTCCAGGCTGAGTCTCACCGGCTTGATTCGGTTTTGCGGTTGATTCGGTGGCGTTCGGTGCTTGTGCATCGGGGGTACCCGACTGTTGACCATCGTTTCCGGGCGAAGTTTGGCTCTCATCGCCTGATTGGTCATTTGGCGGATGAACGGATGCATCGTCCTGAGGAGAGCCATCCGCATTCGGCATCGGCTGGGCATCACTGCCTTCCGGAAGATCCCGTTCCATCGTCTCTCCGGCAGGTTGAGCGGGATTTGTTGGAGTGCCTTCGAGGTTTCTTCGCTGTTGTTCCTGGATTTCACGATCGAGTCGGAGTTGTTCCTGGGCTTCCGCTTCGCTGACCGCTCCGAGAATCTGCAGGTTCAGATCGGCCGTTCGTCCCTGATTGCCCAGCGGAGGGCGATTATCTCGAGCCTGAACATGGTACGTGACAACATCGCCGGGTTTGAGGTTCAACGGCTCCAGCCGAAACTCGTGCGTGTTCATCCATCGCTTCGGCATGACACTTCGAGTTGTATCGAGGAGGATTTCCGCCGGCTGGATCTGTCGACCATTGACAGCATAATGCAGCGTCACTGAACGCAGAACAAAATCCGGATCTTCAGCTTCGACCAGCAGCGGGATGATGGCGTTCGCCGGAACCTGGAGATCGCGTGAAGGATCATGCAATTTGACAACCGGCGCCTGATCGCGTCGAATCTCGAGAGCGTAGACGACGGGTTCGGGGTCCGAATGTCCTTCGGCATCAAACACCTGAATGCGGTAGAACTTCGGAAAGGTCCCATCTTCGCGAGCCTTCAATTCAAGTCGGGCTTCCAGACTGCGATCGCGAATCTCCATCCGCACTTCTTCACCCTTCGCTTTGAATGCAGCATCGTCCGACAGCTGCAAAAGAGCAGTCTGAATCGGCTGGCTGCTTTCCGCGAGGATTGATACGTTGGAGCCTTCCCACGCTTCAATTGTACCTGAAGCGTCCGTTCGATCGGGCAACCCCATGTAGTCAGGATACTCATAGTGAACTTCCACAACCTGCGCTGTGGGTGGTTGTTCCACCACGATGGAGAACGATTCGGATGTTGCATCGCCTGCGACAACTCGGTAGGTAAAGTTCTGTCGCAGGCCCCGGTCACCTTCTCCAATCATAGTTGCATGAAAGCGATGAGGATCGTCGGTGGTTCGCATCAGCAAAGGCTCGTCCACAAACCGACGATCTTCTGTGGAATAGAGCACCTGGATGCTTTCCGGGATGACCCCTGAGATGTCCGCGATAATATCGAGATGAGAACCGCCTGGTACCCTTCCGGTACCTGGCTTCACATCATCAATGACCGTTCTGGTTGCGACTGTGGTGTCGGCGACAGACAGTGGACGAAGCAGACTGATCGATTTCGGACTGAACACGGCATACAGGCATGTCATCGCGGTGACAACGAACAAAGCTGCCGTCAGTCTGATCAGAAGCCGACGATCGATCGCCTCGTCGACCTGAAGGTCCGCAAGACGTACGGCGGCCCGCTTCTCAAGGGTGCGCTGAATGGACTCGTCGCTCTTTCGTCCGCCCGCCTGAAGATCGACGAGCGTCAGCAGACTGCCCTCGAGTCCTTCGGAAGTCTTGTCCAGCACTCGTGCCGCATACAGAGGATGGATATGACGACACCAGGGACGCAGGATATATCGATAGGCGATTGTGCCGCAGATCGACAGCACAATCACCAGCATGCCGGCCCGAGTCCATGAGTTGAAGCCACCTTCGACAACCCAGTGATCGAAGATGGTGAACACCAGAACGTAAGTGATCATCAGCAGGCCCGTGAGGGCAGTTGCCGTGAGCAGATCTGTCGACTTGATGCGACTGCGGGCTTCGTTAATCTGATACTGGATGAATTCATCCGCGTCCGCATACGTCTTTCGCGATTGATTTGACACGGTTGCCATCGGGACCGCCCTTTTCCGGCTGACTCCATCGGGAATACCACTGCCCAAGTTTATCGGAACAGAACTCACGCGGCAGTCAAAATACTCCAAAGATGCAGGTTGGAGCGGCCATTCAAGGTCAGAACTGCCATCTGGAATTCTGATCTGAGGCGTTTCAGCCGGGAATTGTTTCACGAATCTCCCCAAAAACGCGTAAAATTGATGAGTCCGGTCCCGCCTGATGCCTGTGGCTGGCCCGATTGGGCTGAAAGCAGTTCCCTGATTCGCATTGAGGGTCAGCATCGGGCGTTCGGAAACGATCGTGATGATCATCGGGATGAGCGGACGGCCCGAATGATTCTCGATGCCGGAAACATGCTCAGGTTACTGGCTGAAGAAGAACGGGACTGGTTCTCTGTTCTGCTCGAGCCAATTTTTTTGTCGAGTCAAGAGATGTCATCCTCTGCCATTCAGGAAACTCCCGTCCCGAAACCACATGAGTCGAGCATGACCGAGTCAGAAGTGATCAGCAATAGTTCGTCAATCGGCTGGGGAGCGGCTGAAGGGGACGACTTCGATTACATCCCGGTGACACCGTGGGCTCCCGTCGCCCTGGGGCTGGGTCTGATCGGGCTGACAGGATTCATCGGACCCTTTGGACTTTATGTGGCCTTCTTTGGGATTTTTGTCGGGATCATCGCCGTATCCAAGGTCCGGGCTGGAGCCGGAACCGTCAAGGGCGGGCGAATGGCGTGGGCCGGGCTTGTGCTTTCTGCTGTCAGCCTGTCGCTTGGTTCGGCGAAAATGTACCACAATTACCAAACCGAAGTCCCGGAAGGATTTGCCCGCGTCAATTTTCCGAAGGACATCGCCGAGAAGCAGTTTGTGTTTATTGGCCCGAAGAGGAAGCTGCATCCGGATGTGGCGTCTCTGATCGGAACGAAGGTTTATCTGAAAGGATACATGTGGGCCACACAGAATACGGAAGGGTTGACCTCGTTTATCCTCCTGAAGGATAACGGCGAATGCTGTTTTGGTGGTCGCCCGAGGTCTCATGATTATATCTGGGTGAAGTTACCGACGTTCCGAAATGGTCAGCGACCGGAACTTTCACGTCGTGCGGGCAGCATGACTGTTCTGCAACTGACTGCGGAAGAAAAAAACAGGCTCGGTGTTGATGACGAGGAACAGCTGGCGACGTGTGCGTTCATTGGAAAAGTGGCTGTCGCGGGAGTGCTCAGAGCTGACGTGACGGCCGGAGAGAATGGTCCGGGGGAAGACTTTGAGTTCGCTCCGGTTTACTCCATGGATGCTGAACTGGTTGAAGAAGCATGGACTCCGTTCTAGTCTTGATCACAGCCAAGCCCAGACTTTCTGTGTTTGCGGCCTCGCGGACGAATTGACCAACCGCAATTGGCTGGCCATTTTTGGTTTTGACTCACGGGCAGCGATTTCACGTTTTGAGTGATTTTTCATCTCCTCCATTGTTCCGCTTCCGTTGATTCCTGGCGTTGTTGCGTTTTTCGGAGTCGACTACATTCAGGTCGCATGACCGCCTGACTGTCAGGAACCTGCATGTATCGCAATGCGGATGGCGAGGTCAGATGGGCCACGCGGCTTGTGTCTGCTTTTCGGGGTGACGCTATGAATTCGAAAATGACCAGTAGAGAACGGCTGCTGCCTTTCATCGCTCTCACCGTCCTTGTCGGATGTGGTTCGAATACGGATTCTGTTCCGTATGCCGAATTGCCCGCCGTGCAGATGGAGGGGATTCCGGCGATTGCATCTGAAGAGCACGGTCAGAAGACAGGAGGTGCGTCAGTCGCGAATGGTTCGGTTGTCACGGCTTCCCGGGACGCTTCGCAGGATCTTACGGAAACAGTCTCTCCCACCGGCTTGCCGACAAAGAACTCCGCGACACAACAGACAGAGACGGCGTCGCAGATGACCGTTGCGGAATCAAGCGGAGCGGCTTCGACAGGAGCCAAAGCGACGGAAGCATCAACCGGTGATGCTGGAGGAACGCGCGTACCAGCGTCGGAATTAAAGACAGTCGTTTCCAGTCAGACGGGTCTGGCAGGTCCTGCCGACACACCTCAGATTGAGAACACCGCTGGAGAAATTCGCGAGATCAAACTGCTCATTCCGGAAAAGAAGTTCCAGAAAGAACGAGGTACGACAGCACTGCGAGTGTCCTACGACGACATCGATCTGCTGAAGGTTATGAACATGGAACCTGTGCCAGCAAATGCGGCAGATCATTTTCCTGGCTGGCTTCAGGAACTGAACGGCAAGTCTGTTCGAATTCGAGGCTTCATGTATCCCACGTTCGAGGCGACGGGATTGACTGAGTTCACGATGGCTCGGGATAACGGGATCTGTTGCTTCGTGCGAAAGCCGAAGATTTATGACATCATCGGGGTCACACTGGCTGAAGGAGTGACGACCGATTACATCGAAGGACGGCCATTCGATGTCGAAGGCACGTTCCACATTGAACCCGAGAGTGATGACTTCGGGCTGTACCGACTGTACCGGATCTCTGACGCCCGAGTTGTTCGCTAGGGTACCGGGTCTGACCCTGTCTTCTGGAGTTCAGCAGCGAATTATGGCCGCGTGCTTCAGACTTCGGAAGGGCATCGAATGTCTCACAAACACGGCCTCGCTCCGACAAAACATGCCAGTCGAAGTGATGCAGGCTCCCGTTCCGCGAGTTTATTCAATGATTCGAAACACGTGGATGATGGGGACGGTTTCATATTCGTTGTCCGTTGTCTTTCCGGCATCAACCTGCACGATGTACAGCAGGTTGCGTTCCCGATCGTAGGCCATGCCGCCGATCAATTTGTTGCAGGTATCGAACAGATATTGATTCAGACCGCCGCCCTCAGAGTTTCCATCCCATCGCAGCCATGGTTTGAGTCCAGCAGGCTGAAGCTTGCCGTGCGCCGCATGGATCAGACTGGCCGGTGAATAGAATGCCATCTGCGCTTCGTAGGGAGGACCGTGATATCCCTTGTCTGATGTGCAGTCCTGCGGCCGAGCCTCTCCGTAGTAAATGTCGCCCAGCGCCTTACGCCCGATGATGATCACGGCCTGCTTATTTCCCAGAGTCAGCCATGCTCCTCCGGACCAGCGATCTGCCGGATGATGCCCGGCCAGCGGTTCCTGCATGGCATACCAGACCAGCGGAATTGCATCGATCGAAGCATGGTGCGGCAATGCACTCGACGGCAGTGCATAGGCAAACATTGCGGGTCCCTGGCTGGACGCCTGAAGGCCTGTGCTGATCTGCAAACCAGAGATCAGGCTCTTTCCGCCGAACCAGCGATCAGCTTCGCTCCTCGGAATCTCAAAGATATATCCTGCGTGCTTGTAGGAGTGAAACTCAGGACGGCCGGAATTGACCGGACCAAGATGCCACAATCCTTCTGCGATTGACGTCTGCAGATTGAGTCCGCTGGTTCCATGAGACGGAAAGTCCGTATTCTCGACGTTGTAATACTTATGCATTGTCCAGTGCAGAAGCCCGTGTGTGACCAGCATGCCGCCAAGATGAAAATGTTCAGACGAGCCTGCGGTCATCTCATTCAGTAGTCCATCCGTAACGTCCGAAAACGGCTGAAGAATGTCCATGATGGGCAGGTCATCGGCGAGTTTCATGCGTGAGTTCACCGGAGTCGGAATCGAAAGTTCCGCCACCTTCTGATGTTCCTGATGGCCCAGCAGATACAAAGATCCGGGAAAGCCATCGTTTGCGCCTTTTGAATCTCCGTCAGAGCGATAGGCAATCGCCCAGCCACCATAGGCGAAGGTGGTTCCGTTTTGCTGAATATGCGGCGGTCGAATGGCTCCGACATATTCAAAGTTGCCGGGAGTGATCATGGAATCATGAAGCCCTCCACGGTGTCGAACGGGAGGCAATTGCCGAATGCGACCAATCATGGAATCGGGAGAGGCCTGAATCGGAGCGGTACCCGCCGCTGTGGTCTTCTCGATACGAACAGCATCAGACGTTTGTTCGGCCTCATACGCCGCGGTCGGCTGGATCAGTGACATCGCCGCGGAGGGCGAGTGTGACTCTTCGGCTCCGGATGGAGCGGAAACTCCTTGTGGAGCTGCATCCGATCTGGTGAACTTCGGTTCCGTGCCGACATTCGCGAGAACAGTCTGAGATGGTTTCTGGCCGGCGATGGCAAGAGTGATTTGTCCTGCGAGGCGGTACGTCGCAGCGGCGGCGATCAGGCACAGACTGAAATAAAAGTATCTCATGATTGACGTGAAACTTCAGTTCATGATGCGAAACAATTCCGGCTCTTCTGTCGGAAGCGGCCGGAACGACGGGGGCGTTTTCCCGATCTGTTCTCTCCAGTCGACAGCGTGCCGATCGATGGTGGAGTGGTCTGCGAAATGTTGGACAGGAATTCCTGCTGCTGCGGACTGTGCTGCGTGAAAATCGACGTAGCCGAAGGCTTCTGCCTGAGGAGCAACTCCGGCGGTGGCCAGTGAATCGTCAGATTCGAACAAACAGCCTGTATACTGGACCGCGGCCGCCTCGGATTGAGACATGCGGCCGTAGACAGCGAGTGATCCGGCGCCAAGAAGGGCGACATAGTATGGAATCTCCAGAGCCTCCAGACTCACGAACTGGGCGGCCACCATGAAGCCGACGAGCGATGCAATCGTCATTCGTGCCGCATCAGTAAACCAGAGATCGTCTGTGTGTCGTACCTGTTGAAGAAACAGCCACGATCTCCAGATCGTGACAAGGTAGAATCCCATAAACATCATGATCCCTGGAATTCCCAGCTCAACAGTCGTCTGAACCCACAGACTGTGTGCTTCTTTGCCCGCAGGCCAGCCGAACTCATGCGCGTGCAGAGGCCAGTGGTCTGGCCCGCAGCCCATGATGGGATCGTTCATCAGCAGCGTGAAGCAGTCTCGCCACAGATCCAGTCGGCTTTGTGCAGACGCTTCCCGAACGCCGTTGTTCTGAGCGAACGTTTCAAAGAATCGATCACGAACCTGCGGGCCGGCAAGGACCATAGCCATGACAACACCGACTCCGAAGATTGCGTAATGCGTGATGGATTTCTTGATGATGAAGAAGGAAATCCCGGCGAAGATGACTGTGGCCAGCATGGCTCCGCGGGAGAACGAAAACAGAATCGCATGCCCCATAAACGCGGCACAGCCAGCGATGATGGCCTTCTTCCACAATTGTTCTTCATTCAGAAACAGGAAAAAGGCGACTCCCAGCGCTGTGACAAGACCAATGGCCGCCGAATTGTTGTCGACCCCTCCGAATCCGATTTCCCAGAGGTAATTGAATCCTTTGAAGTACCACAGGTTCATTTCCATCGCCACGTAGCCTTCACAGACGACAATCGTCCACGCCAGCTTTCGCAGATCGGAAACCGTCTTCACGGTGGTGATTCCAACAAGGAACGGCAACAGAATCTTGGCCTGCTGTTCCACGTAGTACCATGCGTGCGACGGGCTGTCGGCCTGCAAGGCCAGAAATACGGCCCACATCCACGAACCGACGAACAGAAGAACAACTCGACGTGCCGGGCCGAGATTCCAGTTTCCGCAGCATCGGATGCCCCAGTTCAGCAGCATGGCACCCGCGACAATCAGACTGAATCGTCCGCCGGAGATGTGGCTGCTCCACAGAAAATCCGGTCGAAGAATTGCCAGTGCCACATAGGCGAGGAAGCCGTAGTACGGATTCATGAACGAAGTGCCGACTCCCAGAAGAGTGAGCAGCCATGTAAAGATGAGGCCCTTCACGTTACAGACTCCGAGAGCTCAGGACATGGATGTGTTGTGGGGACAAGCAGGTCGTCGAGCGGAGCAAGGCAGTGATTCCACGAATGCTTCAGCTGGACATACGCGGCTCCAGCCATGCCAAGTTCATCCTGGAGGCAAGTGTCGGTGAAGACTCGGCAGATGGACTGTACCCATTCCTCTGCAGTATCGGCCTTCAGCAGATGCAGTCCGGGTTCTGCAGCGAGTCCCTTCAGCGGAGACGATGAGCAGATCACCGGACGTCCGCAGGACATGGCCTCAAGAACTTTGTTCTGAACGCCGCGGGCGATGTGCAGCGGAACGACCGCACAGGTGGATCGATACAACCACGGTCGAACGTCGGGCACAGAACCGGTGACTTCAATGCCTGGTCGCATCGCGAGACTCCGAACATCCGCCGTCGGTGACTTGCCGACAATTCGGAACGCTGCGTCAGGATATAGCTGCTGCAGTCGGGGGAACACATGATCTGCGAACCAGATGGCGGCGTCGGCGTTGGGCTTGTAATTCATGACTCCGACAAACACACACGAATGCGGATCGACATTCGATGTTCTGCCTGGTGCAAAATACGCGGAGTCAACGCCATTGCTGACCGCACGAATTCGGTCTGTGGGACAAAACGAGCGAAACAGATCTCGTTCAGCTTCGCTGACAACCAATAATCTTTCGCAGCGGGCCGCGAGTGTCTGTTCGACTTTGCGAAGACGACGACCTTCCGTGGCATAGACCATCGACAGGGGAAAAGACGATGCTCGGGAATAATCCAGCCACTTCTGGCTGTCGACGTCCGTGAGGTCGACCCAGCGAGTCGCAGTCTGACTGAAAAACGGCCTGAACAGATATCTGGCGACACCGGATGACGATGCCAGACTCGCGGTGTAAAGACTCGTACGATCCCAGTCCCGAAGAGTTCGTGTCAGAGATCGGCAATGGAACAGCCCTTCGGTGACCGTGTTTCCGGAGGCCAGCGACAGCAGTCCGGAGGCGTAACGTTTTTTCCCGCCATGAGTGATGACTGCGAGTCGACTCGTGACTCTCTGAAGTTCGGTCATCGTCGCCTCAGAGACAGGCTCGTCCGCAAGGCAGGCAAGATCCACGTCGGCTTGCGCTGAGAGGTATTTCAGGACGTTCCACGTGCGAATTCGATCACCGCGATCCGGCGGCCAGGGAACTCGATGAGTGATGTAAAGAATTCGAGGGCGCATGATTCAGGATACCGCGGCAGTAGGTGAAGTCGTGTTGGCCGGAGAGGACGATCCGGATCCGGAAAGATACTGCCTGACAACCTCGGACATCGTGCCGAGACGGAACTCGCTGAGCAGGCGAGACAGTTTAGGAGCCATGGAGCGGAGGTTCTGGTAGTGTCGAAATCGTGACTTCAGCGAGGCCTGAATCCGGGGCTGATCCACATCCACTTCCCACGGATGCAGATAGACATTCAGAGGACGCCCCTGCTGACGAATCTGTCGCAGCAGGCGGGCGGTCAAGAGCCACGGAAAAAATCTCAGATATCCGCCGCCGCCCACCGGAACTGTCAGTCCTGCCACCTTGCAGGTCATTCCAGGAAACTGCAGAATCGATCCGGCAGGTGTTTCCATCCGATAAGGTGCCCGCGGTGAGCCGGGAATGCCGTAGCGATCGTGTCGAATCGGATAAATGCTGGAGTCGGTTGTAAATCCCTCTTCCACAAGAATCTCAAGGGCCCAGAGTGATTCTCTGGTGATCGAGAAGCTTGGTGATCGATACAGCCGAACCGGCTCGCCAGTGATCGCCTCCAGCGCATCGCGGGCTTTGATCAGATCTGCTCGGAATCGCTTTGGTCCGAGATCATAGACCAGTTGATGCCAGTAGCTGTGACAGCCGATTTCATGTCCGGCCGACCGAATCTCGCGAACCAGATTCGGATACCGTTCGGCGATCCAGCCCAGCACAAAGAACGTGCCGCGAGTGTCTGCTGAAGCGGCAAGCTTCAGAATCTGATGCGTGTTACGTTCCACTCGGCAGTCGTATCGATCCCAGTGATCGGGACGAATGACGGAAGCAAACGCAGACACCTGGAAGTAATCCTCCACGTCCACCGTGAATGCTCCGTCAAATTTTACAGCGGAAGAGGACATAGGCGTGTTCGGCACCTCAAACGGTCTGCAGTCGCTTCAGGGTGTCGATCGGGCATTGCTGCCCGAAACTCATGCAACGGGCAGGAGTGCTGATCTTCCTGATCACGACATCTGAATATTCAACCGATCCTCGCAACGGCTCTCCGGGTTTTACTCAGGCCTGCACCATGCGAACAACTTCCTGCTGATAACCATAGGTCTGACGCTGGAAGTCGGAATCCGCACCGACCATGATCGCGCCCAGCAGAGGTACCTGAAGGCTTCGCAGTGAATCGCGAGCCTGCAGAACGTATTGCACTCGGCTATAGTCTTTTCGAGTTGCCAGCAGAACGATGTCGGCGTTTTGCGCGATCATCGAAGGCTCGGCGACAAACAGCAGCGGAGAGGTGTCGATAATGACAAAGTCAAATCCGGATTTCAGTTGTTGAATCAGTGCGCGGCCGCCATCGATGGCAAGGAGTTGCAGGACTCGCTGATCCACCTGACCAGCGCCAAAGAAGGACAGTCCCGGGGCCTGTGTCGGCTGGCAGATCTGCTCCAGAGTCACTTCACCGCGAAGGTATTCGCTCAGACCAGGTCCCTGCCTGCCGTTAACCATGACATGAGCAGACGGACGACGAAAGTCGCAGTCAACCAGAGCCACTCGCTTCCCTGTACGTGCAAGACTTGCAGCCAACTGGCATGAGACCGTGGTCTTGCCTTCATTGGCCGAAGCACCCGCAATCAGAATGGAGGCCGATCGAGACGGATCGATGTGTCTCATCAGGAAGGTTCGAACGACATCCATCGACTCGGTGACTGCTCGATTCCATTCGTCATAGTCGACTTTGCCAGCGAAGATACCGAGTCCCATCAGTCCTCCCTTGTCCGGTGACGGAATGGTGCCCACGAGGCGAAGACCAACTTCGCTGGAAATATCGGTTGCTGCTCCGATGCGATAGGAGAGCCATTCGAACAGTGTGAAGCCGCAGACGATGCAGCCAAACATCGCACAGGCTGACAGCAGAGTGAGCTGCGTTTTTTTCTTGATTTCTGGTTCCTCGGGAACGTTTGCGTCCTGAACGACTGTGATTCGATCAGGGGCGTAAAGCTCAATTTCTTTCTGATCTTTGGTGACGCGAAGTTCGTCACGCAGCCTGATGTCCGTTTCGATCTTGCGTTTTTCTGCTTCCAGTTCGATTGTGCGAGCGTTGAAATCGGTGAGTCTTTCGGTCTGAACCTTGATCTCCTCCATCAGCTGATCACGCTGTCGAATCAGATAATCGATTCGGGAAACCGTGGTGCCGCCCGTGCCAGTGGACGTGGTGCCGCCCCCGAGCATAACGATCAGTTGCTGTTCCTGTCGCTTCATGTTGATCAGGTCGGGATGGTCAGGATTTCTCAGCTGCGATTCAAACTGAGTGATCCGGGCCCGCAGCAGCAGCAGGTCCCGCTGCATGGCCTGAGCGGGATTCGCCGCCGCAGCAGCGTCGGCAGCCGCGGGAGCCCCCGGAATCGGCAGCCCCATCAGCCCATCTGCGTTGATCTGATTGGGAGCAATGCCCTGCTGCTGCAGCGATGCGCGAGCCGCTTCTTCGGCTCGAATCAGCCGATTGACTTCACGCAGCGTCCGCGACAGATCGTCAAGATTGTCCTGAATCAGATTCTGCTGAATGATGGCAGTCTTGGGGTCACCCGTTCCAAGATTTTCGGCCAGACTGTCGATGCGCTCCTGGGCCGCGACCACCTTCTTGTTGACTTCTTCAAACCGTTCTTCCAGTCGACGAAGCTCGTCAATCTTGGAGTTCTTCGTCATGTAGACCGCCTGATTCAGATAAGCATCCTTCACAGCGTTCAGGATCAGAGCCAGATCCCGCGGGTGCTGACCTTCCAGAGTCACCTTGAGGAACTCGGGGCTCAAAGTATCGTCAGATCGGAGCTTGGTCATCAGCCAGTCCACCGGATGCGAGACCTTTTCAGCGTCGGACATTCGGCAACTTTGGGATCCCTTAAAGCCGCCGTGATCACCTGGCGGCTCAGCATGTAGTTTTTCTGAGATTCGCGATACGTGTGAAAGTCCGATTCGCGTCGAGGAGCACCTTCAATCAGGCGGGCTTCGTTCTGATCGATCTTCAGAATTGCGGCCGACTGATAGTTCGCCGGAATCAATTCCCAGACCGCCGCGGCAGCCAGCAGGGCCGACGGAATCGCGACTGCCATAGCCGGAACCCAGCGGCGTCGCAAAGCGGTCAGAATCCCCATGGCCGTAAGCTCACGTCCGAACGGAGCGGATGAACTTCGTCCCTGCATACCATCCGGCCGGCTGCTGATGCGCGGAGCGTTTGATAGGACTGGCGGGGTCTGACTGGTGACGCTCATGAGGTTCTCCATTCGCTGCAACAGATCACACAGAGGCTGATAGCACTCAATCGTCGTCAGAGCGGCCTTGCCGTTGACGGCTGGGAACACCCCAGGCGCAATGTCTGGCCTGTTGCAGCCTTTCGGAAACCTAGTTCAAAAAATCCCCCGGTGTCAGAATCCCGAAACATTTGACGCCTGCCATCGACATTGCCGAATGGTCAGATTCAAACTGGTCCGGTTGTATCGAAGCTCCGGAATGTCAGGCAAAGATGGATCGCAGGGATTCCACCCTGTCAGGGATTGCGGCTCAGTTGAAATGATGGCGGCACGATGGCGAGACGCTCCGATCGTCGCGACCACCCGACGGTCTGTTGTCCCCGACGACCGGAACCCGGTGCTGCTCCACGCTTCGCCGAGTGAATTCTCAGACTGACATGATGTGGCTCGAGACGCTCTGACGCCATGATTTCCGGAGCAGGTGTCGTTCCGGCCGCTCGACATGAGAATCCACGGGGGGATCGATCGATCATTCTTTGTCTGCGTGGCCGTTCGATGAATCCGCTCTTTGTTCGGGCGAGGATTCTGTTTTCGCCACGATGCAGGGAAATGCTGTGGAAGTTCAGGAACATCGGCTCGATGGCTGTCGACTCGGGGTCATCTGCTCTGTGCTTTCTGCCGTATTTCAGGCGACCGGCCGAAGCCATGATCCCCGACGGTCCGCGGTTCGCGGGGGTGATCGTCGTTCGATACAGTGCTCCGTCCGAGCGGCGCTTACCTCAGATCGTTGGACGGCATGTCCCTGATTCTGCTGGCAGACCTCTTGGCGGCCCGACGGATGAAAGAATCTTGCAGGGTTTCACAGTCGGATTGCAGCGGCATCGTTGTTCTGTGCGGCATTTTCCGTGTAATTGAGGATCGAAACTCACGCAAACTCGGTACAATTTTTCACCCGCGATCGTCGCTGGTCGGTGCCGCTCACCAGCGAAGGTGGCGGAAGACGAGGGACGCCATCCGTCGGCGTCTCGTCCACCAGACAAAAGGTGCCTCATGAACCTTCGATCTGCATCCCCACGCCCGTTCCGTGTGCAGCGGATGAACCTGTCTCAACGAGGCGCTTCATTCCGGACTTGTGTCAGCATTCTGCTGGCAGTCGTTGGTTTTATTTCTCCGGCGAGAAGTGATGAGTCAGCGGTCGCAGCATCCCAATTCTCAGCAGAGGATCTGGCGTTCTTCGAGCGACACGTGCGGCCGTTGCTTGTCGAACATTGTTTTGAATGTCATTCGGCAGACAGGCAGAAAGGGCAACTTCGTGTTGATTCGCGAAATGCGCTGCTTGCCGGCGGCGAATCCGGCCCGGCGATTGAGCCCGGCAAGGCCAACGACAGCATCCTGATTCAGGCAGTGAGACACGAGTCGTTCCAGATGCCGCCGAAAGGCAGGCTGTCGGATGAGTCGATCGCCATCCTGGAACAATGGATCTCACGCGGTGCTGCATGGCCAGGGGCTGATCGTCATCCTGTACGGCCGCATGCTTCCGGGCCGGAGTTTACCGACGAAGATCGATCGTGGTGGGCCCTGCAGGCGGTGAAAAATCCGGTCCCGCCTGTGATCGAAGGAGATTCGTGGAGTCGCAGTGAGATCGACCGATTTCTCCTGCAGCAGATGCAGAGTCACGGGCTGACTCCGGCTGTTGAAGCAGATCGGGCAACACTCATTCGTCGGCTGACTTTCGACCTGACCGGACTGCCGCCGACTCCGACCGAGGTGGCTGAATTTGTTTCAGACGATCGGCCCGACGCGTATGAACAACTTGTCGATCGGCTGTTGTCACGACCTGAGTATGGCGAACGCTGGGCTCGTTACTGGCTCGATCTTGTGCGTTATGCGGACTCCGATGGTTACCGCATCGATCACTATCGGCCGGATGCCTGGCGATATCGAGACTACGTGATTCAGTCGTTCAATGAGGATAAGCCGTATGATCGGTTCGTACAGGAGCAACTGGCGGGTGACGAGCTGTTTCCGGATGATCCTGCCGCGAGAATTGCAACGGGGTTTCTGCGTCATTGGATTTACGAGTACAACAATCGCGACGTTCGCGGACAGTGGGACGTGATTCTGAATGAAGTCACCGACACGACGAGCGATGTGTTTCTTGGCGTCGGCCTGCAATGCGCGAAGTGTCATGATCACAAGTATGATCCGCTGCTTCAGAAAGATTACTTTCGTCTTCGCGCCTGTTTTGAGGCAATGCGTCCGGAGGATCGCTTCGTTCTTGCCAGTTCTGCCGAACAGCAGGCTCATGCGGAGCAGTTGAAGATCTGGGAAGAAGCAACAGCCGACATTCGTGCGAGGATCGCCGATCTGGAGTCGTCTTACAGGGCTCGAGCGAAGCAGGATGCTATCGAAAAATACCCGCCGGATATTCAACAGATTCTGCTGTCCGATGATGCTCAGAAATCGCCCCTTGAGCAACAGTTGTTTGAACTGGCGTGGCGTCAGGTCGATTATGAATACGAAGGGCTCGACAATCGCATCAAGGGCGACGACAAAGAGAAACTGCTGTCTCTTCGAAAAGAACTGGCAAGCCATGACGCTCTGAAACCTGAACCGTTACCGACGGCACTTACGGTGACCGATATCGGCCGCGTCGCGCCGGAAACGGTCATTCCGAGGCGACGGACAGTCGTTGGTCCGGGTGTTCCGAGTCTTCTTGACTCCGCGGCCGCCGTGATCGAGCCGACAAACAGCACTTCTGCAACCACCGGTCGTCGCGCATCGCTGGCGAAATGGATGACTCAGCCAGGTAATCCACTGACGACGAGAGTGATCGTCAATCGCATCTGGCAGGGCCATTTCGGGCGCGGTCTGGCCGCAAACGCCAGTGACTTCGGGACCCTGGGCGGTCCTCCATCGCATCCGGAACTGCTGGACTGGCTGACGACCCGGTTCCTGAGTGACGGATGGCGTCTGAAGCCACTGCATCGGCTGATTGTCACCTCGGCTGCGTATCGAATGTCATCTGAGCACTTGAGGCTGGCCGACTTTCAGTCAGTCGATCCGACCAATCGACAATATTGGCGATTCAATGTCCGTCGGCTGGACGCCGAACAGATACGTGATGCGATCCTGGCCGTTTCCGGGCAACTCGACATGACGTCGGGCGGGCCTGGTGTGCAGTCTGATGTCCCACGACGGTCGATTTATCTTCGCTATATGCGAAATGAGCGAGATCCGGTTCTGGATGTTTTTGATCTGCCGCTGTTCTTTTCCAGTACCTCATCGCGAGACACAACCACATCGCCGGTTCAGTCACTTCTGCTGTTGAACAGTCAGGTCATGATGAATCACTCGCTGAAGTTCGCGAATTCGCTGACGAAGGATCGCGGCTCTGTGGTCACAGAAGCATCAAGTGACGCGGACACGATTGCACGACTGTGGCAGATTGCATATTGCCGAAAACCAACCGAAGACGAACTGACGGAGTCACTGCAGTTTCTGGCCTCTCAGCGTTTCAGGATTGAGATGGACCGCGGTGAAATGGCGAACGCCTCGGTCCCGATCGGACGGCTGCCGTATCGCGACGGTCAGGCAATTCTGGTCCGTGCAGAGGAAAAGCCGATCCGCATGTCGCGTGAATCGACCGACGTGCTCAATCCTGCCGAGTTCACTCTGGAGGCCTGCATTCAGTTGCGATCGGTCTTCGATACGGGGGCTGTTCGCACGATTGCGTCGAAATGGAGTGGCGACGGGAAAATGCCGGGATGGACGTTTGGTGTCACCGGAAAAGGTTCCCGTCGCAAACCACAGACTCTGGTGCTCCAGATGTTTGGCAGGCACGCAGATGGTCAGATCCGAGAGGCTGCGATTTTTTCTGATCAGCATATTGAACTCAATACACCATATTTTGTCGCCGTGAGCCTGAAGCCAGGCACATCGAAAGAGGATCGAGGGACAGTCACATTTCAGGCTAAGAATCTGGCGAATGACGACGAACTGCTGAGCACAGTGACTGTCGAGCATGATGTGATCGAACCGGTGAGCAACGACGTTGCTCTGTCGCTGGGGCATCGTTCTGGTGCGACTGATTCAGCGTTTGACGGGCTGATTGACGATGTGCGGTTTTCCTCCGCTGTCCTGTCGACCGATCAGTTGCTGATTTCAGGAGAAAGTGCGGGTCCGTCGACGGTTGCGTTCTGGCGTTTTGAACCCGCACCAGGATTGCTTGAGGATTCTGTCACCGGGTTGACACTTTCACTGGATCGCAGCGAACAGAAAATCGTGGCTCCTCAACAGGCTGCATTGGGTGATCTGTGCCACATTCTTCTCAACTCCAGTGAATTCCTCTACGTGAAGTGAAGGCGACATGGCGATGCATCATGCGTGTCATGGCTGTGGCCTGATCCACGAAATCCCGCCGCTTACGGCGCAGCAGCGGGCGGTGTGTACCCGATGCGGTTCACGATTCCGACCACGAGGCTGCCGACGTACGACATCCAGCCGAACGGCTGCTGCTGCCATCGCGGCTTTTTTTCTGTTCTGGCCCGCTGTGCTCTGCCCGATCCTCGAGGTGGAAAAAATGGGCATCCGAACTCAATCCAGCATACTTGGTGGTTCAATCGACCTGATGAAACATGGAAGCTGGTTCGTCGGATCTGTCGTGCTGTTGTTTTCGATTGTCTTTCCGCTGACAAAGATTGTACTGCTTCTCGAACTGAGTCTGCTGGAGTTTCTGCATCGACGTCACAAAGTGGTGACTTTGCGATTGATGGAACATCTGGGACGCTGGAGCATGATGGACGTCATGCTGCTCGCATTTATGGTGATGCTGGTGAAGCTTGGAGATCTTGTCACGTTTCACTTTGGACCTGCGGTGTTTGCGTTTGTTCTGTGTGTTTCCATGAGCATGATTGCATCGGTATCTTTTGATCCGCATGCGATCTGGGATGATGATGGCTGACGGGCCATGGCGTGTTGCCGCGAATGACGCAGACCAGGGTTGACTTTTCGTTCTTCCGGATCCGCATGCAGGTTCGTGGCTCGACCTGCGGAGATGAGATTGATCAGGATTGTGCTCTGCTGAAAGATCTGAAGAGGACTATGACTCCAACGGAAACCAATTCGACGGTGACAGGGCCGGATGTCGTTGACGCGACTTCGAAGGAACCGATCGTTGCGTCATTTCCGCAGGCAGAAATCCAGGAGATACGCTCGACGACTGCGATCATTTTTGAATCGCGCATGTGGTGGCTGACACTGATCTGCTTCGTGTTGGCGTTTTGGTTCACATGGAAGGCGATCCCGTCCAAAGGACCAACGATTGTGATCCGGTTTCCTGACGGGCATGGATTGAAGGCTGGCGATGCAGTTCGTCATCGCGGAATTGACGTAGGGCTTGTGGACAGTGTGGCACTGAGCGACAGTCTGTCGCAGATCACGGCAAAGGTCACGCTGACTCCGGAAGCGGGTGGGCTCGCGCGAGAAGGAACGCGGTTCTGGATCGTGCGTCCTCAACTGAGCTTCGCCGGGGTGAGTGGGCTGGAGACTGCGGTCGGGGCGAAATACATCGCTGTCAGCCCGGGAGACCCTGGGGCAGAGCAGCGCAGTCGATTTGAAGGACTGGGTGCTGCGCCTCCGGATGAAAACTTTGGCGAAGGCACTGATCTGGTCCTGCGAAGCGATGCCAAGCATGGCGTCTCGGTTGGTGCTCCTGTCAGCTGGCGTGGGGTTGAAGTTGGTCAGATTCTTTCAATCAACCTGTCGCCGGATGCCCGATTTGTCGACGTTCACGCCAGGATCAATTCGGAGTTCACGCGATTGCTTCGGTCAACGTCGCAATTCTGGGTTACGAGCGGTCTTGGTCTCGACGTGGGTCTCAGTGGACTTCGACTGAATGCGGATTCACTGACCACGATTGTCCGCGGCGGAGTTTCCTTCGCCACACCCGCTGTGGGTAAAGACAAGAGCCCGATTCAGTCCGGCCATGTGTTTGTGCTGCACGAGAAACCAGATCCGAAATGGCTGGAGCCTGGTTCTTCGATTCCTCTTGTGGATTTTGATTTGCCACCAAGCGTGACGCTTCAGGGGACTCGTGCAGCGTCATTTCTTGGTATTCCAAGAACCAGTCGATTCACCGTGAACGGTTTGCTGGTTCAGCGGCCGTCGGGGCGTTGGATTCTGACGGCTGCCGATGTGCTTGCAACGGATCCCGGGGGGGACGGTGGCCAGATTCCGCCCGTACAGGAATTGACCCTCGGCTCCGTGATGGTCGACGCTGCAGTTACGCTCACGATTCCTCCGGCGAGCGATGCCACTGAAAACTCCGCGACGATGGAAAAAGTCGGCGTCACCTGGATTTCCGCTGGAGCGACAGACACGTCCGTGTATTCTGCTGTTGCGATTTCTGAGTTCCGAATCCCGGCAACTCCGGAAGAATGTTGTCTTTGCCGAACTGTGAACGCGGACGACAGTGCTTCGTCCGTGATCCAGAGTATCAGTGTTGAGCAACTCAAGGTGGCGGACGGTCTTTGGACTGTCACGACAGATCTCGGCGATTTGTCTCCCTGGCACGGGTCGCCGGTGGTTTCGATGAAGGACGGTCAGATCATCGGGATGTTTATTGCCAGCAAGACAGGAGCCGTCATTTCACCCTGCAGCACGAGTTGGGGACTGAGTCCGTAAGCCGGAATTTCCGGTGGAATGCAGCACGTGTGTGCTCATCTGTGTCGGGTCATTGCTGATGGCCCTGCAACATCTCAGACGGTCCTGCGTTCGTGCGGGGTTTCCTGCGGTTCAGGAGTGCCTTACAACTTCTGCAGCCGTTTCCGTCGCGTGTCTGTGATTGGTATGATTTCAGCGAAGAACTGAAACGATGTTGAACGGCTGCCTGCAGAGATCTTGTCAGGTTGTCAAGTTGAAGGAGATGCTGACGATGGTTCGACTTTGCCTGTGTGCAGCGATTGGTCTTGCAGCTCTGCTGCATGACACAGCAGCCGATGCATCCCCAACTGAACAGCAGGCTCCGAACATTGTGCTGATTCTCTCTGACGATCAGGCCTGGTCGGATTATTCATTCATGGGCCATCCGGTGATTCAGACCCCGAATCTTGACAAACTGGCGTCGAGAAGCGCGGTTTTTCGTCGAGGTTATACGCCCGTTCCGTTGTGTCGTCCGTCGTTGTTGTCAATCATCACAGGGCGATACCCCCATCAGCATGGCGTCACCGGGAACGATCCAAAACGCGACAAAACATTGTCCGATCAGCAATACGCAGAACTGAAGCAGCGACTGATTGATCGAGTCGACTCACAACCTGCAGTGCCTGAACGTCTGCGAGAGCGTGGTTATGTGAGCTTTCAGTCGGGCAAATGGTGGGAAGGAAATTTTGCTCGCGGCGGTTTCACTCAGGGGATGACTCGCGGATTTCCGCAACAGGGCGGACGTCATGGTGATGACGGACTTCAGATTGGTCGCAAGGGCATGAAGCCTGTCCTGGATTTTATAGACCAGTCTGCTGCCGCAAAGACACCTTTCTTCGTCTGGTACGCACCGATGCTGCCCCACACGCCTCATGATCCACCCCCGAGATTGCTCAGGAAGTATCAGCAGGATGGTCGCCCGCCTGAGCTTGCGAAATACTATGCCATGTGTGAGTTTTTCGACGAAACCTGCGGGCAATTGCTGGATCATCTTGAAGCACGGCAGCTGACCGAGAATACCCTGGTGGTCTACGTGACCGATAACGGCTGGATTCAGCACACTTCGGACATGAAATTGGGGGGCGACTGGAAACACGGCTTTGCGCCACGGTCGAAGCAGACGGTCTATGAAGGTGGCATCAGAACTCCCATCATGTATTCGTGGCCCGGCAGGATCCGACCGGGCGACAGGCAGGAACTTGCGACGTCACTGGACATTGCCCCGACGATGATTGCAGCGGTTTCATCTGCGTCAGAAGCGGACGGGGGTTTGATGCCCGAAACTCTGGCTGCCGGCCGTAACCTTCTGCCGTTGCTGAACAGCAACATTCCACTCGATCGCCCCTACCTCTGTGGCGAAAGCTTTGCGCACGACATTGCTGACGTGGATCGTCATGAAGCGTCCCTGCAGTATCGCTGGTGTATCGAAGGCCGGTGGAAGCTGATTCTCAGCTACCCCTGCGAACCTGATCGCTACTCCTTTGTGCATCAGGTCAACGATCCCGCTCCGCAGCTTTTTGATGTCCTGAACGACCCCACGGAGCAGCGTAATCTTGCAGCCGAACATCCCGAGATCGTTCGGAAACTGGCTGAGCATCTGCAGGCGGAATGGATGGTGGAGAAGAAGCCGATCGGCTTGTAGAGAGTTGTAAAAGCTTCCCGATCCGAGTGGAACCCGCGATTGTGTGCGGGAATTCGAGGTGGAGGGGGCTGGCACTGACCTCCTTCGGTCCACACCGTTCGGGGTGAAAGGCAACCGGAGCCCCCGATCACGGCAATTCGCCGTTCCGGACTTGCCCGGAGGCGAGCTTTCCTGAATCATTCGTCAGGAAAGATTGCATCCAGACACTCCATAGCAGGCACAACATGCCAGTAACACGCATCGCCGCGATCCTCCGCGACGCTCAGCCGGAAACGAAGATTACCGCCAGGGGTTGGGTGAGAACTCGACGAGATTCCAAGAGTGGCTTTTCGTTCATTGAACTCAACGACGGCAGCTGCATGAAGAATCTGCAGGTCGTCGTGGAAAGCAATGTTCCGGGTTACGAAGAATCCATCAGGGACGTCACGACCGGGGCCAGCGTATCGATCGAGGGGACCGTGAAGGAATCTCCGGGCAAGGGTCAGCGAATTGAACTTCATGCGACCTCACTGACGATTCTGGGTACAGCGGACCCGGCTACGTTTCCCCTTCAGAAAAAGGGACACAGCATGGAATTCCTGCGAGAGATTGCGCACCTGCGACCTCGCACAAACACATTCGGCGCTGTGGCTCGTGTTCGTAACTGCATCAGCTGGTCCATTCACAACTTTTTCCAGCAGCGTGGGTTTCTGTACATCAATACTCCAATCGTAACGACCAGTGACTGTGAAGGCGCTGGTGAGATGTTCCAGGTGACGACTCTGGATCTGGCGATGCTGGGAAGGAAACAGATTGATGCGATCGACTGGAAGCAGGACTTTTTTGGCAAACCGGCTTCATTGACCGTCAGTGGTCAGCTCGAAGCTGAAACCTACGCGACTGCTATTGGAGACTGTTACACCTTCGGGCCCACATTTCGTGCAGAGAACAGCAATACGACCCGGCATCTGGCAGAATTCTGGATGATCGAACCCGAGATGCCGTTCTACGAGTTGCCGGACAATATGGATCTGGCAGAGGCATTTATCAAAACAATGGTGAATGACGTTCTGGAGAAATGCCCGGATGACATGGCATTTTTCAATGATCGAATCGATAAGACCGTGCTGGCGAAACTCGAGAATATCCGCAGCAGGGAATTCATTCGTCTGCCGTACACCGAAGCAATTGACATCATTACCAGGAGCGGAAAATCATTTGATTATCAGGTGCAGTGGGGCAGCGATCTTCAGACAGAACACGAACGCTTTTTGACCGAGGAGCACTTTGGGCAGCCCGTGATTCTTTACAACTATCCTCGGACACTGAAGCCATTTTACATGCGCTGCAACGATGATGGAAAAACTGTGCGAGCCATGGATGTTCTGGTTCCCGGCGTCGGTGAAATTATCGGCGGCAGCCAGCGTGAGGAACGACTGGATGTGCTGATTCAGCGAATGCACGAATGTCATCTGAATCCGGATGACTACTGGTGGTACGTGGATCTGCGGAAGTACGGTACCGTGCCCCATGCCGGATTCGGTCTGGGTCTGGAACGAGCCGTTCTGCTGATCACAGGGATGACCAACATTCGCGATGTGATCCCCTTCCCTCGAACTCCGGGACATGCGGAGTTCTGAACAGCCGGATCTCTGGCGTATCTGTCGCAGCATCCATCATGGCTGGTCTGGCGGAGTCGAACCCTTCGGATTGAAGATCTGAACGATGAATGGCAGCGAGCACCCTACTTCCGCCGGACCCGGACGCTCGGCCGATCGAGTGTTTCTGGAGCTCTGCGCCGGCAGTCTGGGTGATGGTGAAATTGCAGCCAGGTGCCATGTGAATCGTATTGATTTGAACTCGGGACTGGCTGTTGGCGGGCTGACGCCGACAGCAGCTCTGACACAGATGGCGAGGCAGACGTTTGCCGGACCGATCATCTCCATGATTCGGCCGCGTGAAGGCGGTTTCTGTTATTCGAAGTCGGACTTTCTGCTGATGCTGAAAGATGCCGAACTTCTGTTGCCGCTTGGTATTGAAGGGCTGGCCACAGGATTTCTGACCGGCAATGGTTGTGTTGATGTTGAACGATGCCGAAGACTCCGTGCGCTGTTTCCGAAGGTTCAGCTTGTGTTTCATCGAGCCTTCGACGTCGTTTCGGATCAGATCGTCGCACTGAAGCAGCTCATCGACTGCGGCTTTGATCGCGTGCTGACCAGTGGTGGAGCCGCTACGGCGGTTGACGGACGGCAAAGGCTGAAAGAATTACTGCTGTTGGCGGACGGTCGCATCGAGATCCTTCCGGGAGGAGGGATCCGAGCATCGAATGTTCGCGAACTTGTTTCTGCAACCGGATGCCGTCAGATCCATTCGGCTGTCCGTGAGGTCGCTCTGGACGCGTCGATTCAGGAGACTGCTCAGGTGCATTATGGCCTTCCGGGCGCAGCCAATGGCAGCTATGGGCAGGTTTCGGAAACGGCGCTTCAGCAGCTTCAGGCAGAGCTGCTCGGAGATCTCCGCTGAATCAGAAATCGTGTCGAGGTTCACGGTGCCGAAAGAGGCTGGATGTCTTCTGACGGTGGCTTGCGATAGCGGGACGCAATCGAATTCAGGAGACGACCGATTGCGGCGATCCAGTGGATCAGAAATCGAACTCCGGCATCATTCAGCAGCGTAAAAGCGATCAATGTCATGCCGGCCGACGATGTCAGCAGGCTCCTTCGCAGTTCCACGTCGCTGGCGAGCCTGACAATGCCCTCGTAGACCGACGGGTTCCTGATCAGGAAGCCCTGTCCGGTCATCACTGCCGCTGATTCATGAGTTTCGTCCCGGCGCGCTGCAAACGACGCATCAAGGGGGACTTCATCCAGCGTCGGTGACTGAGTTGCGC
>JBKDRW010000025.1:0-9739 GCA_046341255.1 Planctomycetota bacterium
GAATACGACAGGGCGAAGGCCGTCTCAGTGTCATCTCCGAACATTTTCAACCGCAGGGTGAATGTCCGTCACGGGATTCGACGACTCTTCGTCATTGCGCTGTTGATCTATTCTGTACGGTACGTCAGTGGCCTGCTGCGACTGACTGAAAGCAGACCGGCAATGCCATTTCTGAGTCCTGCCATGAAGACCGACACCGTCCGACGGGGACGATTTCTCAAGTCGGTTCCGGCATACGGAGAGATTCGGACGTTTCGCCCCGGAGTCGTCTATAACCAATGTCGTTATTGGCCTCGGACGATTGTGGAACTTGTGCCGGAAGGATCCATGGTCAAAGAAGGCGATGTGCTCTGTGTTCTCGATGCCTCAGAGATTCGCAGTAAACTTCAGGAGCAAACGCTGCTGCTGATCAAGGCCAGAGCTGGACACGCAAACGCTCTGGCACTTGAATCGCTTCAGGAGATTCAGAATGATCGACGACTGAACACGAATTCGAATCTCGCCGATGAGTCGCGGGGCCGATTCATCGCGTTCGACAAGGCAGAGTCGATCCAGGAGCTTCAGAAACTGCAGTGCGATGTGGAATTCTGCAAAGAGTCACTGGCGGTCTCACGTGAGTCGTACGAACGAACGCGAGATTTTTCAGCAAGAGGATTCGCCAGCCTCGCCGAACTGGAAATCCGGCGCACAGAATTTCAAAGTGACGAACGCGAATTGGCCATCGCCGAAGGACTGCTCAACCTGGCCTCCTCGTTTCAGCATGTGCGTAAGAATGCTGAACTGAAATTCAATTCAGAACTGGCTGATGAGGAACTTCGACGAACGCAGCTCCAGAACGAACTGGCTTCGATGATTCAGGAGGTGAAGTCTCTGGAGATGGAGCAATGGGTTTCCGGTGTCCAGTTGAGCGTCGACTATCTGTCGAGAGCACTGGAAGCGTGTACGATTCGGGCGCCGAGATCCGGGGAGCTGATCTTTTGTCACAAGCCGGATGAAGGGCGGTTCGTGGAAGTCGGTGGTAAGGCCCATTACTCCCAGGAGCTGTTCTGGATTGCTGATCGATCCCGGTTAATTGTTGCGGGACGCGTGAGTGACACCAGAGTCAATGAACTGGAAGAGGGCTGTGTTGCCGATGTCCGTGTTCCGACACTTCCGGATCGAGAGTACTGCGGTCGACTCCGCTGGATCGCTCCGATTCCGTCTCCAATGTCTCCCTTCGTGCCGCACGATTTGTACCACGATGTCCAGATCGATCTGGAGGGTGTTTCTTAGTCACTGTCTCGACTTGCACTGGGTGCCACGGCAGCATGCATGATTACGGCCGTCGAACAAAGCAACGTGCTGCAGATCCCTGTGGGAGCCGTCTTCCGACATCGGGGGCAGCTTGCCGTGCTCGTTCGAACAGAGCAGAATCTTGTCTGCAGATTTGTTCAACTCGGTCGCTCGAATGATCTGACTGTGGAGGTACTTGACGGGCTCAGCGAGGGTGAAACTGTGATTATCGACGAGCAGGACGAAATTCTGGAGATGGGCGTAAGAATCGATGCGACGGTGCCGGTTGGCGATGACGCAAACGACTCCGCGTCGCTTGGACTGCACAAAGAAAATGGTTCTCTCCGCGAGTAAACCGCTCCGGCCATGATCTTCGGAACTGTTTTGCCGCTGTACAATCCACATCCCCACGGCTCAACCGCACACTGCTTCGCCGTTTGAGGCCCTCATCGAAAAATTCAGAGGGTACCGACATTCACCATTTGCTGATGGGTGGGCGATCACATTTGCTGAACGCTGCGGGAATCGCAGTTTGTCCGGCACCCCGTGCTGTGTGTGACGAGACACAGGGAACGCTTGCTGCAACTTTGAAGACGTTTTCGCCGCTGTCTTTGGTTCCCAGTGCCTCGTAGGTTGTATTTTCCAACGCAGGCCAGTCATGAAAATCAGCGAGGTCGAACGCGGTCTATGGAATGTTAAACACTCGGCATGGTTCACTTGCCGCGGTAACGCGACTGAGCCTCGGAGTCGCCATCAGGATTCTGACATCAAATCTGGGGCAAGACTCCGTTTCGCGTGGCACACCGAGATTCGTCGTCTTTGGATTCGCTCAGGATCCGCGAATGTCAGAAAAATCCAAGGTTTTTGCTCAGGTGGATGGAATTCAAAATTGCCACACCAACGCCAAGTTGCCCCGTCTGGCCACGAATAGTATTCCACGGTCCAAATCACTTTGCGCTTCCCGAGGGCGAAATGACTCAGCGATTCTGTCGCTTCCTGTCAGGCTTCTGATCGGATCGACACGGTCATCGCGAGATGCTGACCTGATACGTGGTGAATGAATGGATGGTTGGTCTGAACTGAAATTGAACTGAAGGATCAGAATCGATGGGCAGTTTACGACAGGAGTCTTGTGGCTTCGAAACAATGAGAAGTTCCTCAGAAGCATTACAGTCGACGCCATGTGCTTCGCATTTGACAGTAATGCGGAAGTCCCCGGCTCATCGTCCCCTCCCATCGTCCCCTCCCATCGTTCCCTCCCATCGTTCCCTCCCATCGTTCCGATCCCGATGTCCGATGCGAGCGCCGTCGACCCCGAGGAAGCGTTTCTCGCTTCACTCTCCAGTGGCCAGATGTTGTGGTTCCTGTCGATCGCGGCCAAATGTAAATTTCGTATCGACCGTTGCCATGATGTTGCCTCGGGTGTCATGAAGAAAAACTCGGAACGGAAGATGGACATGCGGACCGTGACGCTGAATCCGGGAGTCCACGTTCCAGGGGATGCTTTGCCGACCTCCAGGCAGATTCACGCAATGCATCATCAGGCACATGACGAGTGCTTTATCGCCCGTTTGGGAGAGACCGAGGTGCGTTGCCATCCGATCATGATGGCCCATGAGACTCTTCTGAGATCGGTGTTTCTCCGAACTTTTGTGACGGGCGGGTGTCTTCATCGTGTTTGCCAAAGACCTCTTGCTGGATTTCAGACAAAAGCGATGATCTTCTACGACGAATACTCCAATGTGCCCGCGGAAATCATTCAGCGATTCGCGACCGAACAGCAGCTTGCCAGACTGGTTACGGTCAGCGTGAGTGGCCAACCTCACATCGGGTTGTACCCATTTCAATTTCCTGGTTCGACCATCGAGATGCACCTGAATCGTCAGGATGAGCAATTGGCCGATTTGCGGGCCAATCCGAAATGCGCCTTTGAAGTGGACGAGATGCTCGGCACGATCCCATCGTATTGGATTCACCCATCCAACGCGGCGTTTGCGACAGCCTACTATCGAGTCGTGATTTTTGAATGTGATGCCGCAATTTCCGATGATCCGCAAATCATCGCGGAGCATCAACAGCGTCTGATGCAGCACTACCAGCCCGATGGCGGATATGAAGCATTGAGCGCCCAACACGCCATGTACCGCGGCTCACTCAATACAATCGCGGCGATTACTCTGACCATTCGCGAATGCAAGGTGAAGTGGAAGCTAGCCCAAAACCGTGACCGCGAAACCCGCGTTAAGATCATCAAGCACCTCCGGGACCGCGGTCAGCCCACCGACCTTCGGGCGGCTGACGCCCTGCAATGGACCCTCGATCACGAAGCTTCCAGGTGATGTTTCTGCCAGAACCGCGCCGGACATGACCAGGAAACTCCCGAACACCCAGCATCGAGCGCCCCCATGGAATGCACGATCTTCCCGTCGGCGTTGCGGACCGGTCGGCAATCCCCAAAACCTTGCATCCCGGCGAAACGGGTACCGCTGACTGGCAGACATGCCAATTCGGCCCGATTCGAGTCCGTATGGTGGAGTACACGCCGAACTATCTCGCCGACCATTGGTGCGTCAAAGGGCACATCCTGCTGTGCATCGAGGGAGAACTACTCACCGAGCTTCAGGACGGACGCGTCGACACGTTGCGACCCGGTATGAGTTACCAGGTTTCGGATCAAGGCAAACCTCATCGATCCAGGACCGTCACGGGCCCAAGTTGTTCATCGTCGACTGACCAATCAACCATTTTCTTCCACGAATGCAGGTCCGTTTCGATGCAATCCTACTTTGAACAGGCTCGCCATGAGTATTCGATTTCCAGCGACCCCAGCAAACTGGATTTCGAAGTCATTCATGGTTTTCTGTCCAACTCGTATTGGTCTCCTGGTCTTCCTCGCGAAGTGCTGATACGCGCAGTTGCTGGCTCACTTTGTTTCGGGCTCTACCATGGCAGTGCCCAAGTTGGCTTTGCCCGTGTGATTACCGACAAGGCGACGTATGCATACCTTTGCGACGTCTTTGTGCTGGAGGCTTACCGGGGTAAAAAGTTGGGGTGTTGGTTGATGGAGGCGATCATCGGCCATCCGGACCTTCAGGGTTTGCGGCGATTCGTCCTGGTCACGCGCGATGCGCATCGGTTGTACGACAAGTTCGGATTTCGGCCACTCGCGAGACCGGAAGGATATATGGAAGTCTTCAGTCCTGACGTTTATTCAGATCCGTAGTAACGGTGAAATTGACCTGCTTGGTATCAAGCAGGACATGCGAGGTATCCCCCGAGCGAGGACCTGATACACTGCCGGATTTCTGCGAGCGGGTCGAGTCATCCAACAAACTTCGAGGAGAAATCAGATGCGAATCCCCGTAATGACGGGTGTCATCGAACGACGGATCCTCGCCAGCTTTCATGTGGCTCCCGACGTGATCTCGCACATCCTCCCGGCTCCCTTTCGACCTCAGTTGGTCAAAGGTTATGCGATTGCAGGAATCTGCCTGATTCGTTTGAGTCGCATTCCGCATCATGATGCCCAGTTCTTTTGAATGCTTCTGCCAATTTCCTGGGGCTGCACTTACACGGTCACGGAGTCATCCCGTTGACGAGGACTGAAGCTCAAGTCCACCGAATTGACCTGAACTGCAATGCGGCCCGCCTTTCCTGGATCGATGCTCATCGCTGTCTTCATTTCCATCGCGATCAGAACGCCAAGACCACAGCCAATCGCGAAGTTTGTGCCCGGGGTTGTCGCGCCAAGAAATCGATCGAGTACAAACTCTCGAGTCTCACCGGCAACAGGACGAAAATCGACCGAGGCCAGTTCCTGAATGGCTCGGGGATCTTTCTGTATGGTTTGAAACCGAAAAATCACCAGACGCATGCGCATCTGGTCCAGAACGTTTTCGAGATCTTCCGTCGTCTCTTGCTCCGTCGACATCATGACTTTCAATGTATAGTGCCCGCCGCGTGCGTTGCGAATCTCCTGCGCCAGAATCGCTTGCGCACCCTGCTCCATCACGAGTGGTTCACCAGCACGGTTCTCGGCGAATCCGAATCGTACGCCGCCTTTCCTCATGACCACAGTAAATCCTGCCTGTGACCATGCACGCCAGCCTTTGGTTCGACTGGGAGGTTCCACTGGCACCAGTGGAAGGTTGTCAAGGAAGTTGGCGTCGAACAGTAAACGCGTATCAAATGGCGGGACGAACGAGGAATCTCCGTTCGAAGTCTGAAGCGACAACTCCAGTCGGTCTCCAAGCATCGCAGCAATGGGTTCACCCTTTGTCAGCGGATGGGGCCGATTCTCTTTGTCATGAAACACACCTGCAGGATCAATCCCCAGCAGATGAAAGATCGTCGCCGTGAGATCCCCGCCGGTGATCGGCGTTGTGGTCGGATACGCTCCATTCTGATCACTGGCTCCAATGACCTGACCCCCACGAATTCCCGCTCCGGCCATCGCAAAACTAAAAACGTGCCCCCAGTGATCTCGACCCCCGTTTGCGTTGATTTTGGGTGTCCGACCAAATTCGCCGATCACCACGACCAGCGTTTCCTCGAGGAGTCCGCGATCCGACAGATCATCCATCAGTGCGGCAAAGGTTGGATCAAACTGCGGACACAGATTGTCCTGCAGACGATCGGCATTCAGTGAGTGAGTATCCCAGAGCGGGTTGTCGACAGCATTGTCACCGGGATCACGCGCCCAGTTCACATGCACCAGTCGTACGCCAGCTTCGATCAGCCGTCGAGCCAGCAGGACGGACTGCCCCCACGTGTAGCGTCCGTACCGGTCACGGACACTGTCGGGTTCCTGACTCAGATCAAAGGCCGCCCGAGCGGCTCCCGAGGTGATCAGATCAAAGGCCTGCTGATTCAGGCGATCCCAGGCATCGACCTTGCCGCTTTTTGAAATGGCACTGATCTGTGATTCAAACTGGTGAAGCAGGTTGCGACGGCGATCCATGCGAAGCCGATCCAGTCCCTCACGTGAGGTGAGCCCTTCAATCTCATAATTCGGTAACGCCGGATCACCGACGAATCGTTCCGTTTCCCACTGTGGCCCCAGGAACCCGGCCGTCTGCCCGGCTGGCGTGACGTTATCGTTCAGACGCATCAAGTCCGGCAGCCACACCGATGTCAGTGCCGGGAGTGTTTCACTGGGTTTGAGCATCTTGATGATGGAGCCAAAATACGGCCAGTCGGATGGCTTGATCTGCCGTGCACTTCCTGTCAGATACGGATAGCCCGTCAACAGCCAATAACCACTCACATCATGATTGTCGTCCTTTGTGGACATGGATCTGACGATTGCCATCTTGTCTGCGTAACGCGAAGTTCGAGGAAGCAGTTCACTAAACTGAATGCCGGCCACGTTGGTACTGATCGGCTTGAAGGGACCACGGATCTCCAGCGGCGCATCGGGCTTGGGGTCGAATGTTTCATGCTGCGGCGGACCTCCCTGCAGCCACAGGAAGATCACGTTCTTTGCGCGTCCAAATGTAGCGCCGAGATCACCTGCGAATCGACCAGGTGTGCTCGATGGAGTCGCCGACACAGAGGCGCCGCGGAGCAATGTTGGAAGGGTCAGCCCGAGGGCGCTCAGTCCTCCTGCTCGCAGCCATTCTCTCCGATGCAGCGAGCCTCCGGATCCGTAAGCATCTGTGATTGAAAACATTCTCGTTTCCCTTACTTCGGAGTTTTCCAGATTGGTTCAGCACCCTGAGCAAGCCTGAGCGAACGATCTGGAGGTCATTGACAGACAAATCACGATGGATTTGCAATCGTTCCGATTTCGGAGTCCACGCTTACTTGTTGTTCGGCTCGTCTGTCGGTTCTTCATAAAACCATGTCTTGTGGATCACCGCAACTCGGAGATCAATCACATCCTGCATCGCCCAGTTCGGGAGATACTCGCAGGTCCAGTAGTTGATCATCGCGCGGCCGTCCCGTGTGAAGCGGCAACCCGGGTTTGAAAATGCTCGGGTCGCATCGGTTTCAATATCACGCACATGCCTCCACGTCTTTCCATGATCTCTGGAAATAGCTGTCGTCAGCGGACTCCGTTTGCCGAAATGCGACCGGAACTTCGGATCGTGCGAGTGATTCCAGATCATCAGCAGGTCACTCGTGCCTGGAATCCGTGTGAGCTCGGGGCACGACTCCGGCGCGGTCAGGGAGCTGGCGAAGGCGGGACCCCAGGTGGCGCCGTCGTCCTGGGATTCGGAGAAGTACAGCTTCCCGAGCTGGTTTCGCATCACCATCAGCACGTTTTCGCTGGTGGTCTGTTCCACGTGCGGTTCCATCGCACCACGCATGGGCAGTTCGACACGTGATTCAGAAATCTGCCATGTCAGGCCATCATCATCACTGTAAAGTGTGGTCGCCACATAAGGCCCGGTTTCTGCCGACTTTCCACGAGCGGGTGGATTGGCTGGCAGTAGCAGGCGTCCCGAAGCCAGTCGCTTCACGGTGGCATTGCACAAGGCAAAGTCCTGTTTCGAGACGAATTCCACAAGCGGCGAGAAGCTCTGCCCCTCGTCGGTGGATTTCCACACATGGTTGGTCAGCGAGCCGGGGCGATGCTGTCGCATGAACAACAGAAGAATCCCGCCATCCTTCGCACGAATCAGGTTGGGCGAATAGACATTCATGTCGCCGGGCGTTGTTTCCGTTATGACCCGATGGTGGCCCCATGTCCGGCCTCCGTCGGACGATTCCTGAGCGACCAGCCGGGTGTTTGCGAAGTCGCTGCCGGTTCCGGAGAACTCCATGTACACGAGCAACAATCTCCCATCTTTGAGTTCGATCAAGTCCCCTTCGCTTTTGCGCGTGAACTCGGGCGTACTCTCAGCGACGGTCACAATCACAGTTGTGCCATTCTGACACCAGACGGGGCTGATCAGGACATGGAACAACAGGAAGGCAGCGAGCGTCGACCCGACACGGGCCCTCCGACGCATCGCCGCTCGGTGGTCCGTTGCAGGATTCATCATGGCGTCCCTCTCCGGAGTGGCGCAAACTATGGTGTTGCCAGCTTCTGAACGTTATCCGCATTCATCGACCGGGCAATGACCAGCACATCGCTGATCAATCCAATATAATCGGCATCGGTCAGGTAGAAAAGTTCAGCCCCTGGGGTCAGGGAATCCGTTATGGCTGAAGATGCCAGACACGATTCACGAACACCCGCGCAGTGAGTGGATGGTCGGGTTGAGTCAACCAGCGGACCAATGCCAGTCGACTGCCGCTGGTTTCGCCCAGAATGCCCTCGGCCGTGGCGTTCGACGAAGTCGCGACTGGTTGCAGGATCTCAGGGAAGCCATGCGGGACCAGCACCCCGTGCGCTTTGACGTTGCCCCGACGATGGACATGCGAAACCGGCGGCGGGCCGACATCCCACAGCGCCTGAATCACACCATAACTTTCCTTCTGCGCCGACAACGTCGCTCGTTGATCGGCACTTTCCTTCCGAGAAGCCTTCTTGGTCTCGGTGCATGCCGCATGGATGTCCACATCGGCGATCGCCAGTGTCGCCGCAAATGATTCCGCGAGATACTTCTGCACTTCACTCCGTTGATCCACTTTCGTGTCCACCGCCGTCTGAACGTCGCTTCGGGAATCGAGTTGATTCGAGTCTTCAGCACGCGCTGTCGCACCTGCTGACAGACAGCAATATGAAAGTTCGCGATGTTTCCGCCGCCGGTGGTTTTAATTCGCCGGGACGTTTTTATGCTGCCTTCCGGCGATTGACCGGTCAGCGGCCGGCGGCCTTTCGCGAGTCGATCGTCAACCGATAAACATTTTCAGCCGGCAGTTGTGTGACGATGCTTTTCAATCAGCGGCAGTCCAGTCTGATTCCATGGCGACTCTCATGCCTGCCTCCTCATTCCAGAAAAAGAGACTTATGGGCGTACAATCCCGTCGTTCATTGATCCGGTCATCATTGCTGGCTGCGGGCACTGGCATCGTTTGGCCCCGAGCGTCAGATGCCGGGCTTGCCGTACAGACTCGTGAAAAACTCGCGGTGACGGCACTGATCACGGCCTACTATCCGGTGAGTCATGCGGACGTGATTGTGTCGAAAATTCTGGAAGGCTACCAGAGAAACAATCAACCACCGGGACCCGGGTTGAAGCTGGTGTCGATGTACGTGGACCAGTTGCACGCACATGATATGAGTCAAGCGATGGCAGACAGGTACGGCGTTCGCCTCTGCCGATCGATTGATGAGGCGATCAGTCTGGGGACAGACAACGTGCAGGTGGCCGGAGTTCTGAGCATCGGCGAACATGGAGATTATCCGCGGCGGGAGGTCACGCAGCAGAAGATGTACCCCCGCCGACGGTTCTTTGATGAGACTGTGGCGACATTTCGACGTTGTGGTCGATGTGTTCCGTATTTCAATGACAAGCATCTTTCAGATCGATGGGACGACGCTGTGCAGATGGTCAGGATGTCGCGTGAGATGGGT
>JBKDRW010000026.1:0-2576 GCA_046341255.1 Planctomycetota bacterium
CATGTAAGTTGCAATTCCTGAACGACGCCAGCACAACGAGGCTGCGAGTCTCTGTCACCCGTACACATTCACTCCGAGACCGACGGTAAAATCCACCGTGATTTTCCGATGGATTCGGAGGTCGTTTCCTGCAGGATCAACCCCAGCCTTATCAACGAACCAGAATTCTTCCGTGTCTCAAGCAGCCAGCATTCATTCACCGACTGTTTCGATGGTCATCACCGAACTCGACATCGGTGGAGCCGAACGAGCTTTTGTGAGAATCGCGGCGGGGCTCAGACACAGAGGCTGGACAGTCCGAGTCATCAGTCTTCGTGATGCCGGTGAATTGTCCGCGGACCTTTCCGGAGAACACATTGTTGTTGATGCCCTCGACTGCGGCAGCCTGCTTGATCTTCGTGCTCCGATCCGTTTGACGAGGCAGTTTCGTCGCAATCGTCCGGACGTTGTTCTTTCATTCCTGCATCAGGCAAACCTGATGAGTCGTCTGGCTGCGTGGTGGGTCGGGATTCGAAACGTCGTCTGCGGAATTCGAGTTGCCGATCGACGATTGAGTGTGACGCTTCCCGATCGATGGACCCGAGGACTGGTAACGCGATTTGTGGCGGTCAGCCAGACTGTGGCCAACGTACATGCGGAGGCCTGTCATCTGAAGCTGCGACCGGATGTGATTCCGAACGGCGTTGATCTCGATGCGATCGCGAAGGTGCCGCCTGCGGATCGGAGCAGTTTCGGTTGCGATCGGGACGATTTCATCATTCTTTGTGTCGGACGTCTGTCGAAACAGAAAGCGCCACTCGATGCGCTCCGTGGGTTTTGCAGACTCAGATCGATGTGCCCCTCGAATCTTGTGCCCCGCCTGCGTCTGGTATTTCTGGGTGACGGTCCCCTTGCTCCGAGACTGCGACGGGAGATTTCCAGTCGGAATCTGACGAATTGTGTCCAACTTCTGGGCTGGCGTTCGGATGCCTCGAGCCTGATGAAATCCGCAGATCTGCTGTTGCTGGCATCACGATGGGAAGGACTTCCAAACGTACTCATGGAAGCCCAGGCCGCGGGACTGCCGATTGTTGCATCGGCAGTCGATGGAAACACGGAGTTGATCCGGCATGGCATCACAGGGCGATTGTTTCGCTCTGGCGATGTCAGCGAGATGGCGTCACAAATGTCTGAAGCTATCCTGCAGTCCGATCAGACTCGAGCAATGGCAGACTCCGCTCGCTCGGCCGTGTCCGCCTTCACCTGGGAAGCGTCGATCGACGCTTACGATCATCTGCTGAGGTCACTCCTTCCATCATGAACTCTGCAACTTTGAGATCATCCGGCCCTGACATCAGCTCTGCCAATGCCGAGCGACTGACGGCATTCCTGCGAGAGCTTGGTCCGGTCGCCGTGGCGTATTCCGGTGGCGTCGACAGTGCTGTCGTGGCACGCGCGGCATTTGCCGTCTGGGGGGCGAGGGCCGTCGCAATCACCGCAATCAGTCCCAGCCTCGCGGCTTCTGACCGGGAGATTGCCAAAGTCGAAGCCGCACGCATTGGCATTCGCCATGTTGAGTTGTCCACATCGGAATTTCAACGTGACGAGTATCGTCGGAACGCCGGTGATCGTTGCTTTTTCTGCAAGGACACGCTGTACACGCTCGCAGCAACGCACATGAGTGAGCTCGGCGTGACCTGTCTCGTCAACGGAGCCAATGCCGATGATCTCGGAGATTATCGCCCGGGCATGCAGGCCGCAAAGAATCATCAGGTACGAAGTCCGCTGCTTGAACTTGGCCTCACAAAACAGGAGGTGCGGGAGCTCGCGAGGTACTGGAATCTGTCCGTGGCAGAGAAACCTGCTGCGCCGTGCTTGTCGAGTCGTATCGCGTATGGCGTTGAAGTCACCGAAGAACGGGTGCATCGGATCGAGATGTCCGAAGCCCTGATTCGTCGGCTCACGAAGGTGACGGATCTTCGAGTCCGCTGCGAACAGGGTGAGCTGGCTCGCATCGAAGTGACGCTTTCGGAACTACCGTCACTGCTCGAGCCCGAGATGCGGCAACAGATCACAGATGGCCTCAGATCTCTCGGCTTTCGCGCCGTCACTGTGGACCTTGAGGGTTTCCGCTCCGGAAATCTCAATCAATCTCTGCCTTTCGTGGTACTCGAGGTGCAGACACCGACACCAGCGAGTCCATGATTATTCCGCGAAGGTCATGGAAGCCAGACATGGCCGGAACCCCGCCCCGCTGGTCGGCTTTCCGTGCGGCAGCCGGGCCAGACTCTCGCTGAGATCAAACCGCAGATCGCGAGAATCCGATTGTTTCTCAGACGAGTTGAGTCTGATCAGGGTATCCGGACTCCGCTAAGGACGAGGCAGGCGTTCTTCAGAAGCTGACGAAAAGCGGGTTGCGCAAAATCGCCGACATGGCCGAGCGACGTGTAAAACGTCTGACCTCCGTCAGACCGATGATGCAGCCAGGCGATGGGTTCGGCAGGTTTCCCGGGAATCGAGCCTATCAACAGTGGCGAGGCTGCACTCTGCAGCGGGCTTACCTGATACAACGATCCCTGGCCGATCTGTTCTTCCCG
>JBKDRW010000027.1:0-10966 GCA_046341255.1 Planctomycetota bacterium
AATCCAGTACGCCTGATCCGCATTGGCGCCAACCACCGGCTTCACAACCACCTGATCGCTCTGCAAACTGCGGAACGTATTTCGCAGGTCAGCATCAGACGGGGAAGCCAGCCACTCCGTCGGCACAATCGTCGCACCTGCGGCCTCGACATCTCGAAGATAGGTCTTTCGCAGGTTCCAGCGAACCGTCGCCAGCGAGTTGTGCAGCACCGCCCCAGACCTGTCGATTTGTTCGAGCGTTTCAAGAAACGCCTCGGGAGCCTGCTGGTAATCCCACGGACTGCGGATCACCACAGCAGCATACTGCCCCCAGTCTGCCCGACGGTTTCGCCACGAGACTTCGTTGACCTCCGTCCCACGAGCTTTCAGGACGTCAATCACGAGGCGATCGTAGCAAACGAAATCCTCGAGCGTATCCATAGTCAGAAAAGCGATTCGATGTGCCATGGCCCCAAGGCGAAAAAAAAGAGTTCATCATGATGAAAAACATGCAACCCTATTGTGCAGGATCGATCGGCATATGACCACGATCAACGCCCTGTCTTCTCAGACAGAGTCACGTTCAACCATGAAAGTCAGAGCTGCGGCAGGTACGACAGACTTTGCGATCCCATGCATCAGTGAACGCGCCGGACGATTCCATCGCGAATCCAAAACTCGGCGAAATCGAAAGTCGTTGCCTGCAGTTTTTCCTGTCATTTTTTTTATTTCATCGGTTTTGAGCGTCGAACAATGACGTTCCTGCCTGAATCTCCGGCTGCGAAAAATCTTTCGGCTGCGAAAACCTGACCGGCGGTGAACTTGCAATGTCGCGGAAAAGAGGCGACCTCTCCCGATGAAATCAAGGCGTCGAACAGAACCGTGGTAGGTTTTCGCAACGTCTCGTCCGAGAGCTTTATCTTGCGCGTCTGGCCTTCGGGGCGGTGCGGGCTTCGTGGCGAGTGGACCAAGTCTTCCAGGGTCCCGCCATTCTTCCGTGGAACTGTGTTTCGAGGCCAGACTGATGAGCGGAAGTGATCGCGGTAAACACTCGAATGATCAGGAATCTTCAGCGATGAGCAGCAAAGCCAAGCCGTATATTGTCGGCGCGGCACTGGGTGCGTCGACGATGTTCTTTGCTCTGCAGTACCACGTGATTCACTCGAACAATGGTCTGCAGATTGTTCCGAGGACACCCCAGCAATCCCCGGGACTGGCCTATGTCGATATTCGCAACTGGACTCCATCCCAGTGGACCGACCGTCCGGAACTCGCACGGGCTCTGATGGCCCACGGATCATCGGACCTGATTGCGGAATCTGTCGCCTCCAGTCTGGCCGAGACGGTTTCCGAAGATGGTCATGGTCTGGATGAACTCCGCTCCTTTCTGAACGAAACTCGCACAACGCTCGAAGAACGAGCTGATCAGCTTCTCAGAAATCCGGACGTTGAAGATTTCGATGATACGACTCAATCGCCGCGTTCCGGCAAATCAGGGGGCAGCGAGGTCGTTGGGATTCCTTTTCCTCAGGACGCAAACACGCGGCCACCTGCCGACCCGTTTCGGTCTCCTTCTGATGACCACGAAGAGACTGTACCAGGGACGATGGCGAATACAGCACGAGGCACAGACATCGCCTCGCGATCAGAGGTGCCTGCGAAATCAACGACAAAGCCGAACGGCGGTTCTCGGTTCAGCGCGGACGATGTGATTGACGGCTTCGACGGACCTGCAGCTCCTTCGGCCACGAATTCGTCGTCCGCTCGCAGAGTCGGACCAACCAGCAATTCCAAATCGGTTCTTGAACAGGGACGCAGAGCGGCCGATTTGTTATTCGGAGAAGATCACGCGCCCGCCGGAGGAAACGCCCCCGGGAAAGACAGCTCGATGAAGCAGGAGAAGAAAGCCAACGCTCCGGCAAGCGAGGCGGATTCCATGTTTGAGGAGGTAACCTCACAGCTTGAGAACAGGGCACAAGACGCTCTAAATCGCGCTCAGGAAGCGGCGAGGACACGCGTCACCTCCGCTGTTGATGAAGCTGCAGCGTCAGACAGCAGCTTTGTTCGAAAACCAGAGGACGAGAAATCACAGGGAGCCGCAGTGAATTCCCCGAGCGATGCTGAAAGCAATCCCGCGGGTCACGCGCCTGATCAGTTTGACCCGTTTCTGGAATAACCCCGGCTGCTCGTCAACGACCATCATGCCGCAGTTCGCGAACGATCTGTTGCGTTGACCAGACGTAACTCGTCAGCGATCGTCCCATTGAGAGTCGCCTCGAGCTTCTCCAGAGCGTGGGCGATCAGACTGCCATCCATCACACGATGGTCGTATGCCATCGTGACTCGAGCTGTCTGCTGCTCATCCAGAGGTCCGTAGGTCAGACAGCATGTGTGAACCGACGGAGGCACCTGAATTTCAGTACCACGTCCAGCCAGCGTGGAAACAAAGAATGTCCCAAGTCGCGTGGCCCGCTTCTTTGCGGCCACATTGAGGTTCCACCACCACAGGGCTCTCCGAAACAGTGTCGGCAGCTTCGCGAGGTGCCACTGACGACGGAAAACCTTTGCGACATCTTCTGTTCGGTACGCATCAATCTGCTTCTGCAGGGACTCCAGCGAACGCGTCTCCGGAGAATGAAGAATACCCCAGAACAACCACGGCTCCCCATTCAATTCGCGGTGAACCGTGATGCTCGCGATGCTCTCGGGGTGCTGATACAAGTGAGCCAATGGCCAGCGATACCACGTCTGCCGGAACTGCGGAATGTCCCGGGCCACCAGTGCCATCGCTTTCAGAAACAACACCGGCCAGCCAATTCGAACCGGGCAGGCATCACGGACCTCCCGGACAACCCCCAGTGACATTCTGCGGTCGTGGCCGCACAATGGGACGTCCCGATTGAACCACAACAGGTCCCACGTCAGTCGACGACTGGCTGGGATCAAAAACCGATGGCCGTCCCGCAGTGAGCTCATCCTTGCAGCATCCCGACGCCGTGAACTTCGTATCAAGTCGTGGCGTATCCTCAAAATCGTTCGTCAAACCCAGTTGACACATCCACCTGTGGAGATTGTCGTGTCTCCCGTTGCTGAGTGCAACCCGCATTCCGCTCCGCGTCGACCCTCATCAAGACTGACCGAATCTCCGACGCGTTTCCGAACGGCTGTCACAATACCCCGTGGATCATACTCCGCGATCAACGCAACGAGTCACATGGTCATCGTCGCTGGCACAGTGTCGTGTTTTGAGGCACACTCAGCACTGCTCAAACCAACAGGGCAGAGGGCCTCCGAACAGTCACCAACCCGGTCCTGCGCAGAGTTTCCGCATCTGCCGCGAACGAGACACTACGCCCTCGCCGACCGAGGTGTGTTCAGGAAAATACCGCGCCATAAAACGAACACGGCGCGGCCCATGAACAAACTCGCAACCTGAGAACGTGACTGAGAGGCCGAAGGCTGCCGAAAAAAACTGTTTGTCTCAGTAGTTATAGTTCGGATTGTTCACATCAAAATCGCGATCTGTCAGACGAACCTCAGGCTTGATCCCGGTGAATGTGTAGTCTTCAACAATCGGAGCCTTCTGGTCCTTGTTCCGAGGGAAGCCAAACTGCTGCACTCGTACGGCCATCCCGGACTTCTCATCGGTCCATAGCCGCGTTGTCTGGAACTTAAACTGACGTCGCGGCTGGGGATGACTGCTCTCGATGATGCGACATGTGTACTCGCCTACTTTCGCATCTCCGTAATACTTCACATCCGTCTCGCCATACTTCATCTCTTCTTCCCACTGGGCGATCACAGTCTCAAGCATGTTCACGAGCCCCGCCCTGGTGATTGGATAACGATTCTCCGCCATCACCAGACTGTCTTCCGGAGCCAGTTCCAGAGTCCCGATCAGCGCCTTGAAGCCGGTTTCATGGATGAGCAGCTTATTGTCATTTCTCCCGTCGACAAAAATCACTTCTCGACCGGCAGAGGGCTCTACAAACTTCATGTAAACGCTGAACGGCTCATGCCGAACCTTCATCGCCATCGTTTGCGAAATTATCTCAGAGCCAACCACTTCTTTTTTCGTGAACGTGCATTCATAGCCCTTCATGTCGCGAATCTTCGCCAGACAAGCCTTGGCATGTCGAATCGCCGGCGCCAGAGGATGTTCCGCCGCATTCACTTCGTCCGCGGCAACTCCGTTCACTGGAATGCCACAGAGGCCCACACCGGCAAGCAATGCCGAGACACAGCGACGCGAGATTCGCAAATTGCTGAAATCGTTATTCTGCATGGTTCCTTCCTTCAGGGCGACACAATTCACGCGCCCGCTCTGATCATGACCCACCGGGATGTTGCAGTTGTCGAATCCCGAGGGAACGCCGCGACGAACGCTTCCCCTAGTATCGTCGCCGATTTCGACAGGACGACATCAGAGAAAACATCCGGCTGAATTTTATCGAAGTCTGTTGCTCGCGTGCAGAGCGGTGGTGACGAAGTTGCCGAGCAAACGCAAATTACGCAAACCCTCCGAGAATATGCTCGACGGCACTGGAAACGAACCGGGACAGGAATCCGCCAGGCTCTCCAGACGTCCCAAGCATCTCATATCTCATCTTCAGTCATAGAACTTGCCGTTGTTGGGTTTCTGATAAGCTCCTAGACTTCGGCAAAATTTGCCGCCGGATGAAGGCTCATCCTGCGGAAGGCAGGGTCACCCATGACCTCGCCGGGTTCGCAGGACGCGGCTTGAAAACTGTTGGCATCGAAATTGGCTCACGGCTCGGCTACCAGGAAGGTGCGGGAATGGATTCCTCTCGCAACGGTTTACTTTCGACAATTCTGATGACGCTGCCTCTGATCGCTGTACCGGCGATGGCACTGCTTCGTCCCCCCGGTCAAGCCGGCGTCTCATCAAGACCGCTTGAAGCGCGGGAAGAGTCGTCCAAGGATTTTTTGCTGGATACCGAAGAGGATACTCAGTCATCCGAAGACGACGAACTGCTCTTCGAACAGGAAGACGAGCAAAAAGATTCGAAACGGACTGCGGACTCGAAGCGAGGCAAGAAGCGGGACACTCCCGGGTTTGATGAGATCTTTGATGATGTTCCAGCCAGGAAGCCGAAGTCCAAAACTGCTGATTCAGATGACGGAAGAATGTCGACCGAAACTACCGACGAATTCGACGATCTGCTCGAGGAAGTTGATTCCGACTCGGGTTCGGCGGGTCTGAAGGATCCGTTCATTGAGGAGTCAGGAGACGATGATCCGAAGGCACCGGAAACAAACGCCGGGAGGGGCTCTCCCGGGAAAGAGAAGTCCTCTGGTTCACGCGACAAGGCGCCGGCGGAGCGGGAGGATCAGCTTCCGCAGGCAGAGGAAATCGTCGAACAACTGACGGCTCGCGGAGCTGTGCGAACAAAATGGTTTGAGGCCGGTGAGCGATACCCAGTCGGCTTTGCCGTCTATTTTCGGGGCCGCTCGGAAGATGAACGGATTCGATTCGAAGCAGTCGGACAGACACGTGACGACTGCGCTCGTGATGTCCTGCAACAGATTGATGCATGGCAGCAGCGGCGAGAAAAATCGCAGCCTGCAGAGTAAGTGTTCCCCATGAGACAGCAGCAGACATACCATTTGTGATGCGAAATCAGCAGTCCTTCCATTCTTCTTTGCATCAGCCTGCCGTCTGCCGCATCGTTGGTTCCGGAATCATACCCGATCGCGAACGTCTCGAGTGGCTGAGACCGGCTTCCGCACCGGTCGGACTTCCGGGGCGCCTTGAAATCCTTCCGGACGGTGGCCTTGTCCGCAGTGCAAGACTGGCAAGACTGGAGGCATCACTGCTGATCGCAGAGGGTGCTGTTCCGGCGAAGAAGCTGGTTCAGGTTGCGAGGTTGATTGACGTGAAGGAAGTCCAGCAGCTGGTTCAGATCCTGAATGAATCTTATGATCGCAGTCGTTCCGCGTTCCGCATTGAGCAGACAGCAAATGGCTATCTTCTGATGACTCGGGCGGCCCTGTCTCCGTGGCTGGAACGCCTTCACAATCGCCAGGCTGAGATGAGGCTCTCTTCCCCGATGATGGAGACGCTGACGATCATTGCCTACCAGCAGCCCGTCACTCGGGCAGATGTCGAAGCCATTCGCGGTGTGCAGTCCTCTGAAATGATTCGCCAGTTAATGGACCGTGGACTGGTTCGCATTGGCGGTGAGGATGATTCACTCGGTCGACCATTTCTGTACGAAACGACCCGTCAGTTTTTGTCGATGTACGGACTTCGATGTCTCGAGGACCTGCCCAATTACGAGACATTACGCCGCCAGCGAACACTGCCTGCTATCGCGGAACTTCCGTTTGATGACGACGCGGAAACTGAAGCCGCCTGATCGTCGTTCGGCTTTACCGTACCGATGAAAACAAAGTTCTGCCGGCAGAATTCCAGGGCCCTTCTGCACCATCAAAGCGTGTGACAGCCCATACTGTCTGCCCGTCCACAGTCTCAGAGCTGCCCCTGACAACAAGGATCGGGGAAGAATCGACAGCCAGATCGGATTGCAGCAGGCTCTCCTGCCCCGGAGGTTCTGGAAGACCTGCATGGAACTTTCAGCGGGTCATGGAATGAGCGAATGAGTCTGCAGGCCGGAGGGATGCTCCACGGTCTGCTGTACCGGAATGACCGGATAACGACGTCGATTCGAATCCAGCAGATGTTCCAGAAGAATGCGTCGAACTTCCGCAACGGTTTCCGGATGTCGCAGCACGTCCCGGTGACCGGCTTTGATGATCTTTTCACTCGTTACATCCGCCCGATGTGCGCTCTGATAGCTGACCACACCGTCAGACCACGACGACTTATCCCGGCCCTTTTTCACTCCAACGATGTTGTGATGCTTCACTCCGTCCGGCACATGAGTGCTGCGAATGAACGTCAACACTGCAGACGACTTCATCAGGGAGTCCACGCTTGTCTTCGGAGCCTTGATGCGATCCCACCAGCTCAGATGATTCTGATCGAAGATGATGCGACTGAGTTCATACGTCCGTGACGGCAGAGACACAAGGGAGCCCGTCATCCAGCTGGTCAATCGATTGGAAAATGAACTCCCTCCGTAGGGGCTTGCAATGGTGATAATTCGATCCACGGAGGGATTTGATTTGAAGAAAAAGACACGCTGTATTTCAGACTTCACATCCGTCGACGCCCGAATGTCCTCGATCGATTTGCGGCTGACGGAATTCCACAGGCGATCACCACTGTCCACGGTCAGCATGTGCGACATCAGCCCGCCCATACTGTGTCCGACGACGACCATTTCGTCCAGTTTTGGATTCCGCCGATACGGATCACAGTCATTTCTTACCTTTCTGATCTCCTCTCGCAAAGCCGCGGCAGTGAACGCCACAGGTTCCCCGGTCGGATAGAGATAGAACCAGAACTGGTACTTGCGACGGATTTCCGGATCCGCCTGAAGCTCATTGAACATCTCCATCCATGTCATCGGACTTGACCAGATCCCGTGCACCATCAGCACCGGGATGCGATCGGGATCATACGGCTGGACCATATACAGTCCCGCAACTTTCTGAGCACGATCCGGCCGCAGAAATGCCCAGGTGTCCAGCAGCGTGATGTCCGGATTGCTGAGATAGCGAGCCAGCGGGGTACTGACGTCGGTTTCCAGCGGCAGGAGCATCCCGCCAATGACAGTCTCCTGAGCTTCCCGCGGATCAAAAATCTGAATGCTGATGCTGCTGTGCGAAGCGTCATTCGTGTCACCAAATCGAACAAGCAGTGTCGCCGCAAAGCTCATTCCGGCGGTATAATATTTCTCAACAACCTGCGGCTCTGGCGAGGGATTTCGAATGGCAATGATGGGCACACCCAGGCCCGAAGTCGTATGCCGATTCTTCAGATTCTTCAGTTCGAAATCTGACACAAATTCAAAGTCACCAAGCTGATCTCCCGTGAGCAGGGGGGAGGAGAAGGGAATCTCAAAATGAAGTTCCCTCCGTGTCAACGGCATCACCACAGACTGCCCCAGCTGAACCTTCCCAAGTGACTTCGCAATCCGCAGCAGTCCCTCGGTACTCGCATTGTACACTTCCGCCGTGAGTCGATGCTCCTCACGCTTCGGATCGGGCTGCTCGCCGGAAGTGTCCGGGGCAGAAAAATATCTCCACGCAGATTCCGCAGAATCAAGGTACAATTCAGAGGCCAGTCTCGGATCGCGATTCTTAACGACTTCTGCTGCCAGATAATTCAATTCCGCGAACGCGTGCGAAGCCTCGAAAAATCGCGGCCCGACTCGCTGACTTGATGCATGAATCATCATCGACTTCAGCTCATCCGGGCCCTTGTAGCCAGTCTGATGCAGAAACAATTCGGTTCGCTCGGAATGCCGAACCAGTCCAAAGCTGGTCGTATTCAGTCGCTCCATCAATGGATTACGAGGAAGCTCACGAACCTGCACGAACTCTGTCGTTGCGCAGCCGTACGCGAAAACGAGACTGCTCAGCAGCAGTATCGCCCGACAGAGGAACCAGGATGGACTCCGCGCAGCCATAAGTCTTGAGATCGAATCCATTCGTCTCGAATCAGCATCCCGATCGCGTACCAGGCATTTCTCAGCGCGCAATCCGGCATCGTTTGACGTAGGCTCACAAGTCACAAAAAATCGGTCAAGACGTCATTCTCCGGTGATTCCGCGATGATTGACGAATGCCGCTGAAAACATCTACAGAGCAGCCAGGCTGACGCGGACAATCGTGGCAAAAACCGCCCAAACCCCGCAGACAATTCAGCCCACCTCGATCAGCAGGCCGCGGCAATCGGCGTCGGACGTTTCGCCGTTGTGCACCAAAAACATTCGACACGGGATAGGTGTCCGCGTAGACGATTCATGTTTCCTCACGTCGGAGATCGAACTCGACCTGCAGGATCATCAATAACGTCCACGGACTCCGCACGGAACAACGGTGATCATCGTCGCCAGACCTGGAAAAGCGTTCAGACCATTTCGATGGTCTGCTTCCGGTCTGGACCGACGGATACATACTGCACAGGTCGTCCGACGATTTCTTCAATCGTTCGGACATACTCCTGCGCCTGAGGCGGGAGTTTTCCGAACTCGGTGATACCAGTGATATCTTCCTGCCAGCCGGGAACGCGTCGAAGAATAGGTTTGGCAGCGGCAAGGTCCTCGCATCGCGACGGCAGCATTCGAGTCGTCTGCCCGTTGATCTCATAAGCCTCGCAGATGAATAACTCATCAAAACCACTCAGCACATCCAGCAATGCGACGGCAATGCCGTCAACACCGCTGATTCGTGCGCTGTACCGCGTCGCAACCGCATCGAACCAGCCACAGCGCCGAGGTCGACCTGTCACAGTCCCGAACTCATTCCCCGCCACACGAATTCTCTGTCCGATTTCATTGTCAAGTTCCGACGGGAACGGACCTCCGCCGACTCGGGTTGTGTAGGCCTTCGCAACCCCGATCATGCGCACGATTGCTCGTTCGGGAACTCCACTGCCGCTGTGAATTCCGCAACCGGAACTGTTCGATGATGTCACGTAAGGAAACGTGCCGTGATCAACATCCAGCAGACTTCCCTGAGCGCCTTCAAACAGCAGCCACCTGCCGGCATCAAGAGCGTCGAGCAGCAGCGATGTGGTGTCCACGACCATCGGCCGAATGCGATCTGCCGCCATGGAATACTCGGCGATGATCTGATCCACATTCATCTGTTCCCCACCGGGATTCAGTGCGTTCAGGACCTTCTGCTTGAATGGAACAATTTCGCGCACCTTCGAAGCAAAGCTGTCCCTGTTGACGAGATCCCCGACGCGAATCGCATGAGACCGACCAACTTTATCTCGATAACAGGTGCCAATTCCCCGCATGGTTGTTCCAATCGCCGCACTGCCTCGAGACGCCTCCAGCGCTGCTTCTTCCAGCAGATGCCAGGGACAGATGACATGAGCTCTGTCGCTGATCATCAAACGCGATTCGCAATCCTGTCCGCCAGCTTTCAGACCGTCGAGTTCTTTCAGCACGGCGTGTGGATTGACCACGACACCCGGAGCAATCACCGACTTGACGTGGCTCTGCAGAATTCCGGTGGGCAGCAGACTGAGTTTATAAGTCACTCCGTCGAACTTCACCGTATGCCCGGCATTGTTCCCACCCTGATAGCGAACGACGAAGTCATGTTTTTCGGTCAGAATGTCGACGATCTTGCCTTTCGCTTCGTCGCCCCATTGAAGCCCAATGACTGATGTTGCCGGCACAGAACCTACTCGCAAACTTGAACAGTTGGGAAATGTGTCCGAATGGCAACCAGACATCGCCTGATCGCCAGATCTGAAGCCACTCGGAGGTCCAAAAAGAAACCGGACGTCGGCATCGGCCAACATCCGGTTCGGATGCTTCTCCAATTTACTGACGAGCCCTCATTTTCCAAACGTGGAGCGTCAATTTCTGCGGATTCGCGCCGTTCAGCTGATGATTTTCCCGCTCCCCTCCCGGATTGCTGAGCGGAACGGCCCGAGTCGCTATTTCAGCAGCCAGTCAACCATCGCAATTTCACTGTTTTCCGATGGCAGGAACGCAAGTTCGCGCCCCACAGCCATGAAGGCCGCCGCAGCCACACGAATGGAATCTGCGGTTTCACCGGCTACGGCAAGCTTCGTTCCTGAACACAATGCCAGCACCGCGGGCACGTCGCCATATTTGACCGCTCCGGGCAGCAGGTTCACATCCCGAATCTCAGTGATCGAAGCAAATCGATACCCCTTCGTATCGATCGCCGCAGAAGCCAGCCCGGTGGGAATGGATGCGATGGCCGCAGCGACAATCGGACCGGCACCATTGACTCCAACCAGATGCACGGATTGCGGCATCTGCTCATGAAAAATTGTCGATGATGCAATGCTCAGAACATCATGCACACGCTGTGAGAACAGAGGATGATTGTACCCCAGTGTATATCC
>JBKDRW010000028.1:0-9631 GCA_046341255.1 Planctomycetota bacterium
CCGTCGTTTATGTTGAGTTCGCATGGGGCACAGATCTGTACATCGATCGTCAGGTCGTGGCTGAGCGACTGCAGATCATCCAGGATCGACTTCCACCTGGCATTTCTCCGCAGCTTGCACCCGTGTCGTCCATCATGGGACAGATCGTCATGCTGGCGATGTGGAACGATCGCGCTGCGGTTACGCCAATGGAGTTACGCACGTCAGCGGATTGGGTTGTTCGTCAGAGACTGCTGACGATACCCGGAGTGTCTCAGGTGTTTACGATGGGCGGGGAGCGGAAGCAGTTCCAGGTTCTCGTCAATCCGCAGGCGATGCTGCAGTACGGGGTCACGCTGGAGCAGGTAGAACGGGCGGTCGTGCAGAGCAATCGGAATGCCACCGGTGGTTATCTGGACCGGCAGGGCCCCAGCGAATTGCTGGTCCGTGCTCTGGGGCGAATTCAGTCTCTGGAGGATCTGAAGAGCGTTGTGGTCACGATTCGCGACAGTCGACCGGTCCCTCTTGCGCAGGTGGCGGATGTCCGCGAAGGCGCGCAGGTCAAGCGCGGTGACAGCAGTGCGTTTCTGAGACGAGGAGAGAGCGACTGGAGCGGCGGTCAGGCCGTTATTCTGACCATCAACAAGCAGCCCGGCGCGGATACTCGCGAAGTGACGGATGCCATCATGCGGGCGATCTCCGACCTCAACTCTTCCCTCCCGGAGGGGACGAGGATCGAAACAGTTTACGCACAGAAATCATTGATTGACCGCGCGATTCACAACGTGGTGGAGGCGCTTCGCGACGGGGGCCTGCTGGTTGTGGTCATTCTGTTTCTGTTTCTCATGAATCTGCGAACAACATTTATCACGCTGACGGCCATTCCGTTATCCCTCGTCATGACCGCCATTGTGTTTTCGATCTTTGGAGTCTCCATCAATACCATGACGCTGGGCGGGCTTGCCGTGGCCATCGGAGAACTGGTGGACGATGCCATCGTTGATGTTGAAAATATCTTTCGAAGACTACGTCAGAATCGGCAGGCTGAAAGTCCGCTTCATCCGCTGCTGGTCGTATTTCGGGCAAGCACTGAGGTGCGTAACTCGATTGTGTTCAGCACGATGATTGTTGTGCTGGTGTTCATTCCCCTGTTCGCTCTCGATGGGATGGAGGGCAAGCTGTTTGTCCCTCTGGGGCTGGCGTACATCGTCTCAATCTTTGCATCACTGATTGTTTCTCTGACCGTAACACCGATTCTGTCGTACTGGCTGCTTGGAAACTCTGCCAATCATGACGAGCGCGATGGTGCATTGCTCAGACTGCTGAAATGGGTGGCAGAGAGAGTCATTCGATTCAGCCTGTCATTTCCGGTGCTGAATCTGGTCGTCACGGTCCTTCTCGTCGGCATTGCAGTTCTGTTTTTGATTCGTCTGGATCAAGACTTTTTACCTCCATTCAACGAAGGCACGATCCAATTGAATGTCGTGCTTCCGCCAGGAACGTCTCTTGCCACGTCCAATGACATCAATCGCACCGTGGAAGATTCGCTGCGTCGCATCCCGGACGTGATGCGTTTCGCCCGACGCACAGGCCGAGCCGAACTCGATGAACACGCCGAAGGCGTGAATATGAGCGAATATCTGATTGAAGTGGACCCGAATTCCGCATCGACGCGAGAACAGCAACTGGCTGAGATTCGAGAATCGATGGACCAGATTCCGGGACCGGTGACAGCGGTTGAGCAGCCGATTTCGCATTTGATTTCGCACATGCTGTCCGGTGTGAAAGCTCAGATCGGCATCAAGATCTACGGCGATGATCTGGATCTGCTGCGACAGAAAGCGGAAGCGATGAAAGCTGAGATTGAGCTGGTCAAGGGAGTGAAAGATCTGATGCTGGAGCCCCAGGTCATGATTCCTCAGCTGCGAATTGAACTGGATCGAGAGAAGCTGCTGGTTTACGGCCTGACTGTCGAGCACGTGAATCATTTCATCGAAACGGCGATGAATGGGCGAGTCGTCTCAGAGGTGTTGTCCGATCAGAGGACATTCGATCTGGTCGTCCGGATGGCCGACAGCTACCGAGAAGATCAGGAAGCACTGAAACGCCTGTCGCTGGAATTGCCGGAAGGCGGGACGATTCCTCTGGAGACAATCGCGAGGATCTATGAATCCGGCGGGCCGAATGCGGTGAATCGGGACAATGTTCGTCGCCGCGTGGTAATCCAGTGTAATGTTGCTGATCGCGGTGTCGTTGATGTCGTGGCGGACATCCAGAGAATTGTGAAGCCCGTCGTCGAATCGCTGCCCTCCGGCTACTTTGTCGAATACGGCGGGCAGTTTCAAAGCCAGCAGTCGGCGAGTCGCAGGATCTTCCTGCTGTTCCTGTTTTCACTGATGGGTGTATTCCTGGTTCTCTTCACCATGTTCCGTTCCATCAACCTGTCGCTGCAGGTCATGGCGGCGCTGCCGATGGCGTTCATCGGCTCCGTGGCGGCGCTTGTGCTGACAGGGCAGACACTGACGATTGCAGCGATGGTCGGATTCATCTCACTGGGTGGAATAGCATCTCGAAACGGCATTCTGCTGCTCAAACACTACCTGCATATCGTGAAGTATGAGGGCGAGGATTTTACGCAGTCCATGATCATCCGCGCGGGACTGGAGCGACTGGCACCAGTGCTGATGACTGCACTGACCGCCGGGATCGGACTGGTACCACTTGTCCTTGCGGCGCAACAGCCCGGGAAAGAAATCCTGTATCCGGTCGCAACCGTGATTCTCGGTGGCGTCATCAGTTCCACACTCCTCGATTTCTTTGTGCATCCGGCACTGTTCTGGCTGTTTGGCAAAGCGGCCGCTGTTCAGAACGTGCAGGATGCGAAAAATGAGATTGAACTGGACGGAGAGGGCCTTGCGACATGATGGACTCGCAGCCACCAGACGAAGCCACGGCAAACGAGGCTGCGAAAATAAAGAAGCAACAACGTGCCCAGGTGGGCATCATGTTCGAACTTTTTTCTCAGGAGACGCTGACCATGATTTCTGTTCGACTCACTTTATTCGCGATCATCAGCTTCGTGCTGGTTACTTCGGGATGCTCAGAGGACGGTGGCCCGACAGACAGATCTCACGGAGAAGCTGCCATGCCTGAATCCGACGGTCATGATCACTCTCACAGCAAAGATCATGACCATGGGAACGCTCATTCGCATCCCACGGAAGGCCCGCACCATGGGCATCTGGTTGAACTCGGAAACGAAGAGTTTCACGCGGAGCTACTTCACGATCAGTCGACCGTCACCATTTACGTGCTGGATGCTTCCGCACGAACTGCGGTCGCCATCGAATCGCCGGACGTGTTGATCAACCTGCAGCGCGATGGGAAGCCGGAGCAATTCAAGCTTAACGCATCCGCCGAAGCATCGGATCCTCCCGGTAAGGCGTCCCGATTCATTCTGCAGAGTGAAGAGCTTGTGCGACTGCTGGAACAGGGTGACTCAGAAGCACGACTCAGCCTGACGATCAACGGAACTCCGTATTCAGGATCTCTGGCACATGAACATCACGAGCACTCGCACTGAATGGTTCACGCGATTTTCGTTTTGTCGGACGTGGACGAAGTCATCAGCGTTCATCAATGAAGCCTGGCGGTCGACAAGCTATTCACCGAAGGTGGGGATGCAACACACATGTGGGCCTTAGCCCAGCGTGTTGAGGCCTTAATAATGGACCGGCAAATGCCGCATCGGAAGGGCCTGAGATTCGGCAACCAAAGACGACTTTCCCGTGCGGAGTCTGAGTTTCCGATCACCTTGCAGAATGGCAATCGTGCGATGCCGATTGAGAGCCAACGATGCGTGAACATCAGTCCGCTTGCCGGACGATCCCATTGTTCCGAAAAATGTGTCTGTCCCGTCACGTCGCAGGGATTCCTTCCGAGGTGGTTCCTTGAACTCCTGGGGAAATCACCGACAATCCTGACTTCTTCTGCGTACCACAGCGAATTCTTCTGAACCTCGACGAGGCGAAGATCGATGTGCTGGCGCGGAGGCATTTTGTTGGGATCTGGCAGATGCGTGCAGCCAGTTCACAGTGTTTTCGCAGGAATTTCCGTCAGTTCGAGGGATTCATGATTCGCACTTCTGCCGCGATGATTGTTGTGATGTCTGCTTTCATGGTGAACGCTCAGGAAACGAACCTCGTGTATCCGACCACAAGAACGGTCGATCAGATCGACAATCTTCACGGCACGCCGGTAGAAGATCCCTATCGATGGCTGGAAGACGACGTCCGTATGTCGAAGGATGTGGCGGATTGGGTGACGGAGCAGAACAAGCTCACCTTCGGATATCTGAAGTCGATCCCGCAGCGTGACACGATTCAGACTCGAATGACAGAACTGTGGAACTACGAGAAGATCGGAGCACCCTTCAAGCGAGGTGGCCGATACTATTTCAGTCGCAACGATGGTCTCCAGAATCAGAACGTCTTATTCCGGCAGGAGACACTGGAAAGCGAGCCCACCGTTCTCCTTGATCCGAACACATGGTCAAAGGACGGAACCGTGGCATTGTCCGGAACCGCATTCAGTGATGATGGTCGTTACGTCGCCTACGGAATTCAGGCGGCTGGCTCCGACTGGAACACATGGAAGATCATGGAGATCGAAACCGGCAGGGTGCTCGATGACGAACTCCAGTGGGTCAAGTTCAGCGGCGCGGAGTGGACTCCTGACAGCAAGGGGTTCTTCTACGCACGGTATCCTGAGCCTGCCGAAGGTGCGGCGTTTACATCACTCAATTCCAACATGAAAGTGTATTATCACCGAGTCAACACGCCTCAGTCTGAGGACGTGCTGGTGTACGAACGACCCGATCAGCCGGATTGGGGATTTCAGCTGAGCGTTTCCGAAGACGGTCACTATCTCATCATCACGATCTGGGTCGGGACTGACGATCGCTACCGGATTGTGGTGAAGGATCTGCAGGAGCCTTATGGGCTTCCTTACGAGTTGATCAGCAACTTCGACCATGAATATTCGTTTGTCGGAAACGATGGCCAGACCTTGTACTTCAAAACAAATCTGGATGCCCCGAACAAGCGAGTCATCGCCATTGATCTGAAGAAGCCCGCGAAGGATCACTGGAAGCAGATTATTCCCGAGACGGAAAACGCGTTGGAATCGGTCGGCATTGTGGGCAACATGTTCGTTTGCAACTATCTGAAGGATGCAAAGACTCAGGTCAGACTGCATGCCATGGACGGATCATTTGTCCGAGAAGTCTCGTTTCCGGGTATTGGTACAGTGGCTGGATTCGATGGCCGTCGCAAGGACACCGATGTCTTCTATTCCTTCAGCAGTTTTGCCGTTCCGCCGACGACTTACCGATACAACATGATCACGGGCGAGAGCAGGGAATACCGCAGGACGCAGGTGAAATTCAATCAGGATGATTATGAGACGAAGCAGATTTTTTACACGAGCAAAGACGGCACGAAGGTGCCCATGTTTATTACGCACAAAAAGGGCTTGAAGCTCGACGGAAACAATCCGACCCTGCTGTATGGTTATGGCGGCTTCAATATTTCGATTACGCCAGCTTTCAGCGTCGGGCGCATCACGTGGATGGAGATGGGCGGGGTCTATGCTGTCGCGAATCTTCGCGGTGGCGGAGAATATGGGGAGAAATGGCACAAGGCTGGAACGAAAGCCAGCAAGCAAAATGTGTTCGACGACTTTATCGCAGCGGCAGAATGGCTGATCGAAAACAAATACACGTCCTCGAGGAAACTGGCCATTCAGGGCCGAAGCAACGGTGGACTGCTCGTCGGAGCCTGCATGACGCAGCGTCCCGATCTGTTCGGAGCCTGCCTGCCGGGAGTGGGCGTGATGGACATGCTGCGTTTCCAGAAATTCACGGCCGGTCGCTTCTGGGTGGATGACTTTGGCAACGCTGATGTCGCGGAAGAATTTCCTGCTCTCCTGAAATATTCGCCGTATCACAACATTAAAGGTGGAGTCCAATACCCGGCAACATTGATCACCACCGCCGATACCGACGATCGAGTCGTCCCGGGTCACAGCTTCAAGTTTGCCGCAAGGATTCAGGCGAATCAGTCCGGCACCGCTCCGACTCTGATCCGCATTGAAACTTCTGCGGGCCATGGAGCCGGGAAGCCAACCGCAAAGATCATCGAAGAGGCGTCGGACGAACTGGCATTTCTGGTCAAGTCGCTGGGAATGAAATAGTTTCATATCGCAGGTTGTTGAAATGGTTCGTCACCATCTTGACAGCGACAATCCTCACCCGCAGATCTGCGTGTGACTGGCAGTTGTTTCTTTGAACTTCTGCAACTTTCAGGAAATTCTGACCCCTCGTCCCGGCAGCGGAGCACACATCATGGCTGAGGCAACAGTGACCGGCATGGTTCATCTGATTGAGCCCACAAAATCCTTTGGTCAAAAAGGGTTCAGGAAGCGCCTCGTCGTTCTGGAACAGGTCATTGGCCGATTCACCAACTATATCCCGCTGGATTTCATCTCAGATGCATGTGACTCCGTCGATGATCTGAAGGTCGGTGACAAAATCAAAGTGAAGTATCGTCTGTCCGGCCGCAAGTGGCAGAAGGATTCGTTCAGCGAAGTGAAGTTCTTTCTCAGCGCCGAGGCGATGGGCTACGAGTTGGTTTCGTCTGGAAGCTCGGGATCGGACCGCGCCGATGAAGATCGTCCTGACTTCGGACCTGAAGATGATTCCGCGCCGTTCTGATGCGGATTACGGATTGATGAGCGCTTTGTCAGAGGGCAGGGCGGCATGAAAGGACGCTCCACCATTTGGTGGCGTGTGATAGATCAGCATGCCGTGGTGCATCCTGACAATCTGCCAGGCGAGGCACAGTCCGAACCCGAGGCCTCGTCCTGCGGAACGTCCCGAATAGAACGGGTTGAACAGATTTCTCCGAACAGTCGGATCAGTGACCCCGGGACCATTGTCTGCGACGCACAGTTCAACAACACCGGGCTGATCATCGTGAAGCGTCACCGAAATCTGCCCGGACTGACGGGCTGAACGAAGCGATTCAACAGAGTTCCGGACCAGATGAGCAATCAACGTGCTGATCTGTGCTCGATCGGCATTCAGCTCGATCGCATCCGATGTACTGGCCAGCCGAATCTCAGTGCCGGAAGCCGCCGCAACCGAGTTGAGAGGCATCAAAGTCTGCTGAGCCAGTTCGACCAGATTCAGCGTCGAGATGGCTGGAGCGGGCGGGCGGGCAAACAGCATCGAATTCCCGATCATGTCTCGGATCCGAAGAGCCTGCACGCTGATCGTTTCGAGGGCCTGACGAGTTTCCGGAGACTGTTCAGATTTCAACAGCAGTTGACTCTGGCCAAGAATGCTGGCAAGCGGATTGTTAATCTCATGTCCGGCCCCGGCAGCATATTCGGCCATCGCATTCTGAAGACTGGACTCTGGCAGAAGAATCTCCCGATCTTCACTCTGTGACAGAATGCGACGACTGATATCACCCAGAATCCTCGATGTCGAGACACCATCATCTTGTGTCTCGGAGCGCAAAACGACCAGATTGGCCGTCAGATCCGGCCACATCAGAACCTGCAGCCGGGCGCCTCCGATCAGGCCGGACTCAACGACAACGTCGATCGTGGCATCCTCATCCAGCAGCAGCGAAAACGGAGCATCAACCAAAGATTGCGTGAGACTCTGACTGCCATCCGACTTGATTCGAACGCAGGTCAGTCCCAGCTGATCAGGCCCGTTCGCATAAACCAGCACTGCCGCAGTTGCAGCTCGTTCCTGAACCCATAACTCTGCCACCAACTGCACAGCTCGCTGCCATGGAACTCCAGAAACGGCTGCTGATAAAACTTCCAGACTCATGCTCTGACTCGACTCTTTCCCGACAAGTAGCCGAGCGCCTCTTGTCATGCAGGACCTTCACGACCTGAGCTTCGAAATCGCTGTCGTTCGTGCACGGGACAAGATCGCATGATCAATGCATCTGACCACTCAAAATTGTCACACGTCGCAGATTGCCACGACTTCGGGTGACGCCAGTGTCTTCAGGGAACCAAGGGGGCGTCTGGCCACACAACGCAACGTCATCTCGGTCCGTATGGTAGTCGGAAAAGGCTCCGACATCACCTCTCACAGACCGCAGTGGCCGAACATGAACAATTTCAGGAAATCACGGTATTCCGCGCCGATAAGGGGCAAGCACAGGAATGGCGATCAGTTGGTGAAGCGATTCACAGCGAAAAATCCGGGAATCCTCCCGCGGCAGGTCTGAGGCCGAGCGTCGATCCAGCCACGCTGCATGCATTCCACTGGATCGAGCTCCAATCACATCCGCACTCATATCATCGCCGACAAACAGCACTTCGTGGGGTTCGCACTGCGCAACTTCACAAACATGCTGAAAGAACTGGCCAGCAGGTTTTCTCCAGCCAACTTCAGACGACACGATTGTCTGCTCAATCACGCTCAGCTCGCGGAGACCTTGTTTGACGTTGTGCAGTCGATGGTCAAAGTTCGACGCGAGCAGCAACCGAAAGCCATCGCTTCTCAGTGCTGTCAGTACTGGTTCGACATCATCAAAGCAACGCCAGTGTCCCGGGTCAGCAAAATACGAAAACAGCGAATCAAAGGCTCGCTTCTTCTGTTCCTGCTGATGAACAAGTTCAGAGATGAGATCGAACCAGAACTCCCGCTCCCGCTCTTCGCTCGTACGAAGGTCATGTTCGCGGATTCTCTCGGAAAGTCTTGCATTCAGAACGCTGCGAACTCGACCGGCATCGACTTCGATTCCACAGGTCTTGCTGAGAACGCTGCCATAGGCTGATGAGACCGAAGGCATCGCGTAAATCAACGTGCCTACGGCATCAAACGCGATCACTTTTACCGGCAAAGTCATGGAGGCCTTATTCGTGGATCAGATCACTACCATCGCAGCCGCACGACAAGGCTGGCATGATCACCCTGCCACGAGATCGGAAGGAGAAGTTCGGATTGTCCGTTGGATGTTCGAATCACCGGAGTGACTCCGTCAGTTTCGAAGCGAACACCGTCGATTGTGACCGCATCCGACGACTCCTCCACCTCGCGACCCACAGCAAGTCGAACAAACAGGTCTTTGACGGGCGCGTCACTGCGGAACGTCATTTTCCGTTCCAGCCCGTTATCCGGAGTGGATTCCAACGGCTGAATGAAGTCCTCAACGCTGATGGAGCCCATCTGATATCGAAACGTCGGGATCCCCTCTGCGCTCAGTCGATAGCCCTGGAACCGGAAACCGTGTTCTCGAGGCAACTTGTCCGGCCACGGCTGATCGAGTGACGGGAGTTGAGCCAGTGGCGGACCAGCAGGAAGTGTCATAATGTGGTCCCCCAGCGGAGTTTGATTCCCGGGACCACGGTCGACCCAATGCTTCGAAGCATCAATAAACGCGCCGTGCCAGATCAGACGGGGCGTCATGTGCTCTGCGTCCCACGCGAAGTGAACCTTTTCCCGAAAGCCGACAGCGATCCCGCGCGGTGACAAGCCTTCAAGAAAATTCCGATAAATCATGGGTCGATCCGTCGGTTTGAGCTCGATCGCTTCCCGCTGAAGACCACTGGGCACCCTCGC
>JBKDRW010000029.1:0-4571 GCA_046341255.1 Planctomycetota bacterium
GGCCGCGACGAGGGGTACTGCAATTTTCTGATGTCCACAACGCGGAGGACCGCCATCGTGGTTGTGCCGCTGACTATTGCGCCAGCAGCGAGTACCTCCGCGCCGGTAATAGTATACACGGTCGACGATGCGCCAGTGAAGAGCGAGGCCTCGCCAGCCAGGGTCCAGGTTGCTCCTGGCAAGACGAAAGAAAACTCTGCCGAGGCGAATCCCGCCACGACGGGCCATGCTGCAAGTGCTCCAGCCGTTGCCAACAATGCTCCACCTGCGCCCATGAATCCGTAAAATCCGTACTCCAGATCATCGTCCATCGCCGACGGATTGAACAGGAAGTAGAAATATCCTGGAGCAGCGGAGTCATCGTAGACGTCATTGAAGTTATCGAGGGTTTGCAAGTCAATCGGGTCATTTTGGGCAGCCGCCTGGGCTTCCTGCGCGATCTGGTCCAGTTGGGTCTGCGTTGCACCAGCCGCTAGTGCGGCTGCGGCGATGTCGGCCAGAATGGCTTGCTCTGTGGCGATTAAGCCCTGAAAGTACGATTGAAGTCCAGGATCGGTTGTCACTGCCAGTTGGGCTTGCAACCGAGCGACCTTTGTGGATCGGTCCCGATATTCGTTAAGCAGCCGCTCCAGATCTTCGCCTCCGGTTTGGACGTTGAACAGGACAACAGTTGGCACCACTGGCAGCGTCTGAGTGCCGACCTCGGAATAGTCCGCGAGTTCAGCAGTACCGGCCTCTGCAACGGTTTCAATCCCGAGCCCGCTGACAAAGTTCCACTGATGTCGTTCAAAATCGCGTTCGACCCAGGGATAGACATCACCACTCGAATCCAGATAGTTAACGACTCGTGCAACGAACGTGACATCCCCTTCGCTGAAGCCCGAGCCTTCGGACTTATAGTGCAATGCATCGCCAGGGGCCCCCGTAGCATCGGCACCGAGTGCCACGCCAAATGAAAACGACGACTTGCTTTCGTCTTCTCCACGGTGCCGCTTAACGCCATATAGGACCTCGTGCGATGTTGGAGGAGTTTCTCCCGGAGACCAAGTCTCCAGGACGTCGATGTCTTCGGTCGAGTTCTCAGTATCGGAAATGTTAACGCTGAATCCAATTGCCTTTCGTTCGGTTCCAAGAGCCACAACAAAATGGAGATCGCCTGAAGATTTAGAAATCTCAGTGGAATGCTGCTCGACGACCGTGCGATAGTTGACTGCCGGTGACAGCAGTTCAGATCGATCTTTCGAGCCGAAGTTCTCATCTTTCGTTGTTTGCCATGAGCCGTTGAGTTCAAATGCGACCTGAATTCCGCTCTCTTTCCCATCCGTCAAAGTGGATGCAGATCGAGTGCCGATGCCTGAATTTGAGGCCACAATGGTCACGGGTGTATCATCAGCCGGATTTGCACTCGACCGTGGATTGTTGCCGGGTTCGCTTGATGACGAACCTTCACCGGGTAAGCCCCCGGTTTCCGGCGAATCTGAATTCGATCCGGTGCCCAGCAAATCCGCCGTTGAAGCGACTGCCCAGAACTCCAGTCCGACGATACCGGAAGCTCTCGTTGAATTGTTGATATCCACTCTTTCGAATTCGTCCGTTCCATCTCCGGAACTTCCTGAAGCTTCATCCAGTGTCAGCTTCTCATGAGAATTGAACGCTCCTCCAGCCGCGGCTGAAGCTCCGAGTCGAAGTGAGCCTTCGAAATCGGTGCCAAGAAACGACAGGAGCCCGCCATTTGGTACCGTGACTGATGCAGTCGCCGTTGCTGCGACAGACGCCTTCGCCCAGAGTTGCCATGAACCACCTACGTCGACAGTCATGCCTGTGGGAAGTGGAGTGGCATCGTCAGGCAGGCTGTCCTGCAGGTCGTCCAGCCCGAACGAGTACGACCCTTCGATTCCGAAATGAACTGAACCCGACCAGGTCAGATCCATTGTTCGTTTGGTGCCAGGCGTTCCGTCGGCCATCGTCACCAGAACCTCAGTCAATGTGAGTGAGATTGTTCCAGTTGCGGAAAATGCCAGGCCGAAGGAGTTTGCTTCAGAGTCTGTTGTTCCGATGTTCAAGCTTGTGTTGAAAGAGCCTCCAGCCGATTGGCCATTCACTGAGCCCGCCGCAGCCGCTACCCAGGTGTCTGGCACGGTCCACGGTTCCTTCACTGATCCGGGCTCTGTTCCCATCGAACCAAGTCGAAGAGAAATCGAACCAGATTTGGACCAGGTTCGTACGGTTGTCGTACCGTTGATTACTGTTACGGCGTAGCTTTCCGAGGAAGTGACCGTTGGCTCGAGCGTGATTTCATCAGGTGAATTGCCTGTTCCTGAGTCCTCACCTGATGGAGCTGCTCCTGAATAAGACGCAGATTCCAGTGCGGATTGACTCGTCGACCACGATTGGCTGACACTCCAGTCTGTGGGGCTCGTGTCATTCTGCTGCAGACTGATCGTTGTCACCGCGCTCACATCTGCGTTGGTCGTCGCTGGAGTTGATTCTGGTGAGATGACGGTCACGTTGTAGAACGAAGTCTCCCCGTCCGGCACCACGAGGAAGAGGGAACTCTCTTGTTGAAGCATCGGAAGCAGAGCGTTCAATGACGCGGTGTTCGACGAGTTTTGGAACATCGAGCTTGCACCAGCCTGAACGCTGTCGGATGCCGAAGGACCGTCTCTGTGTACGCCCATCAAGCGCAATAAAACGTTCTGAGATGCTGCAGTGATTTGTTGCTGGTCCTGCTGATTGGACGCTTCAGTGCCACTGGTCGTTACCTGAATTTGCGAATCCTGCTGCGAGACCGCATCGACAACAGACTGTTCCAGGCCACTGTCTGCTTGACCACCGAATTGGGAGTAGTAAGGCTCAAATTGAGCAATATTACTGCCGATCGGACTTTGTGCGGCTGCAGCCAAATAGTCGGAGGCGGTCATGCTGAATGCCGCAGTTGCACCTGCGGAAGTCCCGAATGCTGATGTCGCCTGCGACAACCCCCCGGTCGACGTACTTAACAGATCTGTATACACCCCGGGATCACTTGTCGCCGACAGCAACACTCGAGTCTCAAGCCGTTCCGTGTTGATGATCGAAGGCCATGCCATCGCAGATCTCCTTCGACGACTGAGGCGAGCGATCGGCATTACCCATCTGCCCCCCCCCTTGTGCAGACTGACGCTTTCACTGATTCAAACCAGCTTGTTAACACCATTTTGCTTACTCCCTGTTGTGAGTGGGGAACGAGAGGAGAAGTTTACATCCGAGTGCTGTGAGAGCTTTCTGATTCATATGGGTCGTCAAGGGTCGCGAGTGGGCTCAGTGAATATGGATCGCCAAGACAGAGGCAGCATTGGAGCTAAAGTTAGATGCGCTGACAAGTTAAGCAGTTGAGGACAACTGCTCTACAATGGACTATCGAAAATTCCTTGCCTTTGATTCGATCTGGGCCAGCATTTCGCTAACGTCGTCGAGGCGGTCGCAGACGACGTGGATGACATCGCCTTCCCGTTGCAGGCGGCCGGTGGCGAGCATGACGGATGCGAATCTGGCGGTCGGGCGGAACTGTTGCCAGACGGATGGATACACGACCAGATTGGCAACGCCGGTTTCATCTTCCAGCGTCACGAAGGTGATGCCGCTGGCTGTTGATGGACGTTGGCGCATCAGAACGAGTCCCGCAACTTTCACGCGTCGGTCGGGAGTTAACTCCGCCAGTTGCTCTGCTGTGACGACTCGCAGGGCCGTGAGTTGTTCTCGCAAGAAGCTGACAGGGTGCTTTCGCAGAGTCAGCCCGGCGGCGGAATAGTCTTCGATTACTTCATCCTGAGCCGTCATGACAGGCAGTTCCGGCGATTCTTCTTCGCTTGTTGGCACCGATGGATCGTCGAACAGAGGCAGATGATCTCTGGACGGAAGTGACTTCCAGAACGCATCGCGTCGATCAATCTTCAACGAAGCAAAGGCATCGGCTCGAGCCAGAATCTGCAGTGTTGCTCGTCCCAGTTGCGTCCGACGAGCGAACTCTTCCAGTGACTGGAACGGTCCTCTCGCTCGTGCTTTTTCGATGGCCCGAGCATGCTCTTCCGAGAAGCCTCGCAGCAAACGGAATCCCAGTCGCAAGGCATGAGCGTGTTCTCGATGCGAGTTGGCGGCGCGTTGTTTGGAGGCCGCCCCCTCACCCTGGCCCTCTCCCCCGCGGGGGAGAGGGGAAGTTGCGCGCGACATGGTGTCTGTCGCCAGCGGCTTTCGGTTGCCTGATGACGGTTGTGCTTCCAGCGGCTCCAGTGTGCAATCCCAGTTGCTGAAGTTCACATCGGCGGGCAGAATTGTGACACCGTGTTCGCGAGCGTCTCGGACCAGTTGAGCCGGTGCGTAGAATCCCATCGGCTGGCTGTTAATCAGAGCCGCGGCGAACGATGCGGGGTAGTAGCGTTTGATCCAGGACGACACGTAAACCAGCAGTGCGAAACTGGCTGCGTGCGATTCTGGAAATCCATACTCGCCGAAGCCGCTGATCTGCTTAAAGACACGTTCCGCGAATTCTTCGTCGTAGCCTCGTTCGAGCATTCCGGTCACAAGCTTCTCGT
>JBKDRW010000030.1:0-5884 GCA_046341255.1 Planctomycetota bacterium
CAATCGCACCTTAGTAAAACGGGGTATTCCTGACTGTTCCGGGGCTCAGCCTGACAAGCCCGAACTGGTTCCGATTCGGTCTGGTGCGGGGAGGTCGTCAGGTTTTGCAGCAATCCCTGGTATCGTGGTCCTGAGTCTCTGAAAGCAGCATGTCCGACTTTGTCCAAACACTGATCACAGCCATTGCCGTCGGAAGCCTCTACGCGCTGATCGCACTCGGCTACACGATGGTGTATGGGATCCTGAAGTTCATCAACTTTGCACACAGCGATATCGTGGTGCTGGGGGCGTGGACGAGTTTTACCCTGGCGGCCAAAGTCCTCCCGAAGATCGGAGTGGTCTCGAATTCGGCGGGCACCCCTCCAATCTGGGCCGCCATTGCCGTGCTTCTACTGGCGATGGCCTTCTGTGGCTTTGTGGGTTTCGTCATCGAACGGTTCGCCTACAGACCACTTCGAAAAGCGCCTCGACTGAATGTGCTGATTACTGCGATCGGCGTGTCGTTGTTGTTGCAGAATGCTGGCCAGTTGAATGTTGTGTTCGGGGCCAGTCCGCAGAAAATGCCGTCATTACTTCCGGGTGTTGAACTGGCCTCGTTTGCGTTTGGTGGGTCATCGTCGCGTGTTGTTATCAGTCTGATTGATGTGGTGATTTTTGTTACAGCGACCGTATTAATGCTGCTGCTCCAGTATCTGGTGTTTCGAACGAAACTTGGTGTTGCGATGCGAGCCGTCTCGTTCAACACGGAAACCGCGGCATTGATGGGGATACCGGTTGATCGCATCATTTCCTTTACGTTTGTGCTGGGATCAACTCTGGCGGCTGCGGCCGGTTTTCTGTACGTGATGAAGTATCCCTCGATGAATCAACCAGCGCATTCGGTCTGGGTTCTTCTGGGGCTGAAGGCCTTTGTGGCTGCGGTCATCGGAGGCATCGGCAATGTGCGAGGAGCTGTGCTGGGAGGATTTGTCATCGCATTTGTAGAGCAGTTCGGTGCGTTTTACATTTCCACGAACTATCGCGATGTTTATGTTTTTTCCCTGTTGATTGTGATTCTGCTTGTGAAGCCAAGTGGTTTGCTCGGCTCGACGATTCGGGAGAAGGTGTAGCGATGTCGCAGCCCTCTTCCATCAACCATGAACCGATCGCTTCCGTTCGAGGGAACGGATTGACGGCCATTATTCCGTTGCTGATCGGAATTGCTCTGGCCTACGCTCTGCATGCCGCCCTGCCGTCGATGATCAATCGTTATTACCAGAAGGTGGTTCTGGATATTGGTGTTGCGATTATTCTTGCGGTATCCCTGAATATCGTGAACGGCATGACGGGTCAGTTTTCGATTGGCCATGCGGGCTTCATGACGCTCGGAGGTTACGCCGCGGCGACGGTGTCCTACTACGGTTCAATGCTGATCTGGGGACATCACATTCACGAAGGCGGTTTTTTCGGGGCTGGTGAGTGGTTGTTCGTCAGTGCCTGCGTATTTGGCGGCCTCGTGGCAGCTCTGGCCGGATTCGTCGTGGGACTCCCGTCACTGCGACTTCGAGGCGACTATCTGGCCATCGTTACTCTGGGATTCGGCGAAATTATCCGCGTGGTTTTGCAGCAGACAAATAAACGGATCGAGACAACGGACGCATTGAAGGCCGCGACGTGGAAAGATCTGGTTCCGCCACCGGTTGGGGGCTCTCTTGGGTTCGATGGCATTCCGGTTTATACGAATCTGTTCTGGGTGTACACGATGCTGGCGATCACGTTGATCGTTGCGTTTCGTCTCAAAAGTTCCAGTCTCGGCCGTTCGATGATTTCTGTTCGAGAAGACGAGATTGCCGCTCAGGCGATGGGTGTGAACATCTCGAGACAGAAGGTCAAGGCGTTTGTGATTGCCGCATTTTTTGCGGGTGTCGGCGGTGGACTCTACGCGCATGAATCGGGTGCGGTGATCGGCCCCAAGGATGCCGGGTTTCAGAAGTCATTTGACTACGTGATCATGACGGTCCTCGGTGGTCGAGGTTCCATTTCCGGCGTGACCATCGCGGCCATCGTCCTGACGGCACTGCCTGAGTTCCTGCGAGACTTCGATCAGTATCGTCTGATCGTGTATGCCGCATTGCTGATCATCATGATGCTTGTCCGGCCACAGGGACTGATGGGGATTCACGAAATCTGGGATCTCTGGCAGAAACCTGCGAAGGGAACGGGCAAGTCGGAGTCCAGATCATGACGCCAGCACACAAATCCGCGGCGGCGAAATCGCCGGCCGTGTCTTCCGTGGAGCCCTTGCTGAACGTCAGCGAGATCGGGATTTCATTTGGCGGACTGAAAGCTGTGCAGAGTTTTTCGCTTCGAATTCCCCGGAGCGGGCTGTTCGGATTGATCGGGCCGAATGGAGCTGGAAAAACGACGGTCTTCAATCTGCTGACCGGCGTTTATCGCCCGGATACAGGAACAATTCAGCTCGGCGGATCGCACCTGGGTTCCGGGAAACCGCATGAGATCACGGCGGCCGGAATTGCACGAACCTTTCAGAACATTCGGTTGTTTCCGGAACTCAGCGTGCTCGACAATGTTCGACTCGCCGGACAACTCAGGAGTTCCCCGGGTCTGGTTCCGACGCTGCTTCGAACGCGGGGATACCGTCGAAGCGAGGAGGCGTTGCGGCTTAAGGCCATGAACCTGCTGGAGATATTTGATCTGCAGCATCGAGCTCATGAGCTTGCCAGTAACCTGAGCTACGGCCATCAACGAAAGCTTGAAATTGTTCGAGCGCTGGCGACCGATCCGCAGGTATTGCTGCTGGATGAACCTGCCGCCGGGCTGAATCCGCAGGAAAAACGTATGCTGGCGCAGTCCATTCAGCAGATTCGCGACCGATTCCAGCTGGCTGTGCTGCTGATCGAACATGATATGCCGCTTGTCATGGAAATCTGCGAACGCATTGTCGTGCTGGATCATGGCATTACGATTTGCGAGGGAACGCCTGAGGAAGTTCAGAATGATCCGAAAGTGATCGCTGCATACCTTGGAGTGGGAGCGGACGACTAAATCGCCGCAATGAAAACCATGGCTCTTCTGGAAGTCAAAAACCTGTCCGTCTCATACGGTGCCATCCAAGCGCTGAGAGGCTGTTCGTTGAAAGTCGAACAGGGCGAAATTGTGACGCTGATCGGCGGGAACGGTGCGGGCAAGTCGACGATGCTGCGTACGATCTCCGGGCTGCTCACGCCGAAAGACGGAACAATCAGTTTTGTTGGCAAAGAGATTCAGGGCGAGTCGCCCCATCGGATCGCTCAAAGTGGCCTGATTCACGTTCCGGAAGGACGTGGAATCTTTGCGAATCTGACGGTCGACGAAAACCTGCAGGTCGGAGCATATTCAAGGACAGATCTGGAACAGGTGCGCAAGGATCGGGAGATGGCCTTGAGCCTGTTTCCTCGCGTGCGTGAACGATTGAGGCAGGCGGCGGGAACTTTGTCCGGAGGCGAGCAGCAGATGGTGGCCATCGCTCGGGCTCTCCTTGCGAGACCGCAGTTGCTGATGCTTGATGAACCGTCGCTCGGACTGGCGCCGCAGGTGGTCCAGACGATTTTTCAGGTGATCCGCGAAATCAACCGAAGCGGGACAACCATTCTGCTCGTCGAGCAGAATGCTGCGATGGCACTAAAGGTTGCGCATCGGGCCTATGTGATTGAAGTGGGCTCGATTGAGATGGAAGGGCCGGCTGAGGAACTCGCCTCCAGTGATGAGGTTCGAAAAGCCTATCTTGGAGCTCATTAAGCCGAAGCGGCGCAATTGCCACGGTCTCGGGAACAAGGTCACAGCACGTGAACATATCCGAATCTGTTTCTGTGCCAGATGATATTCGGCAATTGTTGTCTGCTTATCTGACAGTCACCGCCCTGCCGGTCCAGTGGGGCGATCAGGATGCATTTGGGCATGTCAATAACGTCGTCTATTTTCGCTGGTTTGAATCCGCTCGTATCGATCTGCTGAATCGGTTCGAGTCGTCCGTCTCGATGACCGGAACCGGACTTGGTCCCATTCTGGCCTCCATCAAATGCGACTATCGCCGCCAGCTTCGCTATCCGGACATGGTGTTCGTTGGCTCTCGAGTCACGCGTATCGGGAAGACGAGCGTGGATATCAGCCATGCTATCGTCAGTCTTCAGCAACGACAGATCATTGCGGAAGGCTGCTCAGTCATTGTGGTCTTCAACTACGACCAGCAGAGGGCAACGAGGATTCCGGATGATCTGCGACAATTGTTCGAGGCCAGCATGGCTCCGCATGCATCCTGAACATTCTGGCAGATTTCTGGCTCCCGGATGCCCCGTGCTGGTCATGGTTCAGATTCGCTGGTCGCCCCAAAGCCACGCCTCGACGATGTGGCCCGACTGATATGGGCCGTGTTCGGGGAGCAGTTCGATCATTCCATTCGCCTCGACGGTGGCCTTTAAATCGGAAGAACTGGACCACGCGATGGGTTGCGCGGCCAGTTTTCCGGCGTTCGAAAAGATCAGAGACGGCTGATACACGGGGCGATCTCCCTTGATGCTGAAGTCTGTTGTCAGGGAGGCCTGCACGGATCTGGTTGCGGGCTGGCCCTGAAGCATCTGAAGGAGAGGTCGGACGAACAGTTCGAAGCAGGCGAGGCTGCTGACGGGATTTCCCGGCAGTCCGAATACGTAGGTTCGACGCGGCTGCATAGTTCCTTCGGAGTGATTTCGAGACAGAATGCCAAACCACAGTGGCTTGCCTGGCTTCATTTTGACTCCATGAAAGATCTGCTGAACTCCGGCAGCGGCAAGCTGCGAGGGGACGAGATCCATGATGCCTGCCGAGACGCCTCCGGAAAGAAGCAGCACGTCGTACTTCAGACCTTCGGCAATTCGTGGCTGAAGCGATTCCACCGAATCGCGTGCGATACCGAGCGGGATACCGTCCGCACCAGACGCTTTCACCTGAGCCAGCAACATCGGCTCGTTTGAGTTCCGGATCATTCCGGAAGGCAACGTCTGGCCGACATCAACCAGCTCATCACCTGTGGCAAGCACCGCGACTTTGGGAATGATTGAGACTGGTAACTCCGAAAATCCAGATTCTGCGATCGCCGCCAGCTGCTGGGGCTGCAGTCGACATCCGGCGCGGAGCAGATTCGTTCCGGATCTGGCAATTGCGCCGCGGCGGAGAATGTGATTCTCCCGTTTCAGCGTGTGAAGAGGAATCAGGACTGCGCCGGGGTCCTGCGGATCAGGCAGGGCTGATTCGACGGGAACAACACATTGGCCGCCTTGAGGAATCGGTGAACCTGTCATGATATGTGCTGCCTCGCCCTGGTGCAGGACACGCGTGGACACCCTTCCTGCCGTGATTGTCTCCACGATGTCAAATCGAAGCGGATCACCCTCGGGCATGTCAGATTCCGCGAAATCGAGATTCACCACAAAACCGTCCATCATGGCCTTGTCGAAGCGCGGCGAATCCTCAGAGGTCACCAGATCCCTCGCCAGCGTACGAAACAGGCTGTTTCCGAGGGAAACCTGCTCTGAGCCCAGAATGATGGCCTGCTCTAAAATTCGGCGAACGGCTTCAGCCACTGACTGCATGGGACTACACTCTGCGGAAAACGTGCAATAATGAGCTGGATGATGTCTGAACGCGGATCTGTACCGAATGTCACGTGACTTTTACACTCTGGATGAACTCGTGCAGCGACTTGGCCGCGAACGCCGTCAGGTTGAGAAATTGGTTGCGCGCGGAGTGATCCCCGGTCGAAGAATCGGCGGCGAGTGGCGATTTAACGAGATCGAGGTGACTCACTGGCTGGAACGGCAATTACGTGAATTCGATGATGTCGGCCTCGCTCAGCTGGAACAGTCTCAGC
>JBKDRW010000031.1:0-11125 GCA_046341255.1 Planctomycetota bacterium
CAGCATGACAGATGTCGATTCGATGTGATTGCCTCGGGCGTCGAGCAACAGGAAGCCGTGACAAGCATCCGTTGTTCGAACATGTTGAAAACCCTCAAGTCGTTGCTGCTCTAGCATCTTGAGGCCCCCGACCGAATTCGCACGTCAGGGGGCGTCCGCACGAGAATCGTGGCGTGGAGTCATTTTCTTCGCAGGGTTTTCCTGGGATTGGCTTTGGTGTTCCGGGGCAATGAGCTTCAAGGCAAACACTATTTTATCGCCGTCGGCGGCCGTTCTACGCCACAACAGAATCAGGCATCTCTCGGCGAGGTCCCCCCGGATTTGCTCAGCGATCGGTCGAGTATCGAAACCATCGCGTGCCGAATATTGCCCGAGCCAACACGCCGAGGCTCATTCATCAGGCAATCTCAGACGTAGCAAGAGATGCGAAGCCGGGCGATCGGCTGCTGATCTACGTGACGGCTCATGGAGGCGAAGGCCCCGACGACAATCCGAGAAACACGACGATTTCGTGCTGGAACAATGAATCCATCACGCGGGAGAAATTCACGCTGTGGCTTGATGAACTTCCGGATCATGTGTCGGTTGTTCTGGTCATGGCTCAGTGTGACTGCGGCGGATTTGCCGACACGATTTTCGAAGTCCCGAAATCGCGAGATGTCATTTCCTTGAAGCCTCGCATCGGGTTCTTTGCTCAGCAGCACAATCTTCCGGCGGCCGGTTGTCGACCAGACATTGAACACGATCAGGAGTTCAGCAGTTACTTCTGGGGAACCATCGCTGGCCAAAGTCGCAACGGCGAACCACTCACCGGAGCTGATGTGAATGGTGATTCGAAGATCTCGTTTGATGAAGCCTTTGCCAACGCGGTCATCATAGGAGACACCATTGATGTTCCGTTGAAGACATCAGATGTCCTGCTGCAACGATTCAGCCGCATCCCGGACTATGCGCTGGTTCGTGATGTTGCGGCCGGTCTGCGACCGAGCCGCCGCCTCGGAGACGATTCACAACGCCCTGATCGACCAGACAGTGAACGCTCCGACGAACAAGAGTCGCCGGCATCGGAATCTGAGCCATCAACTGCGAATGCAGAAGATTTGCAAGCGACCGACAAGCCAAAGGATGACGATTCAAAGCTGCCCGGTCGCATGGAGGGCTCGATTGAGTCGCTGATTCAGAATGCCGATGCGTCGTCGAAACGAATTGTGACGGAGCTTTGCCGGCAGTTGCAGATTCCACTCACGGACAACGTTTCGCAGTTGATGGATCGATATGCCGAACAACAGCGAACTCAGGGAGGAGCCTTTCGAGGCCCGGGACGTCGTCGATCCAGCTCTGGTCGACGGGAACTGCTTGCAGCCATCGACACTCAATGGCCCGAACTGGCCGATGCGGATGAGTGGTCAAAGTCGGAGTTACTGACCAACGACGATGCCGACAAACTTCTGAAGTCAATTCAGGACCTGCCCGAATACGCCACTTACGAAGAACGCCTCAAGCAACGAGATCAACAATCCAAAGCCACCGACACAGCCGAACTCCGCACCGTCCGCTACCGCCGCCTGATCGACACGCTTGAGAACATCGTTCTTGCACACAATCTCCCATCCGCTGCGGGACCGAATGTTGTTCAGAGGTATGAACAGATGCAGAAGCTGGAGAGAACGAGTCTGGACCAAACCGCGGACTGAGGTCCAGGTAAACACTGTCCATGCCTCTGAGGACGACGTTCTGAGCGGAACAGGCCGCACGATTTCATGTTGGGAGCAAACAGGAGGAAGTCGGCGACTGCCGCCGGTTTGTTTCTCGGTGAGAAAGGCGTTGACTCCGGGAACACGCGAGTGTACGCTTTCAATGCACACGAGTCGAAAGGAGATCTCATGCCACGAGCCGCCGTGAACAACAATAGCCGGGTTGCTCTGCGAATTCGAACAGCCGACAAGGCACTTATCATGCGAGCTGTTGCTTTGGCACAGACGGATATGACGGACTTCATTCTTCGGACGGCATTGCGTGAAGCTCAGCTCGTGATCGATGAGCACGAGCGAGTATCTCTGAGTCAACGGGATAGTCAGCGAGTCATGGACCTGTTGGAAAACCCTCCAGCACCAAACGCGAAATTGCGAAAAGCTGCTCGCACATTGCAAAAAAGATCATGAGTTTTCCTGACTGGCACGAAGAGGCGATTTCACGGAAGCATGATCGAGATTCTTTCGATTGTGGCGAGCCTGCGTTGAACGAATTCCTCCAGCAGCATGCACGAAAAAGTCATGAGAAGGGTGCCGCCAAGACCTTTCTTGCAATTTCAGGTACCGACCGAAAGACGATCCTTGGCTTTTACAGTCTATGTCCGGCATCGCTTCAATATGCCTGCACGCCGGATGTCGTGCGGAAGGGACTTGCAAGGCACGACGTCCCGGTGTTTCGTCTCGTCAGATTGGCTGTGAGTCTTCAGTTTCAGGGAAACGGTCTCGGCGGACAACTGATCCTCGCTGCCGGTCGTCGCTGTCTGCTGGCGGCCACGGAAGTTGGTGGCGTGGCGATTTTGATTGATGCCAAATCGGAAAGGGCTGCAAAGTGGTACGCATCATTTGGGGCGGTCGCTTTGCCTGACACACCACTCTCGTTGCTGCTGCCACTGGCAACCATTCAGGCCGTACTGGAGGCCAAGGGGTGACCACTGCCCGGTTCGCTGGGCATGACTCAAAAATTGTACTCCTCCCGCTCCGTCGTCAGGCATTCCCTATTCGCCCGCCGCGAGTGATCCAGGCAACGCCAGCAGCAATCCAAAGCCGCCGACACCGCCGAACTCCGTACCATTCGCTACCGCCGCCTGATCGACACACTTGAGAAACACTGTCCTCGCACGCAATCTCCCATCCGCCGCAACGCTGGATGTTGTGCAGAAAAAGTTTGAGGACATGCGAAAGGAGGGCAGAAGGCACTCAACAGCGGCAATTCTGAGGGATTGACCTATCTTTAAGAATTCGCAGGGGGCGTAATCGGTTCGCGAGTCACTGGGTCCCTTGGACGATCGGAACTTTGAGTCGCAGTGAATCAATCGAAGTCTGGATCTCCAGATGAGTTGGAGTGTTCAGCGGCCTTGGGGCGGAAGTGGGATAGGCGATTTGAAGCTTATGGGCGGCTGATGGCTCGTTGGGTTGATTTTGAAGGGGGATCCTCTGTTCGGCAGATACGAGTTCTACAGAGACAATGGAAAACAGCTCTTGGTCAGGAGACAGTACGAGCAAATCCAACGGATTGTCGTTTCCAAGCGAAGGGATGATCAGTTCTCTCGGAACAGATCGAACTCTCTCGAGGCGACAAACAGTCAGGCTGCAAGAGGTAGGTCGATTGGGATGTGCCTCTCGGAACTGTAGATTGAGCTTCGTATCGAAAACGTTTGTTTCCGGGCAATTTGCAGAAACTTCGAAAACGTACCACCGACTAATGAAGCCGCCACCCATGTCGGCCTCTTCGACAGGAGTGCGAAGTTGGCTTTTAACCTCATCAGAATTTGATTCGAGGCCAGTAATCCAGGATTCCGTTCCCAAACGCTCGACCGTGCGAACTTCCAGCGTACCGGTGAGCAACTCTCCGCTTATGTAGCCGGATAACTCTATCTGTTGCGTCTGACTAAGGAGATGCGGAATTGGAAGGTCCGAGCCCGTCATTCGGATTTGATAATCTACCGTCGGTTGGAGCGTCGAATCCGTCACTACTGTGATCGTCGATTCACTGTTTCCAAACATAGAAGGCGATACCTTCAGTGTGAGCTTCGTCGCGCCGTGCGCCCCGAGTAGGGTATCTTGCGGTAGATTTGCGACTGTACAACTGCAGGAGGTGCGTACTCCCAAAATCTGTAAGGGCTTGTCGCCATTGTTCCTTAGAGTCAATTCAACGTCGTGTTGATCTTTTGTTGATGAGTAGGCAACGGTGACTGTCGGCGGCTCGATCGTCAGTTTTGGGGGGGTGGTCCTGCATCCTAAACATGCACCGACCAGAAGATATAGGCCGAAGTAGTGTTTCATGTGCTCCATTTTGTCCATCCCGTGATGCGCTACTCGGTTGCTTCGCCGCCGTCAATAGTCCCCACAGCCCGCCATAACGACGTGTCGACAGATTCAGACCAAAACCGAACCGAACCATCTGCGAGCATGGAGTTTACGCCTTCAGGATGGTGACTTCTGGCCGAATACGCGCCGACTCCACCACCGGGAGTGGCACAATCAGCGATTGAAGAGTTTGGTGGTAAGACGTGATTATACTGCGTGACTCCAAACACACCAAAAAGCCATCCCGTGCTGTTGTACGAAGCGTGCGGCTGACCTAGACGGACGTCTCGCTGACAGAGGTTCCGGATCTTATCCGGGAGCAGTGGTGGAGTATTGCTTATTGCATCCGACAGACTTGGCACATAAGCCCAGTCGCGGACGGGGTTGTACTCATCGGAGATGTGGTCCCCTGTGAGTCGTTCAGCGAAGGCGACCGTGTTGGACAAACCGTCAGTAATCCTTGCAGCGTAAACACCGACCCCCACTCCCGGAAGAATCGTGTTCGGCGGACGATGTGCAGGCGTTGACTCTCCACCACTTGAGGTGCCAAAGCAAATCAAATAACTAAGGCCCCCTTCGGGTACAGAATCGGAGGGACAAACGAAGATCGGTAAACGCGTTGCGACAAGGATCTCGTTCTTGCTGCTCTGCATCGGGTCATTGCCGCTCCACTGGTCATCTTCAATAACAACTTTTTCGTAGATGTTGGTGAGCTCCAGCCCCGGCAAGAGATCAAAATGTGCTGATTTCGGATTGAGCCTCGACAAATCGGCAAGGCTTCGTGGCACACGTGTCGTATGGTTTCGAACTGGCGGAAATGCCCCATACGTGTTTTCGAATTGATGAAACGCGAGACCAATCTGTCGAAGATTGTTTTGGCATGAGGCGTTTCGAGAGCGTTCACGTGCAGATTGAACGGCAGGGAGTAACAGCGAAACCAGAATTCCGATCAGCCCAATCACCACCAAGACTTCGATCAGGGTAAACCCCTCACGGTGCGGAAATTTGGTTTTCATGGCGTATTTCATAATTTCATCTCGCTTCTCTGGCAGAGCGAGAGAATGGGAGCATGACCATTCGGAGAAAGCTACGTGGAAGAGCCAAGGCGATGCTCGCAAAAATGAAAAAAGCCGCAGCCCCACCCGCAAGGCGTCGCGAATACGAAGCACTGGTCACCATGTTGTCCAGGACGGCCTGACTACGGGCGAAATGGAGAGCCGAACCATCCCAGCCGTGGGTCCGTAAGTCCGAGTCATTCATTGGACGCAAGTGAGTATCATTCTGCACGATCGCTTTCCCATCATCCCAACGGACCACCGCCACGAAATGGAGCCGACCTTCACTTCCGGCAACAGGAATGACGGCCGGCGGGGCATTGGGAAATGGGGCGTTCGTCCAACATACTGCGGAACTGCAAAGGCCGAATTCCCTGCTTGCGAATTCGGCCAGTTCAGCAAACGTCGCATCTTCACCTCTGCGAGGCAGTCCCCCTTCAATTTGGCTCAGTGGGGCATCAATACCATAGCCCTCGAGAACAATCTGGAGACTGCGAGCGCCACATCGGCGTTCGCCATCGGCGCCACAACAATTCGAAACGATCGTCGCCAGAATCGCGGCGAACATGGAAACGCGGATTGTTCCGAGATAGGTGATCATTCTGGAAATCCTACGGATCGGCAGATGCGAACTGCGGCAGCTGCTTTGCAGAGAACGCCCCAACAAATGTCGCCGAAGCAGGTGGTCAGACTTCCTGGATCTTTGGTCTCACTACCTCCACGACAGGAGAGTATTTCCAAGCCGCTGTTTAGATTTCACTCGGGCGACCTGAAACAGCAGAAAGGCGGAGAGCGTTCGCTCGCAGCCTTTCTGTTCATACGCAACTCGCTTACTTCATGCCAGTTGGCATCCCCACGCAAGACACGCCGGGCTGGATGCCGCTAGTGGCTTTGACGTACTGAAGTGCGCACTGATTAAAGATGGTCGTCACCTGGTTCACGCACTGAGCGTCCGTAAACAGCCCTCTATTCACAGGAGGACACGGAGTCTGCGTTTTGATGCAACGCGTCGTCGTGATGGACGGACTTTGCCAGCACTTGTCATCGCCTTGTGCTGTGAGACATCGTCTCCACACTGGAACAAGCATTGGCGGCATTCCGGGTGGCGCCATGTTATAATTGCCCCAAGGGGCGCACTGGCCGATGCAGCCACCAGTCGGGATGGGGTAGGGCATGGCACAATAAATGTCTTCACCACCTCGGATCGCGTGTAAATCAGAGATGGAATGAAGGTCGTCTGGCGCAGACGCGCTGACCAAATATCCGGTAAGTAATAGGCAGCAGCTAATGAACATTCGAGCCATTGAATAAGTTCTCCAATAAGCGTGGTCAACTACGTGCATCGTATCCGGTACCACAGAGCACCGACAACACATACGATTGAAGCTAGAAATGTGATCCACCGCCATGTTGAGGATCGCTCGTTTCGGGGCGACGCATCCACAGTGGGCCCGCCCGCAGATATTGGCTCTTCGGACGCCGATGTCGAAGGGGGCTGCGGGTCCTCTTGATTCAAAATCGCAAGCGCCCGCACGTGATGTTCCTGCTGAATCTTTTCTCCCTCAGGTCCGCCAAAAGTTGTCCGTACCTCGCGACGGGTTCCTTCGTTCCGAATGATCTCAGCGCCAGGCGTGAGAACGGGCTCAAAGACTGAGTCAGGAACGGGTTCGTTTACTGATACACTTTGCAGCACACATTTCTGATATCCGAGTCCGTAGGTGTACATGGTTTTCGGAAAACGTCGAGACGAGCCGGTGAGGCGATCTGGCACGTCGATGTAGTCCCCAATTGCCGCAGAAAATGCCTGAGAATCTGTCGGTGACTCACCAGATGGCGTGAGATCCGGATAGTAGGTCCACATGCGAGGCAGCCAGTTGTTTTCAGGATCGAACCAGACAGTCAGCGTATGTATCGATCCACCTGGAATTTCAGGAAGAACCCGTTTGATAGGCCATTTATAGGCGGGCACTTCGATGTATTCGTCAGGCCCGACAAGGATGCGTGCCGTTTCTTTGCGAATCGTACTGGAGTCTGCCTGCTCGAGCAGGGCAACGATTGATTGCCCGTTGAGAACACCAGGTGAGAAAGCTCGCAGACGCCAGCCAAGAGCAATTGCTGGAACGCAGCATTCCCTTATTTCTTCGGGGAAAACATCACTGTATGCAGCTTGATGAACAGCATTCCTGTCATGGTTGAAGAACGCCAGCCTCACCCGCTCCTTCCCATTCCATGCGGTCCAGACTTTCGCATCACCGTTGCGATAGTCGTAATTAGGATCCGTGTGCAACAGTTCTTTTCGACCGGCCCTGAGCCATGTGATGACTCCCTTAGGCATGTCCAGAGGGCTGGGCCCAAAATGGTTGGTGTCGATTGTGAACTCCGCATGCAGGGTATTCACTGATGCGTAGTAATCGTGATTCGCAGCTCGAATCTTTGTCCCGATTGCTTGCAGATCGTCGGCTGATGATTGGACCGTGATGCATAGGAAGGGATACAGAAAACAAACCACCGCACGCCACACACGGCTAGTAGCTGACGGAGCGAGCTTGGACTCACACGCAACGTTCATCGTTCTTCCTCTGCTTAGGCGATCGCTTGGGCCGGGGAGTGGTCACAGTCTTAGTGTAGTCGAATATGGGGTGGGGAGGTAAGTCCGCCTTCTAAATATTTGCGAAATGTGTGATTCTTGCGGCTCCTGTCTCCTTTTTTGGCTGTGTTGCCTGGGCCGGTTCACGCAAAAATCTGATTCACCACATGGCCTTCCACATCGGTGAGTCGGAAATCGCGGCCGCCGTAGTGGAAGGTGAGGCGTTCGTGGTCGAGACCGAGGAGGTGCAGGATGGTGGCGTGCAGGTCGTGGACGTGGACTTTGTCCCGAGCTGCATAGAAACCAAAGTCATCCGATTCGCCGAAACTGAAGCCGGACTTTACTCCGCCGCCTGCCATCCAGTACGTGAACGCATGCGGATTATGATCCCGGCCGTTGTTGCCTTGAGCCGTCGGCGTTCGACCAAATTCTGCTCCCCACATCAGCAGCGTGTCTTCCAGAAGTCCTCGCTGTTTAAGATCACGCAGAAGTCCCGCAATCGGCTTGTCGACTTCTTTCGCAAGGCGCCCGTGGTCTTCTTTCAGTTCGGAATGCTGATCCCAATATGCATGCGACACCTGCACAAATCGCACGCCGGATTCTGACAATCGCCGAGCCAACAGGCATTGCGTCCCGAAGTTGCTCGTCGGTTCTTCGTCGATGCCATACAGCTTGCGAGTCGCCTCGGTTTCGCCGGACAGATCGAAGATCTCAGGAGCTTCCGTCTGCATCCTGAACGCCAGCTCGAACGAATCGATCCGAGCATTCATCTCCGCGTCCACAGCCGCCGACAGCGGATCAGCGCCGGGAGAATGTGGTGCCGCAGTTCGTTGCTTATGGCGATTCAGATCTTTGAGCAATTCCAGTTGCAGCAGTTGCACGTCGCTTTTCGACTGTGGATGGGTGAGGTTCTGAATTTCAGCAGTCGTCTTGCCATCATGTCGTGATGTGGCGATGCGAGTGGCCTGATGAATCGGAGGCAGGAACGCCGATCCGAAGTTTCGAACGCCGCCGTGACCGAGTGTTGGATTGATCGTCACGAAGCTCGGCAGACTTTCGTTCTCCGTGCCCAGACCATAGCTGAGCCACGCACCCATGCTGGGTCGAACAAACGTGTCGGAGCCTGTGTTGATCTTCAGCAGTGCGCCGCCGTGGGCTTCATTCGAACCGTGGATGGACTTGATGAACGTGATGTCGTCGACACATTGTCCGACGTGCGGAAACAGGTCGCTGACCCACGCACCGCATTCGCCGTACTGCCGAAATTTCCACGGGCTGCGGAGCAGATTGCCGGTTTGTGCGAACTGAATTCTCGGCTTTTCGATTGGTAACGGCTGTCCGTCGAGTCGAATCAGTTCGGGCTTGTAGTCAAACGTGTCGACATGCGACGGACCGCCGTGCATGAAGAGAAAGATGACTCGTTTGGCCCGCGCAGGAAAATGTCCCGGGTGACTGACAAGCGGGTTCTGTGGCGCCGCGGCTGACTGATTGGCAGCGGGCTGTTCGGCCGATGCCGTTCGCATCAACAGCTCATTCAACGCCAGCGCGCCGAAACCGGCACCGCAGCGGTGAAGAAGGTTACGTCGGTTGAGGGGTTGGTGGGTCATGACAAGTCTTGTCATTAAGCGAGTTGGATTGTTGGTCGATTCAAGATCGTGAGCGAAAGAAGAACCCTTCATCCGGCCTTCGGCAACCTTCTCCCCTTACGAAGGGGAGAAGGGACAGGGGATCGCTTTGCTGGTTGTTGATACCACAATTATTTTCAGGAATTTGCTGGCGCTCGGTCTGGCCGGCAAGGTTACTCAACAAAGAGAAACTCATTCCCCGCGATCAGTGTCCGACACAACGCGGCCCAGGATTGTAATCGGCGTTCCCGCGGGTCGGTGACGTCGGGCAGGGCGGTTTCGGTTTGCTTGAGGAACTCGATGGATCGAGAGATCTCGTCGCTGTCCGGTTGACGAGCATACAAGCGTTCGAATAGACCTGTCACAACGGTACCGAGATCATCCAGCGGCACGGAAGGATCGGTCGTCGGAAGCTGTTCAATCAGCCGTCGCGACTGCTCATGAACCGCGGAGTTGTTCATCAGATACAGAGCCTGATTCGGAACCGTTGTCACAGGCCGCTGTTCGATGTGGTTGGCCGTTTCGACGTAGTCGAACGTAGAGAACATCTCATACAAGGCGGCTCGATTCACTGGCAAGTAGATCGCGCGACGATTGGCGTTCACATCCCCCACCGCGCCGCCGATGGTCAAGTCGAGACCTCCGCCGACAAACAGGATGGAATCCCGCACCGGTTCTGCTTCCAGACGACGTCGATTCTGACGCCACAGCAGAGTGTTCTCCGGATCACGATCGGCATAATCGCGACGAACATGGCTGCTCATCTGCCATGTGGATGACAGCAGGATTCGGCGATGCATAGCCTTCAGAGACCAGTTGTTTCGCATCAAATCCTGAGCCAGCCAGTCGAGCAGTTCCGGGTGCCTTGGCGGTTCGGCCTTCAGCCCCCAGTTCGACGGACTTCTCATCAGCGGCCTGCCAAAGTGCCACATCCAGATGCGATTCGCCATCACGCGCGCGGTCAGTGGGTTGTCTTTGGACACAAGCCACTCGGCCAGTTGCATGCGGCCACTTTGATTTGCCGGGATCCCGGGAGCTGGCAGGACGCTCGTCAGGATCGCGGGCATGCCGCGGTCGATCTTGTCGGGACCGGGTTTCAGATGATTGCCTCTGATATGAACCGGCAGATTATGGATCTCGCCTTCTTCCGTCGCCATAACCTGAACAAACTGCGGCATGTCTTTTTCGAGCTGCTCAATCGCGGCCTGCTTCTGCTTGATGGCCTCAGCGTTGTCCGGCTGCATCTGAGCCAGCTCCGCCTTGGCCGTGTCGATCTTGGCCTGATGCTCGGCTCGTTGAGCAGCAATGGCCTGCGACGGCAACGACCGTTCCATCCACTTCGAGACGAACGCTCGATCCGCCATCGTTTTGGTACTGTAGAAGATACCGGCCAGCGAGTAATAATCGCGAGCTTCGATCGGATCGAACTTGTGATCGTGGCAGCGAGCACATCCGATGGTCAGACCCAGCATCGTGCGGCTGACGGTGTCGATCTGTTCGTCGACGATGTCGATCATCATCTTGTCTTTGTCCTGCTCCGCCAGCATCTTCGGCCCGAGCACCAGCATGCCGGTCGCAGTCAGCAGATCACCGGCTTGTTGTTCATCGGCAGGCACGGGCAGAAGGTCGCCCGCGAGTTGCTGAATGATGAACTGATCAAGCGGCAGGTCCTGATTCATCATTCGCACGACCCAGTCACGATATCGCCATGAGTTAGGCAGGTCGTGATTCTCATCGGCTCCGTTGCTGGTGGCATACCGCACCAGATCGAGCCAGTGTCGTCCCCAGCGTTCGCCATAA